>CAZFYP010000010.1:0-30023 GCA_964523535.1 uncultured Clostridia bacterium
CCCAAAGTCTTTTCTTCCCAGTTCTTTCTTTCTTCTGATAATTGTCCCAGTTTCTCATTATCAAACATTAAATTTACCTCCAAAGTACGTTTTTACATACTAAATATAGTGTTAATATATAGTTTATTATTTAAAAATGCAAGTAAAATTGCAAAAATGATTTATTTTTTTTACAACTTGCATTTTCATTTCATTTTAGTTGTTTTTTGCCACTTATTTTTTTCAAAAACCTTGCTAAGTTCGTGTGGCGTGTGCAGATGAGAGCTCTCTTTCAGAGAATTCTCATAGTACTCCATAAGCTCTTCCTTGAAATCAGGGTGCACGCAATTTTCAATTATTGTAATTGCTTTTTCTTTAGGAGACAATCCTCTTAAATCTGCTATTCCCTGCTCCGTTACTACTACATGTACATCGTGCTCCGTATGGTCTACATGTTTTACAAATGGGACTACACTTGAAAGAGTACCGTTTTTAGCTGTAGACATTGTTATAAATATTGTAAGATAGGCATTTCTTGCGAAATCTCCTGAACCTCCAATACCGTTCATCATTCTTACTCCATTTACATTTGTAGAATTTACATTGCCATATATGTCGAATTCAATTGCAGTATTCATAGCAACGACGCCAAGTCTTCTTATTACTTCAGGGTTGTTACTTATTTCCTGTGGCCTTAAGATTATCTTGTCCCTGTACTTGTCGAAATTCTCATAGAAGTCACCAAGTCTTTCAGGTGAAATGGTAAGTGAAGTTGCAGAAGCCATATCAACCTTACCAGCATCTATAAGGTCAAGTACCGAATCCTGAAGAACCTCCGAATAAACAGCAAGGTTTTCAAAATCAGATTCGCATAGTCCACCAAGTATTGCATTGGCCACACTGCCAACTCCAGATTGAAGAGGGAGAAGTTTTTCAGGCATTCTTCCTGATTCTATTTCATCCTTGAGAAAGTCTATTATGTATTTGGATACCTTTTTGGAATCTTCATCTATTGGAGTTACTCCCCTGGTCTTGTCTGTAATGTCCGTATAGACTATGGCCTTGATCTTGTCAGGATCACATGGTATGTATGGTGTTCCTATCCTGTCTTCTGGATTCAAAACAGGTATTGGCTTTCTGTGTGGTGGGTTTGCCGGACTGTAAATGTCGTGAATCCCTTCCAGGGACTCAGGCTGTGATGAATTTATTTCAACTATGACAGCGTCTGCCATATCCACAAGTACATTCGAATTTCCTATTGATGTAGAAGGAACGATTCCACCTTCTTCTGTAATTGCCACTGCTTCTACTATAGCAACGTCTATGTTTCCAAAGTAACCGTATTTAATCCATTGTGGAACGTGACTCAGGTGCATATCTGCATAAGCGATTTCTCCTGCATTGATTCCATCTCTCATACTTTTATTAGTCTGGTAGGGATATCTTTTCTTGACTACTCCGGCTCTTGCCAGGGCTCCGTCAAGTTCGTCCCCAACTGAAGCTCCAGTTATAAGTGTTATCCCCAGTTTTTCCCCTTTTTCAGCTCTTTCTGCTATGGCAAGAGGCACAGCCTTGGGATATCCCGCAGGTGTAAAACCACTGGCACCAACAACCATTCCATCTTTTACCAACAAAGCCGCTTGATCAGCACTAACGATTCTGTCTTTAAGCTCACTGCATCTGATTCTATTATCCATCTCTGGACACCTCCATTTAATATATAAAAATTAATTAATAGAATAAAAAAAGCACGAATTAAAGGCATGGAATGCCATTAAACCGTGCATCACTCGCTTTGTAAATAAGGGGAAATCTTATTACCACGAATAAATAGGATATTCTTTTATGAATCTATAATATACTAAAAATCTAAATTTGTCAAATGAATTGATAATTTATTATCAATCTTCATCTTCCAATAAGGAATCGAATCTTTTTTTGCAGTTTTGTACTGCCGTTTTTATTGCTTTTTTTGCCGAACCAAAATATGCAGTATCTATTGTATATTCAATGTTCTCCATATCATTAAGGCTCTTTCCTTTCAGCATGCCATTTGTAAAACTCTTTGCAAGATTCGTTGACAAAGTGCAGTCCGCTTCCAGTATTTCACCTGTATGGGTCTTCACCAGCAAGGCAACTGCTATTACCTCGTAAAGCTTCCTTGCAGTAATGTTGGAAGGAAGCTTTGCATAGCCCGTTACGATGATTTCATCTGCAATATTGTCTATCATTCAATTCTCCTGCCTGTCTATTTGTTCATAAACTTTGAAACATCTATGATGAATCTGTCATGAGTACCTTCGCCTATTGTCTTTTCATCCACAAAGGTTCTAACCTTGAAAACAAGCTTTTTTCTGTCCACTTCAATTAGTTCGCATTCAGTCTTGTAGCTTTCTCCCAAGTCAACTGCAGCCTTGTGGCTGACATTTACATGGGTTCCAACTGTAGAGAAACCTTCAGGAAGAAAGTCCTTGACACATGCTGCACATGTGCCCTCCATATTTGCAATCATCATAGGAGTTGAAAGCACCTCCACGAAGCCGCTTCCTATGGCTGCTGCCGTATCCTTGTGCTCAACAATATTTTCTGTCTGGAACTTAAGTCCCGGTGTTATGTTAAAATCCATGATCACACCTACACTAACTCGTCAAGTTTTGCTCTGTTGAATCCTTCAACAACTTCATCGTCTACCATTATTATAGGCACTCCCATGTATCCCATACCCATAAGCTCTTTTCTTGCTTCCATATCTGTTGATACGTTCTTTTCTTCGAACTCAACGCCCTTTTCCTTAAGATAATCCTTTGCAGATACGCAGTGAGGACATGTATTACTTGAATAAACAACTACCTTTGCCATAGTTGTACCTCCTTGTTTTTTATTTACTGAAACCATTTTACCACATGTGGATTCTTTTTTCCATATGCTAGCTGCAGATGATTGGAATAAATTATTTATATTCCAATCCAGACAAGCCTAATATAAAGCGCCGGCTGCAAGGCAACCGACGCTATTGTCAATCATATCTTCAATCTAATTCTAGTATGCTGACGAAGTCGAAAGGCTAGGCATTCCCACACCAATTGAGTTTTCAAACATGACCCTTGCTATGTTGTATCCTACAAGAAGCTGGTATTTACCAATTTCAGCTTGCTTCAAAGACGCTTCCGAATCCGATACGTCCTGAATGGTAGCCAGGTCATACTGGTAGAAAAGCTTTGTTACCCTTAGGGCCTCACTTGACAGAGATATGGTCTCGTCCATGTTGTTCAAAGCTCTTTCAGACTTTACTAGCTCAAGGTATTTTGTTCTTACGTCAAGCTCAATGTCTCTGAAAGATTGCTCATAGTTGTGCATTGCCTCTTCCACTTCCTCAACGGCATATTTATACTGCCTGTTGCTTGAAGTATAATATGATTTATAGGCACTGCTTTCAACTTCCTGAAGCTCATACTCAGCCCATTTATTGGCACTTTCAGGTCTGTTTTCAAAGGCAAGTGCAAGAGCTTCTTCGATTGTAAGTGTTGTCATTTCGCCATTTTCCACTCCTGAAACAAATTTTACATTTTCACCAAGATCAAGGCCAACGGTATTGTTGAACTCAAGCTCCCTTATTTCAAGGTCATCCATTGCATCATCAAGGTCCGTCTTTGCAGTATTTACTGCAAGCTCTTCCTGAAGAAGTTCAAGCTTTGTTATTACTCCCGTATCATACTTGATCTGAGCCGTTTTCAGATGAACAAGCTCATTCTCATAGGCTGAAGAATTAAGTTCTACTGTCTTTTGTGCCAGAATAACCTGATAATATGCCGTAAGAGCGCCTATCTTAAGTGCTTCCTCAGTCTGGCCAATTGTATTCTCAAGAATGGCAAGCTGAGTTTCAGCTCCCTTGACACCATAACCCTTCTTTATAAGAAGAGTGTTGATGAAGTCATTTGTTATATCACCGGGCAGATATGCCAGTGGCAATTTCAAGAGATTTTCCATATCCTCCTGAAGCTCTTCCTGGTCGTCAATCAAATCCTTTGTATTCCCTATATTTCTAAGCAAACTTTTAACTGCATAACTGTTTTCTATTGCAAGGTTCTGAGCCTCTTCGAGAGTTAGCTCCAATTCAGCCACTGCAGATGTTGTTTCAATTGATGTTGTAACTGCCGTCACACCTTCTGTTGCAAATACAGGCAATGACAATGCAAGCGCCGCTAAACATACAATTGCTGTTATTTTAGTTTTCATTGCAATCCTCCTTTACACCAAACCCTTCTATAACCTGATCTACAATATATTCGTAATCCGGTCCTTCTACATCTTCCTTGAACATCACCATTCCCAGATAATGATTTGAAAGTCCCATGATACAGGAACAGACTATTTCCCTGTCCACATTTTCCCTTAAGATGCCTTCCTGGACACCCTGCTCAATGAGGGCTATGACGTCCAATGTATGCTTGCCCATATTCTTGAAAAAGACATCCTTTATTCTCTTCGAAATAAGGTCTCCCTGGGCAAAGAATATCTCTGCAAGACTGGTGTGTACTGTAATTATATTATACTTGTATTTAAGAAATTTAGCCAGTTTTTCTTTGAAAGGCAATTCACTGTCAAATATCTCCTGAACCTCTTTAAGGCCCATTTCAATATTCCTGATGAAGGCTTCCTCGAAGATTTCCTGTTTACCTGAAAAGTATTCGTAAACGGTGCCCTTTCCAATCCCTGCCTCATTGGCAATGGTCTGAATTTTAGCATTATGGTAACCCTTGGTACTAAAAATCTTAAAGGCAGCACCAAGAATCAACTCTCTTTTACTTAGCTCAGGCATTGTGGGCCTCCGACCAGCGAATTTTTTTCTTTATGAATTCAGCTATATCGTCAATTATGGTATACACAACAGGTACGTATACAAGAGTCAGTACCGTAGCCAGCAAGAGTCCTCCAATGACAACTATTGCCAGGGGCATGGACATTTCAGACCCCTCTCCTATGCCAAGTGCCAGCGGGAAGAGTCCAAGCATTGTAGTCAGGGCAGTCATGAGTATGGGCCTAAGTCTTATAGGTCCTGCATTGAGTATGGCTTCCTTCCTGTCCTCTCCCATTGCCCTTCTTTTATTTATATAGTCAACCAATACTATGGCATTGTTTACTACTATACCCACAAGGACTATGAATCCAATAACCGCAGGAACACTCAGGTCAACCCTTGTTAGAGTAAGTCCCAAAAATCCTCCTGAAAGTGCAAGTGGCACAGTAAGCATGATTGCAAGAGGCTGAATCAATGATTCGAATTGGGCAGCAAGAATCATATATACAAGGATTATGGCCAGTAAGAGTACCAGAGACAAGTCACTGAATGCATCCTCTATCATTTCAGTCTCTCCACCAAATGATATGATATATCCCTGTGGTACGTCGTATTCTTCTATCAATGCATTAATATCTGCCGATACACTCTGTACATCTCTGCCAAAGGTCGAACAGCTGACACTTACAACTCTTGCCTGGTCTTCACGCTGTATGCTTACAGGACCTCTTGAAAGTTCTATATCTGCCACCTGTGACAAGGGAACGGTACTTCCAGAAGGAGTCGATATCTGCATCAAACCAAGATTGTGTATACTTTGACCATATATGTCATCACCCTGGATTACAACATTTATCTCTTCACCATCAAGCTTCAAGGTTGTTGCCGTTTTTCCGGAAAGAGTTGAGCTTACTCCGCTTGCAATACTGTATGATGTAAGTCCATACTGGGCGGCCCTGTTTCTGTCTATGTTTATATGAACCTCCGGTACTCCTTCTTCAAGAGAAGTTGTTGCTTCACGGGTTCCTTCAACCTGCATCATCATATTCTTGATGTCATTGCTTACATTTTCGAGAATATCCAGATCGTTTCCTCTGATAGAGATGCTGATTCCACCTCCACCAAGACCCGAACCCATCATCATTGATGCAGAAGATACGCTAAACTCTGCACCAGGTATGTCCTTGGCAAGAGATCTGACATCATCGGCAACTTCAAATGTAGACCTGTCCCTGTCTGAAAGGTCATCAAGCATAACCATCATGGAAGCAACATCCGATGAAGATCCTCCCATGTTTCCAAACTGTCCACCTGAACCTACTCTTGAGAAAATATAGTCTATTTCAGGTATATCGTAAAGCATAGCCTCAAGTTCTGTTACTAGGGATTCAGTCTCTTCAAGCTCCGCACCTGTTGGCAGACTGACTGTAATGTTTATCTGTCCTTCATCACTGCTTGGGAAGAAAGATGATCCTACTGTTGTCAGTGACGCCGCACTGGCAACAAATATCACTATGCTCAGAATAACTACAAGTATCCTGTGGTTTAGTCCTGCCCTTAGAACCTTCTTATATACAGTCCTTATCTTGTTGAGGACTCCTTTTTTGAACTGGTTTTCCTCTTCTGCATGTATGTCAAACTTGATGTTCTTTATAGTTAGAAGTTGTGACGACATCATAGGTATCAGCGTCAAGGCAACTCCAAGGGAACTGATGAGGGCAAAGGTTATGGTCATTGCCAGTTCCTTGAATATTGTTGATGTAACTCCTTCAACAAATACTATTGGAAGGAATACAGCAATAGTTGTTAGAGTTGATGCAGTTACAGCCGTTGCTACTTCGTTGGCTCCTCTTACTGATGCTTCCTTTATAGTCATACCTTCGGTCCTGTGTCTGAAGATATTCTCAAGAACAACGATTGAGTTGTCCACAAGCATACCGATTCCAAGAGCCAGACCACCAAGGGTCATCATATTCATGGTAACGTCTGAAAAATACATGAGTATGAATGTAGCTATTATAGAAATAGGCATGGTGAGAGATATGATTAAGGTTGACCTTATATTTCTCAAGAAGAGAAAGAGTATAAGTATGGCCAGAATACCTCCCATCAGGGCACTCTGTATCATTCTACTAATTGCCTGATTGATGAAGTCAGCCTGATCAAAAACTGTCTTTATATCTATGTTTGGATATTCCTTTTCAAGGTTTTCAATTTCACTGTGTATTAGACGACTAACATTTACCGTATTGATACCTGACTGTTTATTAACTGAAAGTTCCAGTGTATCCATACCATTGTATTTTGCAATGGTTGACCTTTCAGTGTTGACAAGGTCTACTCCAGCTACATCCTTAAGCTTTATTATTCCTCCAGTCATAAGAGGTATATTGGCATTTCTAATTTCATTTACAGATTCAAATTCACCAAGAGTCCTTACTGTAAGTGTCTTGTTGCCCTTATAGACCTCACCACCGGGCAGGTTGAGATTGTCTCCAGCCAGAATTCCTGCAATGTAGTCGGATGATAAACCGTATCCTTCAATCCTGTCCTCCATGAGTTCTATTTCAACTTCTTTCTCATATCCACCAAGTACATCTACTGAAGCAACACCTTCTATCCTTTCAAGTCTTGCCTTTACAATGTCCTCTGCAATACTTTGAGTAGTGTACAAATCACCCTGACTCTCTATGGTCATATAAAGAATAGGCATTGCATTTGGGTCAAACTTGAATACAGTAGGACTTGTTGAATCTTCTGGAAGATAACCCTTTACAAGGTCAATCTTTTCCCTCATTTCAAGGGCAGCAAAATCCATGTCCGTACCAAAATCAAACTGTAATACTATAAGGGAGGCACCCTCGAATGAATAGGACTGCATTGAATCGATATTTTCAACGGTTGTAAGAACATCCTCAAGAGGCCTTGTTATTAATGTTTCCATTTCTTCAGGTCCTACTCCCGAATAACTTGTAGACACTACTGCTATAGGGAACTCAATAGAAGGCAAAAGGTCTACGGGAAGCATTGAAAGAGATACGGAACCAATCAGGATGACGATTAGTATCATCATTATAATAGTAACGGGTCTCCTTACTGCAAATTTTGATAACATAATCATTCACCCCTTACTGCTTTGACTTTTGTACCTTCACTGACATAATTCTGACCTTTTACGACGATACTGTCTCCTGCAGAAATTCCCGAAAGTATTTCAACACGGTCACCAGTATCCAGTCCTGTTTCTACGACTTTTGCAGAAACAATACCTTGGGACTCTACATAGACAATGGAATCTCCCTCTTTTTCAAGAACAGCATCTCCAGGTACAGAAAGAACCCCTTCCTTAAGGTCTGTGTTGACTACCACCTGGGCAAACATTCCAGACTTTACACTTCCATTGTTTTCAGCATTAACCTTCACAGGATATAGATGGTTCATGGAATTTATGGATGCACTTACTGAAAGTATTTCCGCTTTACTGTCTATGCCAGCAGATTCAACTGTCAGATTTACCATCTGCCCTTCGTAAATCTTGTTTACAATATTTTCTGGCACATCTATTTTTACTACAACATTTTCAAGATCCATTATAGTCACTGCAGTCTTCATGTTTGAAGCCATCTCTCCCACCTGAATGTCAACTGCCGTTACAGTTCCTGCTATAGGTGCTGTAACTTCAACATTATCAAGGGCGTCAAGGGCCTGTTCATATCCAAGCCTTGCCTGGTCAAGACCCTTCTGGGCAGCTTCAAGAGGCTTGTCGGAAGCAGCAAGTTCAGCCTGGTCATATTGTGCCTTTGATACTACTCCCTCTGCATAAAGTTCCTTTGTCCTTTCGAAGGAATCCTTTGCCATACCTATCTGCTCTTTAGTCATATCATAATTGGCAAGTGCTGAAGAATAGGCTGCATTGGCCTGGTCTACCGAATTCTCTATACTGTCTCCGTCAAGAGTAAAAAGAATCTGATCCTTTTCTACATAATCTCCTATCTCTACATCTACGCTTTCAATTTCTGCCATAAGAAGGGGACTTACATAAATATCCTTGTCAGCGTATACTTTTCCTGAAAAAGTATTCTCTATGTAAAGGTCGCTTCTGTCGAGCATTTCCACCTCAACTGCAATGTAGTTTTCCTCCACTTCAGCTGCTTCCTGTTTTCCGCCGCACCCAGTAAGTGCAAGCATCATAACAAGTGCAAGAATCATTGCTAAAACCTTATTTTTCATAAAAATCTCCTCATATTTTATTGCCGACCGACCGGTCAGTTCTTAAATAATAGCATATATTCACATTTAATACAATTAAAATAATGTAATATTTCAAGCTTCTTTTAAGCTTATTCTTGTTTAATATGATATTGACCAGTTTTTACTCATGTAGGAAATTCAAAATAAAATGATGATTTTTATTGAAATGGGTATTTATTATTTGTTTTTTTTTAAAATAGTGATAAAATAAAGATATGCATTCGTATTGAATGGAAATTTCAAGGAGGTATTAAATGGAAAATTTAATGAAGTGTACAGTATGCGGTTACGTAACTGAAAAGGAAAAACTCGGAGACAAATGTCCAAAGTGTGGAGCTCCTAAGGAAAAATTCGAAGAATTAAGTGAAGAGGCTTCAGAAAAAATCATTACTTCTGACAGAACAAATGACATACATATGGATATAATCAACCTTTGTATGGCAATTGAAGAACTTGCAGAAGAAGGAGAAGAAATCAATCTTGATCCTCCATGTGTTTCAGTTTTCAAGAAAGCTCAAGACACTGCATGGGAACTTAAGCAAATGTGCAAGGCTGAACTTGCTGGTCACGTAGCAAAGGGCAAGTGGTAACAGATATACTGCAGCCACTATAGTAATGGAAAGCAAAAGCTTCTGCATGGAGGACTCTCCAACAGAAGCTTTTTTCTATGCCAAATAACTATATTACCAGGTTCGTGTTGAATCAGCTTACAGTTCCCTACTCCCTCAACATGATAATCTTCAATTAATACGGTAGATTGTCATATCTCGAATTCGAGGTTCGACAATCCACCTTTTAAACCAAGATTTGTCGTACCGAGTGAACAGGGAGTTGTCATATCAAATTATGCGACCCCACTATTTCCATAGATGATCTTCATGAGGCTGCAGCTCTTTTTCAAGGAAAAATCCCATGACAGTTCTTATGAGGACTATGCCTCCCAGCATTATAAGTTCTTCTGTTGATGGGTTTGCTACTGACTCGACGACATCTGCAACTATAAGGACCTCAAGTCCAAGGAGAATATACGACCCCAACTTGATCCTGAGTTCCTCCCTTAGGTTATGCATGACCATCTTGCCCCTTTTTTTGAATTCACTATAAATAAGCCTGACAAAGGTAAGAATCACTCCCCATATCATTATGAGAAGAGCTAGCATAGCTATTATAACTGATATATCATGAAGTATCACATGTGGATAATCAATCATAAAATCACCTACCCTGCAAAAAATTCAACAAGCAACATTATAATAATCAGAACAAGAACCATAGGTATGGTATACCTAAAAGACCTGCCATCCATTTCATCGAAAAGTGATTTCTTGCTGTATCTGTCTTCTGAAAGTATATTGTGCCTCTTCAAAACTCCATACATTGATGCAAAGAGACCCGAGCCCACAAGTATTCCTATTACTCCACCAAGAAGTCCGTCTATATAACCGTTTCCCACAGCACCGGCTATGGTTCCAGGACAGTAACCAAGGATTGCAAATCCCACTCCAAATATGAGACCGCCTATTATGGAATTCTTAACAGACCCGGCCTTGACGTGAAGTTTGATTAATCCCTTGGGATATAGGAAACTGACTCCCATCATTGTAACAATAACTGCTGACAGCATGATTTTCAAAACTGTAAAATCCTGAAGTCTCAACTGACCAACTATGATGTCGTACTTTGTAACTCCTCCTTTATGTAGAAGAAAGCCGAAACATATTCCTGCAAGAAGTCCCAACAACAATTGAAGTCCCTTGTTTTCGTGTAATTTAGTCATCATGTCTCCACCT
The DNA here is from genome assembly GCA_964523535.1 of uncultured Clostridia bacterium. Classification (GTDB taxonomy): domain Bacteria; phylum Bacillota; class Clostridia; order Tissierellales; family Dethiosulfatibacteraceae; genus Dethiosulfatibacter. The sequence continues at coordinate 10,819 of CAZFYP010000010.1, forward strand.
CCTATAAACCGTAAATCAACAAGGCAGTAACAATACCGCCAACAAAGAATGCAGCTGCTGCTATCCAGCTCAATACAGAAAGCTGTCCAGTACCACTGATTCCGTGACCGCTTGTACATCCGCCTGCCCACCTTGATCCAATGGCTATTATAACTCCACCAAATACTGCCACTATGAACCTAAGGAAGAATCCCTGGGATATCTCATTGGCCCACATAGGCGGCACAGCAACTATGTTGAAATCTCCGGACAACATTGCCGATATGAAGGACCCTATTACAATGCCTATTACCAGCATGAATGCCCAATCAACTTCAGGAGCAGTCTTCAGGTAGAATTCATTGTTTTCCACATATTCTCTGTCAAAAAGCTTCCTTATCATACCACTTGCCCTTGCGTAGGAAGTAGAAGTACCTATTACCTTGTCCGACAAGAGCAGGGAAATAATATTCAAAATACCTATTAAAGCCCCCACAACATAGGGAGACCACTTAACCATGGTAAAAACATTCATATTGGAACCTCCTAGTTTGACGTGAAGAAAAGCTTCATTGCTTTATTCAAAGCTGTATACTTCCATCACTATTTTCCCTTATATGCAAGATACCCTTTCATACCTCCTGCAAGATTGTATACCTTCTTGAATCCCTTTTGTTTCAATATGCTTATTCCCATATTTGATCTTCCACCGGAATTACACAATACAACAATATTCTTTTCCCTGTCCAATTCCCCGTCTCTTGTCCTAAGCTCAGGTGCAGGTATATTGATTGCATCTTCTGCATGTTCTTCATTGTATGCATTGTTGTCACGTCCATCTATAAGGACTGTATTGCCTTCTTTCATCATTTCCAAAAGTTCTGGTGGAGAAGTCTGCTCAATACGGTCTATAGGCATTCCTTCAACGACCCACTGATGCATACCAGCCTGCAAGAATCCTGTTACATTATCGATTCCGACTCTCTTGAGCCATATGGATGTAGCTTTAGCTATGGAATATGTTTCTGCTATAATCAACACATTCTTATCAGGAGGAAGAATCCATCCTGCAAAGGTAGGCAGGTTACCTGTAAAGTCTATGTTGTAGGCTCCCGGTACATGGAGACCTCCAAAGGAAAAATAGCTTCTCACATCCAGAATGATAGTATTAGAATCCTGGTAAGCCTCATTAAATTCAGCGGGAGTCATAGTCATCATCTTTGGAAGCTTGTAAATAGGCAGTGGACCGCGCCCGTTGACTTCGCTGCTTCGTGCAAAATGGTCCGGGACTTCAGGCATATCATTAGTAAGAGCCTTGACAAATTCATCCATGTCCTTTTTTTGAAGTGTTGCATTGTATTTCTTTTCATATCCTATGGTAGTCGTGTATTTGGCAGCCATTGATTTTCCACAGAGTGACCCGGCACCATGGGCAGGATAAACCTCGCAGTAGTCAGGCAGCTTGAGAAGCTTGTTGAAAAGACTGTCATAAAGCTTTTCAGCCAGTTCCTGGGCTCTGTTTGGGAACAGATCCGGTCTTCCTACATCTCCAACAAAAAGAGTATCACCTACAAAAACACCTATTGGCTCTTGACCTCTTGACAAGTCAGTAAGAACGTAGCTTACATGTTCCGGAGTGTGACCTGGAGTTTCAAGTACTTCTAACTTCATATCCTCAAGCTCGAAAGAATATCCTTCCTTAACAGCAATATACTGGAAAGTGGCATTTTCAGCTTCCGGCATATAAATCTTTGCACCGGTTTTTTCAGCAAGTTCCACATGTCCTGACACAAAATCGGCATGTAGGTGGGTCTCAAGAATATGAGTTATCTTAAGACCAAGTTTTCTTGCCTCATCAATGTAAAAATCTACATCTCTCCTTGGATCTACAACTGCACATTCCTTGTCACCTGCAAGGATGTAGGAGCTGTGTGCAATTTTCTCAACGTAATAATGTTTTAGTAACATAGATTCCTCCTTTAAATAAATAGTATGTATACAAATATTACAGCCACTACCAGGAATATGACCGTCATGATTCCTCCGGCCTTGAGATAGTCAGCATTCTTATATCCTCCCGGAGTCATTAAAAATGCATTTACCTGGTGTGTCGGCAGTATGAACGAATTTGATGTACAGATTGCTACAAGTATTGCAAGTGCTCTTGGGTTTATTCCAAACTCTTCACCCATTATCATTACAAGGGGTACAAGAAGCACCGTAGCCGCATTGTTTGACATGAAAAGGGAAAACAATGTTGCAAGTATTCCCACAACAAACATGATAGGAAGAGTTCCCCAACTCTTTATTATTTCTATTATGACTCCTGCAGTTATTGCAGCAGCTCCGCTTTTTTCAAAGGCTATACCTAAAGGTATAAGGCCCGAAAGGAGGAATACTGTCTTCCAGTCAATTGCTGAATAAATCTCATCAAAGGGTATAACCCTTGTAAGTATCATAAGAAAGGCTCCAGTCAAGAATCCAAGGGACAGCCTTACTCCCATAAGAACCATGGCTATTGCAAAAAGTAACGATCCCAGAGCAAATATCCACTTGCTTCCGCTTTCATCTTCAACATTAGCGGTAATTGGCGTTATAACTGCAAAATCCCTGATTTCCTTTATTTTCCTTATATCCACCCATCTTCCGAAAACTATCATTTCCTGACCCGATTCCATAGGCCTGTCATAAAAGTCTATCCGGTCTCCTTCCCTGCTGATGAAAATGATAGGTTCAACACTGAAATTTTTCCTCACTGCTATTTCACAGAGACTCTTGCCTATAAAAGCTGATTTGGGTGGTACAATTATTTCTGCAAAACCTGCATATTCCTCATTCTTTATATTCGAAAATATTTCCATCTCGTCTTTGAGGGTGAGATTGCATTCACTGACAAAGGATTCAACACATTCCCTGCCTCCTAAAACAGCAAGAACCTGTCCGTCATGAAGCCTGGTCCTTCTCCAGGGTGCATAAACAGTGCTTCCGTCTTCAAACATTGCAAGTATATTAACATTAAACCTTGTCCAAAGATCTATCTCTTCAATAGTCTTTCCTGAAATTGAACTGCCCTTGTTTACGAATATTTCAAATACATTGTCGGGCAGGTCATAGATTTCCTTTAATATATTTTGTGGTGTCTTCCTGCTTTCAATTTCAGGATTGGGCAGGACCTTGCTTCCCATGGTATAGAAGTAGAGTATTCCTGATGCAAGAAGCACCAGTCCTACAGGGGTTACACTGAAAAGATTGAATTTTTCATAGCCTCTTTGCAATACCAGATCGTTGAGTATAATGAGAGGGCCTGATGCAACCATGGTTATGGTTCCTCCAAGTATGGCTGCAAATCCCATAGGCATGAGAAGTTTTGAAGGATGTATACCCGTACGTCTGCATATCCTTCTTAGGGCAGGCAAAAACAAGGCTGCCGCCCCAATATTCTGCATGAATGATGAAATCAGTCCCACTGACAATGATACATATACCAGCAACTTCTTTTCACCGTTTCCTGCAAGCTGTATGATTTTCTTTGAAAGTTTTTTCATGATACCTGACTTGTCTATGCCGTAGCCCATTATCATTACTGCCATAACGGATACAACAGCATTGCTTGAAAAGCCGGAAAAAGCTTGACCAACCTCGATGACTCCACTCCATGCCAGCAATATCATAATCAGAATGGCTACTATGTCAGGTCTCAATTTTTCAGTTACGAAGAGAATAATTGCGATAATAAGTATGCAATAAGTTAAAACAACATCAATTGACATATAACTACCTACCCGGATTTTGACTTGTTGCAATCCCATGGACTGCTTTTGTTAAAGTGGTTATATAAAAAAAGTATATATTTATTATACTTCACTTTTTCAAAAGTGACAAACAAAATTAAGAATAAAAAAAACACCCTTGCTCTGCAAAAGTGTTTTGTTTATGTCTTCTATTCTACTGTCCACTCAAGAGCAAAGGCACCTGAATGCTGAACTCCGATAACTTCTATCTTATATTTCCCTGCATCCTTGATTTCATAAGTCAGTTTGTCTTCTATTACAACTTCGGTTTCTCCTCCTGGATTAACCAATTGTGCCGACAATTCTCCACTGACAGTTCCGGCTGCATAGCCAAAGGTTATTCTGCTACCTTCAGTCAATTCTTCAGTTTCATAATAATTACCGTCAAAGCTGCCATAGTCACCCTGAATCAATCCTTCATCAGTAGTAATTTCTCCGTTGCTTATGTCGTATTTTCCATTTCCACAGCCTGTAATCATTGATGATACTATTATCAAAGCCATAATTAAAAATATAAATGTCTTTCTTTTCATTAAATCGCTCCCGTCTGCTAATAAACACTGTAATGTTCTGCGTCAACTGTCCATTAAATAGTATATCATAAACGAATTTTTTGACAACAGTTTTTTTGTTTGAGTCAATTTTTTAACATTTTATCTGCATCATATCTTAGATTGCATTTTCATGATAATGTTCCTGACTTCATTTTTTAACTCTTCAGGCTCAAGAACGGAACACCCCTCCCTCATTGAGAGGACCCAGTCCACAACATCATTTTTATCGCATGCAGTAGCTTCAAAATATATACTTCCATCATGAAGATCCACTACTAGCTGGTCCGATGACCAGTTCTTGTAAGATGCAACTGCAGAATAGGGCGATTCTATCTTAAGCTTGAACCTGACCTGGTTTGAACCTTCCAATAGAAAACTATTCATGACATGGTCCTTCAGCATGAGTTCCAGATTACTGTTAAACCGGTCTTCCAGTATTTCAATTTTGACAATATCTTCTATTTTAATGTTTTTAAGCATGCTGTCGGGTTCACTGAAGGAAACAAGGTAGGAATCACCATCCCTGTAAACAATCTTCATTGGACGAAAAACATCACTTTTCACTTCATTATGACCGGTTGCCACACTTACTTGGATTTTTTTGTCGCAATAAATGGCAGCCTGAATATCAAGGATATTCTTTCTGCATCCTACCCTTCTATAATCCGTATACTCCATATAAATGGATGAATTGACGCTTTTTTCATATTCATTATGATTCATATATGCTATGAGCTTGTCATATACCAGTCTGAAGTCATTCTTTAATTCCGAATCTTCGCTTTCAAGCTTTTGAACTACTTCACTAAGTACCTTTCTGTCTTCCGAATCAAATATCATGTTGTTGAGAAAAAAATTTTGGTCAACATAATATCCTCCGTTTTTTCCTCTTTCCGTCTTAATATCCACTCCGGCATCTGTGAGTTCCTTTTTATACCTTTGTATCTGTCTCCTGGTAACTCCCAATATAGCCGATAGTTCCTGCGATTTTGTCTTCCCCCGGCTACTTAAAATCGCAATCATTTTCAATGAATTGCTCAAATCTCCCATATAATACTCCTCCCTTTTACACAAAAGCTTCTTCCAGGTTACTTCAATTCGTCACCTTAAAAGTGAATCCTATAGCAACCATGTCGGTATTGCCCCTGTAGAAATTATACATCAACTTTCTTAAACTTTCCTTGAAGTCGTAAAAAGCAATCCAACAATAAAACCCCTCATAAAAGGGGCCATAATCCATTAACGGTATAATCCCTATTCGCTTGGGGGTTATGTGCTTTTTACCTTCTTAAAATGTCAATAATTCCTAAATATATTATACTATAGGGTAAATGCTATTTCAATTTTGTTACGAATAAATAATATTTGCAATTCATTATTCATCATTTCCTGAAAATCATAAGGGTGAAATATACGAAAGATGAAAAAAGTATTATTGTAGCTCCTGAGGGTATGTTGAGATAATATGATATGACAAGGCCTCCTCCATTGTACATAAGACCGAATACAGTCGACAAGACCATCATGCTTTTCAGGTTCTTGGTAAAAAGCTTTGCCGTTGATGGTGGTATTGTCAATAGTGCAATAGACAGTATTATACCAACAACCTTGATGAGGATCACTATGCTGCATGATATGAGGACAAAGAGAATCTTCTCCATGAAGACAACATTCATTCCCAAAACACTCATATATTCCTCGTCGAACATGTATCCCTTCCAGTAGTCAAAAAATGCAACAACAATGAATACAACAACGACAGTAGATACCATCATAATGTTGAGATAAAAATCCGTTACTGTAAGTATGTCTCCAAATAGGTAAGTGGTCATGTCCGGCTTGTATCCCGACGACAGTGATATGAACATTATTCCAAGAGCCATTCCTATGGCCCAGAACATTCCTGTAAGGGTATCAGCTCTCGCGTGGGAACTCCTGTTGATCTTCGATATGGATAGCGCTGCAAATATGGAAAATCCAAGGCCTGGTATTATTGGCTCCACTCCTATGAGATATCCAAGTCCTATACCTCCGAAGGATGCATGAGCTATGCCTCCACTCATGCTCACAAGCCTCTTCTCAACAATTACTGTTCCAATTATTCCACATAGCAAACTTGCAAAGAAAGCTGCAAGAAAAGCATTTTGTACAAAATTATAGTTGAGAATTGCATCAATCATTGTCTTCCCTCCTGCTGATCACCCTTCTATTGAGGGTACCTGTCTGTAGCAGTACATTTATTGGACATCCGAAAATTTCCTCTATGTTGTCAATGCTTATTTCCCTGTCCTCGTCGTGATAGTGGATTGACTTGTTTACACAGGCTATGCTGTCTATATAGTTGAAGATGTGCTCCATGTCATGGGTCACCACAACTATGGTCTTCTTCTCATTTAGCTTCTTGAGGAATTCAAAAACCTCGATTTTCGTAGCTGTATCAAGACTTGATGACGGCTCATCAAGCAGGAGTACATCGGGATTGGAAACCAAAGCCCTTGCTATAAGGACCTTCTGAAGCTGGCCTCCAGAAAGTTCGCCTATCTGCCTGTCCCTCAGATCCTCTATTTTCATCAAGTCAAGCAATTCATTGACCTTGTCTATATCCGACACCTTGTATTTCTTGAATGGCTTCATGGTATGCTCAAGCTCTCCCATGAGTACAACATCTTTTACAGATATGGGGAATGACCTGTCAAAAGATGCATGCTGGGGCACATATCCAAGCCTCAAACCTTCCCTAATCTTCACAGCCCCTGAAAGAGGCTTCTTAAGATGAAGGAGAACCTTTAAAAGGGTACTCTTTCCTCCTCCGTTGGGTCCTATTATTCCAAGAAATGCCTTATTCCTTATCATTATACTTGCGTTTTCAAGAGCACAAACTTCACCGTAATATACATTTATATTGTTCACTTCTACATCATACATAGTGACTCCTTTCCTTTATAAAGTCATTTAACCGTAAAATCCATTACTTACTTGAGAACCGATTCAAGCTTTTCAAGTATATCCTCCATAGCTTCTATATAATCATATGATAGAGGAGAAACCTCCACTGCAATGCCATCTATTTCCCGGGCAATAGTAGCAGCCTGGCTACTGTCAAACTCTTCCTGGTAGAATATTACCCTTATATCCTTATCCCTTGCAAAATCAATTATATCCTTTAGCCTGTCAACTGTAGCTTCCTTGCCATTTTCCTCTACAGTCACCATTTCAAGACCATAGTCGTCTGCAAAATATCCATATGAGGGATGGTATATTATGAATGATTTCTTGTCCAGCTTGACAAAGGCTGCCTGGAGTCTTTGATCAAGATTCTTAAGTTTATCAATATAAGAAGAAGCATTGTCTGTATAGATTTCTTGGTTTTCCCCATCAGCTTCAATCAATGTATCCCTTATATTCTCAACCATGAGAATTGCCCTTCTTGGTGACAGCCATATGTGGGGATCAACTTCATCCTCTTCATGGCCAACGTCATCTCCATGGTCATGGTCATCAATGACAAGGGCTGGATATTCTTCCATTACAATTTCATCCAGTGACACAAGCTTAATGTCCCCATTCATATCTCCCAGTTTAGGCAATATGCTTGCATTTTCGGCAGGAACACCTAGGGAAAAATATATGGATGAATCACTAAGGTCAACCATCTGCTGGGGGTTAGGCTGGTAATTGGCAGGACTTGCTCCCGGCGGTATCATGACCACTACATCAACAAGACTGCCTCCCACTTCATCCACAAAACTTTCAAGTGGTACTATGGCTACCGCAACCTTCATATCACGAACTTCCGGTTCAGGGGTCTCTTGTGTGCATGACAGCAAGACTATGGATAATACTATGATCAATATATATACAGTCGATTTTTTCATTGTCTCTCCTTTAAAGAAAATATTAGAAATTGTTTTTATTCTCAATCAGTAACAGCACTTCTTCATAATTAATAATGAACTAATAGCTTCTCAACTATATATTGATATTATCACAGAGAAAGAAAATGTCAAATAATAAAAACACATATGTTTATGCAATGGACAATATTCAGATGCACTATCGATATGATATAATTAGTATATAGCAATAAATTATCCAAAGGAGGCACTTATGCGATTTCCAAAATTTTTGATTATTTTTGTTCTAATCATGTTTATAGCTCTATCAGCATCTTGTACAACAAATGATATGGCTACAAATGAATCAAATGAGAATGTTGATGATGAAGAGCAGTCAGAAACTGATGAAGAAATCAAGCTAACCCTGACGGAACTAAAAAAATACAATGGCCAGAACGGCAAGCCTGCATATGTGGCAGTTGACGGTATAATCTACGATGTAACGAATGTAAGCCATTGGAGCGGCGGAAGCCATAACGGTCAGAATGCAGGGAGAGATATTACAAATGCAATCCAGGGAGCACCCCATGGTAATGAAGTTCTTGATAATGTAGACAAGGTGGGAACAGTAACAGAATAAGTTTATTATACAAAGCAAGTGTATAATAAGAAAAAAAGATTAACTAATATTCATAAATTAGCCTTCGTTTTTTTGATATAATTGTAGTATAGATATACGGAGGACAAAATGACATTTCAAGGTTTTCTGAAACTAATCGAACCTCGCAAGAGGATTTCCTGCATCATTCCATTAATTACAGGAACCGTATTCAGTCTTTATAGATACGGTAGTTTCAAGCTGGAAAATTTCCTCTTAATACTGATCTTCTTTTTGGCTTTTGATACGGCTTCTACAGCCCTCAACAACTATAGTGACTGCAAAAATTCCGGTAAAGCAGAGGAAAATCCTTATCCTATGCCTGATTTCATGGAAAAATACAGCTTATCCCATAAAGATGCAAGGAGAATTATTACTTCTTTCTTCCTTATGTCTGCAGGCATTGGAGCTCTTCTTGTCCTAAAAACAAATATTATTGTTCTCATTATCATATCAGCTTCCTTCATTTCAGCAATACTATATACTTGGGGACCTATACCTACAAAACATACTCCATTTGGTGAAATAGTCATAGGTTTTTACATGGGTCTTATTCCCATTTTTCTTTCCATCTATTTACAGGTTGACATAAACAGTTTTTTGAAACTATCCTTTGGCGGTATTTATCATGTTTTGAAATTCGACATCTATGAACTTCTTCTTGTAATACTTGTATCCCTCCCCTGTAGCCTGTGTATTTCTAATGTCTATCTTGCAAAGAATATTTACCAGATGGTCGAAAATAAAGCAGTAAATACTCATACACTGCCCCATTACATAGGCAAGGAGAAATCCCTGAGACTTTTTTCAGCTCTATACTTCATGTCATATATCTCTATCGTCATTTTAGCCATATTAAAAGCAGTGCCGCTAATTTCTCTACTGACCCTGCTAACGGTATTCCCACTGACGGTAAACCTTAAACTTTTTTATTTCAAACAAACAAAAAAACACACATTCAGCCTTTCAATTAAAAATTTCATGCTGATCTGTGTGTCTTATCTTGCTACTATTGCTGCAGGTCTTTTCATCTAAGCTTTTTTTCTTATATTTGTTTTCTTCTATTCAGGACTAGCAATACCTCATGTTATTTTTAATCAAACTCTTGAATAAACTTCTCATTATATATATAATTGTCTTATATATTTCAAGGAGGACAATTATGCCATTTATTACAGTTAAAGTACCTAAGAAAGAAATGAAGCTAGATATTGCAAAGCTTGGAAATGATATTTCTGAAAAAGCAAATCTTGAAATCCACAGAGTAAACCTGATGGTAGATTATTATGACGAGGACACATTCTTCAAAGGAGCAGACAACGACTATCCCGTAGTGCACCTTGCAGCTTCAGCCGGAAACGGTATTGACTTCATACAAAACCTTGCCAAGACCACTGCAACTCTCGTTGAGGAACAGCTTGAATTACCTGCAAATTCTGTATTTGCCTATTGTCACCCAATAGAAAAGGGTTATCTCATAGTCAATGGAGAATTCAGATAACAAAGGAGAATATATATGCCGTTTATAACAGTCAAGATACCAAAGAAAGAATTGGAAATGGATATTGAAAAGCTTGCTGAGGCCATTGCAGAAAAAGCAGGAATTAAATTGGACAGGGTCAATCTTATGATAGAATACTTCGATGGAAAGACACTCATAAGAGGCCACAGGAAGGACTATCCACTTGTACAGATTGCTTCAGGAGACGGCAATGGACTGGAATTCTTACAAAACATTATAAGGTCATCGGCATATTCAGTGGAAGATCAGCTTGGACTTCCAAGAAATTCAGTTACTGCCTACTGCAATGTAGTCAAGGACAAGTGCATTTTCAAGGATGGAAAGTTCAAATAGAGTATTCTGCATATTTAAATATTTCTGCAAAAATTGCAATAAAAAAACAGCTTTCAATTGAAAGCTGTTTTTCATTGTCACAATCAAGTATCTATTCAGTTTCTTCAGCTTCTGCCGCTTCTCCAAGCTTAGTTCCACATTTGCCGCAGAACATAGCATCCAAAGGATTTTCGGCACCACAGTTAGGACATGGAGCCATTTCCACAGCTTCAGCTTCAACCTCTACAGCTTGACCTTCTTCTCCAGCTTCCTTGGCGTCTACATTTTTCTTTGCTTCTTCTTTTTTGTCTATTTCCATTTCAATTTCAAGTATTTCCTTGTATTTTTCTTCAAGGACTTCCAGTTCAAAGCTATCGCTTTTAAGCATTTCATAAGTAAGCTTTCCAAGTTCGTTTATGCTAGCCTTCTTATCATTCTTGAGTGATATAATTTGAGATTGAAGCTTCCCAGTTTCCACGAGCTCACCAGATTTCTGACTTGCAACGCTGATACCCTTGTCTATGCCTTTTTTAATCTTTCCAAACAAATCTGCCATTGCTATACCTCCTAATTATTATTCCTCGTCCATACTTAATTATATAATATATTTAAATTCAATACAAATTAATACTGTATTAAAGTTAAATTAATTTGCATTTCACCAAAAATTTTCAATCTTTCATCTTTGCATCTATAATTTTCAACAAAATTTCTTCAAACTGAAGGTCTTCCTGCCTTTTTCTCTTCTTTGGACCCCGTGTCCTTCCTCCGCTTCTCCTGATTTTCTGACCCATGTATCTTTTCATAAGAAGCTTATCCATATTTTCATAGGTATATCTGAAGCCAACAGGGTTGAGTATTGCATATACCTTGTCAATAAGGAGACTTGCAAGTCCATAATCCTGTGTAACAACTATGTCATCCTTCTCAGCTATCTCTATAATCCTGAAATCTGCAGAATCCCTCCCCTTGTCCACTATTATGGTCCTGAAATCACCATACATGTTGTGGTCGATGCTTGATACGACAACCATGTCTATCATGAAGTAAGCTGCATATTCCTCACTTATTTTTCTTGCCTTTTGCGGACAACCGTCCCCATCTATTATTATCTTCATCTTTATCCATACCTTCTATTTAATGAATATCATAAGAATCTATCTAAAACTAAATTCTTGTGTAATTAATATATAAATTTCTCAGGCCATAGAGCCCTTAGAATTTTCGGTCAATTTATGCATTTCGACCAGCAAAAAACCTTCCTGCTATATTATTATATATCCAGGAAGGTCATTTAACAAATATTAAATTTTGAATCTTGAAAAAGGCTTTATTAATATCATGGCTATTACGATTCCAACTACAAACTGAAGTACATTCCAGGGTATGCTTACAATGGGGGCCGCCATGTTGCTATATATGAATGCTTCATATATATAATATCCTGCAACCATTATCAGACCTCCAATAACCATTGACCCTACAACTGTGCTGTTGCTCTTTTCCCTTACAAGTCCTGTAATGTATGCCATGGCTCCCTTGAGAATCACTGTGGCAGGAATATAAATCACATAGCCCTTCAATCCGTCAGCCATTCCTGAGCCAAGTGCCGATGCCAACATTCCATAATGGGGTCCCAGCAAAAGTCCCGAAAGAAATACTGCTGCATCACCAAGGTGTATGTATCCTGAAAAGGGAAGTGCCGTACCTATATATGTTGCTACATAAACCACTGCGGCCATCAATGCCGAAATTGTTATTATTCTTGTTTTACTTTCTCTCATAAAATTTCTCCTTCACATTCTTTATTAAATACAATATAATACAAATGTGACCACTTGAAAAGATACAGATTTGATATTTTAAATAAGGACAGAGGTGAATTATGATATTTACATTTATTCCAGACAAAAAATCCAAGAAACCAGTATACATACAACTCTATGAACACATTCGGGATGAAATAAAGAATAAGACAATAAAAAAAGGGGACAAACTTCCCTCCATAAGGGAAACTGCCTCCACCTATAAGATAAGCAAAACAACAGTTGAAAACTCCTACTTCCAGCTCCTAACAGAAGGATATATTGATAGTATTCCAAAGAAAGGTTACTTTGCTCATGACCTAAAGGATTACTTTTCCGACAAAGAAACATCTCCGGTGCCTTCCACGCCTCAAGAAAAAGATGTTTATGCGGAAGATGAAGACACGGAAAAATTCAGTAATGAAAATGTCCATCTAGGAAGCATAGATACAAAAATATGGAAAAAACTCTACAACAGAATACTTACTGATTACGAGGATAAAGTATACAGCTCAGGTTCCTACCAGGGAGAATACAAGCTGAGATATGAGATTTCCAATTTCGTAAACAAGACAAGAGGTGGGAAAACAAGACCAGAACAGATAGTCATAGGTGCAGGAATACAATATCTAATGGGAATACTTGCAGGCATGGTGAAAAATCAGGCAAAAACTGCAGCGGTAGAATACCCGGGATACGAAAAGGCAAAATATATATTCGAAGACTACGGCTTCCAGACAGTGGATATACCTGTAAAGGAAGATGGTCTTAATCTTAAATCCCTGGAGAATTCAAAGGCAGATATAGCCTATGTGTCCCCTTCCCATCAGTTTCCTACAGGGTCCCTCATGCCTATTGGAAAAAGGCTTGACCTTCTTTCCTGGGCGGCAAACAACGAAAGCTTCCTAATGGAAGATGACTACGACAGCCTCATACGTTTCGAGTCCCTGCCTGTACCTTGTCTGCAAGGACTTGACAAGGATGACAGGGTCATATATCTTGGTTCTTTTTCAAAAATTCTGACTCCTGCCATGAGGATGTCCTATATGATACTTCCTGAAAGACTCCTTGACAGATACAGGGATATTTCATCAAAATACACTCAATCGGCATCAAAGCTTGAGCAATTGACACTGGCCTCCTTTATAGGTGAAGACCATATATACAAGCATCTGAGAAAGATAAAAAGAATCTACAGCAAAAAAAGAAACCTTATAAAGGAGTATCTTGAGAGACTTTGGGGAAGCGAAATCACAATGATAAGTGCAGACTCGGGACTTCATGCCGTTGTTTCCCTTGAAAGTAAAAAGCCTGCAGAAGAAATCATCGATTTCTTTGCAGACAAGGGCCTTCTGGTGAATATAATCAGAAACAAGGAAACGGTCTATGAACTTTCCATTTCCTACAGCGGATTGTCATTTGAGGAACTGGATCCTTCCTTTTGATTAAGTCTCAATTCCACATCCTCTTCAATAAGAGTCTTGATAAGTACCACAGTAGGTACTCCAAGTATCATCCCCAGTGGGCCTGCAGCAATGGCTCCCATGCTGACGCCCGATATTACCCAGAAGGGACTCACTCCTACAGCCTTTCCAATTATTCTAGGATCAATGAAGTTGGCATCGACCTGGCCTACTGCTATGATAATAATGAGGGCAACAAGGGCTTTGGCTGGATTTACGAAAAGTGACACAAGGATAACCGGTACAGAACCGAAGAAGGGACCGAAGTAGGGTATCATATTTGCAGCTCCTACTATGATACCCATTATAAGGCTGTATGGAACTCCAAATATTGTAAAGAGAAAGATGTTGATGATGCCTACAATGGTAGAATCAAGAATCTTTCCGTTGAAGTACATCTTGAATATATGATTGGCCTTTTCCACGGTTTCTTCAAGCTTCTTGGCCCTGTCATGGCTGAAGTAGGCATGGCTTGTCCTTTTGATTCTCTTAAGAAGGTCTTCCTTCTCAAGCAGCATGTAAATGGACATTACAAAGCTTGATAAAAAGGCAAGAAGTCCGCTTCCTATGTTTGATACCAGTCCAACTACAAAATTGGAAATATACTGGAGTGCACTGGTAATATATTCTATTACCTGCTGGCTCAACTCACCTGTTGAATCGGTGAAGTTGTCAAGAACCCAGCTTATTGCTGCATTATCCGTCCTGCTTCTCAAGTCGGAAATGTACTGGTTTACATCAATATCTCCATTTACAAAGAAATCCACCAGGGAATTGAAATTTTCCGAAATAACCGGCACCACATATGATATGGCGAGGACTAGGGCACCTACAAATATGAGATAGGTAAGAAGTATTCCCACCTTCCTGCTCATCTTTAGCCTTTTAATGAATACATTGGCCACAGAATCCAATATATAGGCTATGGCAAAGGCAAGAATCACAGGCTGGAAGACACTGACTATGGATGTTAATGCATCACTGTTGAAAAACAGGAAGGCAATGACTATGGCTATGGTTATCAAAGGCAGATAAAGCCTTATTATGCTTTTGCTTGCAGTTTTCATATATATCTCCAATAAATTTATTTAAGAGCTTATTTCTCGTCGTTTACAAGTATTCTACATTATAACATTATTGATTGTTTTTGTGAATTGAAATTCAAATCATTGCTTATTTCCACTCAATATATTAAAATATTCTTAAGAAGCTTTCAAGGGAGGCCTCAATATGGACGATAAACAAAATCAAAGTATTTCTGTTTCTCAAAAATTGAAATCCAGCTTGGACTTCAAGTACATAATGGTCTGCACCCTGGCCATATTTCAGATTCTCTTCGGCCTTACACAAAACACACCCTCTGAAATCATAAAAGGGCTTGGAATCATACTTACGAATCCGGACACTCTCATATCAGACTACATGGGGCTTGGCAACCTGGGTGCTGCATTTGTAAACTCAGGACTCCTGACACTTATGTTTACAGGAATGCTACTCAAGATGAAGCACCGGCTCAATGGAGTATCAATCGCCGCCCTCTTCACAATAATGGGCTTTGCTCTTTTTGGCAAGAACCTCATGAACGTATGGTTCATAATAATCGGTGTTTATCTGTATTCAAGATACAAGAAGGAAAAATTCAGCAAGTATCTCATTGCAGCCTTATTCGGCACCGCACTGGCACCAGTTGTATCGGAAATCATGTTCAGCACAAATCTTCAATACTCCATAAGCATACCTCTTGGCATGGCTTCAGGCATATTTCTTGGATTCATACTACCACCGCTTGCATCTGCCTTAATAAATGTTCACCAGGGATTCAACCTTTACAATATAGGCTTCACTGCTGGAATGATGGGTACAATCTATGTATCCATACTGAAGTCATATGGATTCGTTCCAACACCCCAATTCATTTGGACCAGGGGCAACAATACAATCCTTGGCATTTATCTGGCATTCATATTCACACTGATACTCTTAGTCGGATTGTATCTCAACGGATTCTCCTTCAAGGGCTACGGTGAAATACTCACCTATTCAGGAAGACTTGTAACGGATTTCGTACAGCTTGAAGGAATGGCACTTTCAATGATAAACATGGGAATAACGGGACTCATAACCCTTTCATATATTCTATTGATAAAGGGAGACCTTAATGGACCCACCATAGGAGGAATATTCACCATAGTGGGATTCAGTGCATTTGGAAAGCATCCAAAGAATATACTACCCATATTCCTTGGAGTGTTCCTAGGTTCTCTGACCAAGATATTCAACATCAATGATCCTGCAATACAGCTTGCAGCACTCTTCGGTACGGCACTTGCTCCCATAGCTGGTGAGTTCGGTCCATTCTGGGGAATACTTGCTGCATTTATCCATTCGTCGGTAGTACTGAATGTAGGCTACCTTCACGGTGGACTCAATCTATACAACAATGGATTCTCGGCCGGAATCGTGGCCGCAATACTGGTTCCAATAATTGGAGCCTTTGGAAAGGGTGAGATGAAATGAATCAGGAACATGCAATAATAATAAAGATAATGGACGAGATGACATCATATCTCTTTCATCTCGGTGCTAAAACCTTTGACATCAACTACAAGGAAGAAGACGACTGCTTCATGATGACCTTCAAATGTGATTATGACCAATCCAATATGAAGCTGATCTACCGCATGGTCAAGTATCTAAACATGGAAAGACAGGAAGAAGTGGAAGGATATTACTGGGAACTTGCAGGACAATATAAAAACGATACCGAACTAACTCTGGTAGGAATGATGACTGACGAAGCCAAGGTATACTATGATAATGAAAGAGTAGAAATACTCCTAATTAGAATAAAATAACAATAAAACGAGGAGGAATACTATGTTTGGAAAAACTGCAAATCTTGAAAGAGAATTGATAGAAAGCATTGAAAAATCAATAATGGAAAGAAAAGAAAACCTCTGCTCCACCTGAGACAACACAAAGACAATGTCGCTTCCGTGGGGAGTGAAAGAAGCTGTTGATCCTGAAAATGCACAGGATGTAATGCACTATATCCAAGACCTCAAGGATAAGGTAATAGTACTGCCATCTGAAAATGAAGTGAAGATACTTGTAGCATCTGTAAAAGAAAGAAAAGGAAAATATCTATTGATTTACAGATATGAAATAACAAAACAGAACAACAATATTCTACCGAATACGGATTTTCTGTAAAAATAAAAAAATACGAGACAAAGTAATATCAGTGTCAATAAAAGGCAGACAACCTATTCAGGAATCTGCCTTTTATTGTGTAATCCATCCTTAAACGCATAATACAGATACTCAAAGGATTATGCATTTTTAGCTTTCAAACAATAAAAAAATCCCGTGCCATTGACACGGGATTCGAAAATTCAATTATCCTACGACAGTGATATTTTCTGCTTGAGGTCCTTTTTGACCTTGAACTACGTCAAAAGAAACGCTTTGTCCTTCTTCCAAAGATTTGTATCCATCTACTTGAATTTGTGAGAAGTGTGCAAATACATCTACTCCGTCATCTCCTGTAATAAAACCAAATCCTTTTTCTGCATTAAACCATTTTACTGTACCATTCATCATGAGTACCTCCTAATTATTTTTTCCTAAAATCGTGTAACTAATAACATTTCCAAATCAGGATGACACTAATGAATACGAGCACCAATCAGAAATTACCTGTTACTATGTTTACTATCGTTTTAAGCAACATCTAATACTAACATTTTAAACAATCTTTGTCAAACTTTTTCACCAAAATATTAATTAAATAACTGTAACAATCCGGCTCCAAGTCGGCTGATTTCTATGAAAATCTTTGTTCTTCTTCCAAAGATTTATATCCTTCTACTTGAATTTGTGAGAAGTGTGTGAATACATCTACTCCGTCATCTCCTGTAATAAATCCTAATCCTTTTTCTGAATTAGGATGACGCTAATGGAAATGAGCTCCAATCAAAAATCAGCTTTTACTATGTTTGCTATCGTTTTAAGCAATAAAAAAATCCCGAACCAAAAGGTTCGGGATCTAAAATTCAACTATCTAGCAACGTAGATATTTTCAGCTTGAGGACCTTTTTGACCTTGAACTACATCAAAAGTTACTTCTTGTCCTTCTTCCAAAGATTTGTATCCGTCTATTTGAATTTGTGAGAAATGTGCAAATACATCTACTCCGTCATCTCCTGTAATAAAACCAAATCCTTTTTCTGCATTAAACCATTTTACTGTACCACTCATCGTGTGTACCTCCTAATTTTATTTTTCCTAAAATTCTTGTAACTAATAACATTCTTTCAATCAGGATAACACTTAATGAATACAGCACCAATCTGAAATTACCTGTTAATAAATTTACCATCGTTTTAAGCAACTCCGCAATGATATCACGGATATTACTTCTTGTCAACCATCAAAACAAAAAACAAATACCGCTTTTTATTCAAATACCATTGACGCCCCATATAGGGTATGTTAACATTTATATGTAACTAAATATAGTATATGTTATCTAAACGCAGGAGTTTTATATTTTTATTCAACAAAATTTTCAATGGAAAGGATGACTGTTTAATGGAAGTTGCTGCATATGTAAAAACTTCACTGGTGGATTTCCCTGAAAGCATAGCATCAGTGATATTCACCAAAGGCTGCAATATGAACTGCCCCTACTGCCACAACAAGGACCTCTGCTCCATAAATAACAAGGTGGACAATGATGAAATAATATCCCACCTGACCAAGAGGGTAGGTAAAATTCAGGGAGTTGTCATTTCAGGCGGTGAACCAACCCTTCAACCAAGGCTGAAGTACAACTGCAAAAAAATAAAATCCATGGGCTTCAAGGTAAAACTTGATACAAATGGTACAAATCCCGGGATTGTTAAAGAATTAATTAAGGAAAATCTGATAGACTATATAGCAATGGATATCAAGGCACCTCCAAAGAAGTACAAGGACCTTTGCGGACTAAACTTCGAAGATGTGGAGGAAAGCTTCAACATCATAAAGAATTTCACGAACCATGAATTCAGAACTACCTTCTATCCTCTACTGGATGCTTCAGACATAAAGGATATCGTAGATATGACCGGTAGAAAAAACTACTACCTTCAACAGTACAGGCCAGTTTACGAAGACTCTCCTCCCTCCTATGAATCTGAAAGCGTCCGGATACTATGCCGGGATTTGAAGATCAAATATAGAGGACTTTAGTTTCACGGCGACTATGTCGCTTAAACTGAAAAAGCGCCAGACACCCTCCA
>CAZFYP010000011.1:0-29738 GCA_964523535.1 uncultured Clostridia bacterium
CAGCAGTGATTCCCATCTTCATCTCCAGGATCCTGGAGGGATTGCCGCCGATGATCTTTGGGGATGGGAATCAGACCAGAGACTTCTGCAACGTTAGAGATGTGGTCAAAGCGAACATCCTCGCCATGGAAAAGGAATCCGTTGTTGGGGTATTCAACATCGCCTGCGGGAAAAGGACGAGCCTGAACCAGCTGGCGAGAATCATCATGGATATCATGGGATCAGAGGCAGCCCCGATCCATGACAAGCCAAGAAAGGGGGACATCCAGGACTCGGTTGCGGATATAACTGCAGCCAGAATGGGATTGAATTTTGAGCCGGATTATGATCTGGTCTCGGGATTGAGGGAGACGGTGAAGTGGTTTGGGGAGAGGATGGAAGGGGGCTGCATTGGCAAGAGGATTGAGAAGATGCCGATGGTGAGGAGCTAGGGGCAGGAAAGGAGATGATGCCGGATCTTTGCAGGCGTGGGAGATGATTCGGTGAGGTAGTATAACGAGCACAAGTATTATACTCAATATTTTTTTCATATTTCTCCTCCGTGTACTTCCCATAATATATTTGTAAGCCTATATGTCTAGACTAACACGCATATCATATCAAACTCACCTTGGCCTAACAACAAGTATTACTTATTGCTATAGTCATCCCGCAGCTATTATTATTTACTATAGTATCTTTCTTTCACATTAGTTTTTCACAAAAAAAAGCCCCGGAAATCGGGACTTTCAAGTTTTATCAGCTTATTAACACCTTCATTAATATAGACAACATTTTTCAACAGGAAATTGAATGATTCCAAGATATTTTAAGGCTTTACTATAAAACTCCTGGTTCTTGGCTTGTCGAATTCACAGAAATAGATTCCCTTCCATAGTTGGGTATTAAAAACCTATCCCAATGTAACCCTGTTTCTTCCATTCTCCTTGCTTTCATAAAGCAAATCATCGGCACGTTTCAGTATACCTTCAATGGTATCTTCCTTTCCTGCCATGGTGGCTCCGATTGATATGGTAACCTTAATATTCTCATCAGAATTTCCAAGGGTGGACTTTTCAACCAACATCCTCATTTTTTCACAGACAATGCCAAGACCTTCCTCTTCTAATCCAGAAAAGACAGCAAGAAACTCTTCTCCTCCCCATCTGGATACAAGATCGGTTTTCCTTGTGATACTGTTCATACTCATTGATACGGTCCTCAACACCTCGTCTCCAACATCGTGTCCGTAGGTGTCGTTAAAATCCTTGAACTTGTCTATATCAAGCATGGCCACACCAAAAGGTATACCAAGAGCCATCAACTCCCTCATCCTTGAATCCAAAAATATTTCCGTATAACGTCTGTTGTTAAGTCCCGTCAACTTGTCCTTCATGGCCATGGATTCAAGGTTCTTAATGTCTTCAAGCATATCCCTCTTCTCCGAATCATCAAAAAAAACTTCAACGGCTCCCACGATTTCTTCACCCTCATATATGGCCATGCTTCTTATATTAACCGGAACCCTATGTCCCTTTTTATGGTGCAAATACACCTTGGTCTCCCTCATTTGGCCGTCCTCAATGGTTTTTTGCAGGGGACAAAGGTCACTACAAAGATCCTTTCCATTATCATCCACATGTCTAAGTATCTTGTTGTAACAAAAACTTCCCTGGACCTCTGAGGCGTCGAAACCAGAAATCCTTTCGGCACCCTTGTTCCAAAAAGTTATCTTCCTATACTTGTCTACAAAATACACACCGTCATATAAATTCTCCAAAACATTTCTGTAAAAAAGATTATTGTCCATACTTCCTCCGAAAACTAAATAATTTTATATTAATTATACCATCAATCAAACGACTTTCTCCACAAAAAAATGTCCTACAATAAATTATGCCCATAAGAATTATTCTCTAAAGAAAAACTCCCATGGGCATTTTTTATCTAGTATAAATTTTACTCTATCTGTCCTCTCTGAAATAAGGTACTCCAAGATTTGCAGGAGGTTGATTCTCTCTTTTCCTACGCATGGAAACAACAATCAATACAATAATGGTTACCAAATAAGGCAACATCTTGAAAAGCTCCTGTGAAGAACGAGTAAGGCCTGAAATATAGAAATACAGCCAAAAGAGCACTCCAAAAAGATAGGAGCCCCATATTGCATGTTTAGGTTTCCATCGGGCAAATATTACCAGGGCAACAGCAAGCCATCCAAGCTTTGCAATACCGCCGTCATTGGCCCAGGTACCCTTGATGTAATCCATAACATAGTATAGTCCACCCAAGCCTGTAATGGCTGCACCCATGCAGGTAGACAGGTACTTGTACTTTCCTACACTTATACCGTCGGCATCAGCCGTAGCAGGGTCTTCTCCCACTGCACGAAGAGCCAGCCCCTTGTGTGTTTTCAAAAGAAACCAACTGAGAACAAATGCAAGGAATATAGCCAGATATACCATGAATCCCAAGCCTGACAAGACTCCAACTTCCGAAAGGAAGGGCAGGGTTGCACGGTAGGCACCACTTGTAGAGGCAACGGAAATCTGTCCAACACCTCCGGCCATCTTGTTCATTGCTCCTCCAAAGAAATTGGCAACACCTTCACCAAATATGGTAAGTGTCAACCCAGTAACACTCTGATTGGCTCTAAGAGTGATGGTAAGGAAACTGTAAAGAAGACCAGCCAGTATTGATGCCGCCAGGGCACACAAAAGAGCAATCAAAAGTCCTACAAAAGGAATAGGTGTCGCAGTAGTGGACTCGTACCAGAAGGCTCCACCAAGGCCGGCAATACCTCCAAGATACATAATTCCCGGTACACCAAGATTCAGGTTTCCCGACTTTTCAGTCAATATTTCACCAAGTGATCCGAAAAGAATGACTGTTCCAAAAACTAGAGCCGCTTGTAATAATGATAACATCTGAGCCATATCATTTCACATCCTTTCTTTTTCGAAATATCAACCTGTATTGAGTGAAAAATTCACTGCCCAGAATAAAAAACAGAATTATTCCCATAATCATTTGAGAAACAAAATCGTTGAGATTGAACTGGGAGGCAATCTGTATAGCCCCTTTTTCCATGAAAACCAGCAATGCTGCAACAAAAATCATCATAAAAGTATTAAACTTGGAAAGCCAGGCAACAATAATGGCTGTAAAGCCCTTTCCGCCGGCAGTATTTGTCGATATGGTATGGGATGCACCTGCAACAGCAATAAAACCAGCCATACCACAGATAGCACCTGATATCATAAGGGTGCGTACTATTGTTTTTTTAACATTGATTCCAATATATTTTGCAGTATTTTCAGATTCACCTACAACGGAAATCTCAAATCCCTGCTTTGAATAACGCAAATAAATATACATTGCAACAGTAAGTATCATAACTATAATTATATTGAGCAGATATTTCTGTCCCAACAAAGTTGGAAACCAACCTGCCTTAGTCATCTGGTTGATGATTCCAACAGTATTGGAGCCAAATGGATTTTCCCATATGGCAACATAATAGGAAGTCAGCTGAATGGCAACATAGTTCATCATCAAGGTGAACAGGGTTTCATTGGTTCCAAAACGGGCCTTAAATACAGCAGGAATACCTCCCCATACAGCACCTGCAGCACAGCTTGCAATAAGAGCCATACACAAGATCATCCATGTAGGCATTGATTTGCCGAAATAAATCATAACGGCTGCAGTGGCAATGCCTCCTACTAGAATCTGTCCTTCTGCACCAATATTCCAAAACTTCATTTTAAAGGCCGGGGCCAGGCCTATTCCAATACACAGAAGCATGACCATGTCGCGCAGGGTAACCCAAGTACGTCTTTCGGTACCAAAGTTTCCATCAAACATGGCTGCATAGATTTTAATTGGATTCAAGTGAACAATGGCATATATGACCAGGGAACTGACTATGAGTGAAAGAACCAGACCGGTCAGACGAATCAGCCATCCATGCCAGGCTTGAATGGAATCACGCTTGGCGATACGCACAAATGGCGCCTTATGAGATTGAATCATTTTCGTACTCCTCTTTAAGTTTTGTCATCATCATACCTATCTCACCCTTGTCTACACCTCTGCCCTGAACAATTCCACTGACTTTTCCGCTGCATAGAACAATAATGCGGTCACACAGTTCAATCAATACGTCCAGGTCTTCCCCAACGAAAATCACAGCAACACCAGCCTCTTTCTGCTGATTGATAAGATCATAAATAGTATATGACGAGTTAATGTCAAGTCCACGAACAGCATAAGCCGTCATCAAGACCGTTGGAGCAGATGAAATTTCACGTCCAACCAGAACCTTTTGCACATTACCTCCGGAAAGCCTTCTTACGGGAGTAGAAAGTCCTGGAGTATTGACCTCCAGCTCCTTGACAACATGTTTGGCCAAATTACGAGGAGCTTTTCTATCTGTGAAAAATGATTTCCCTTGTCTAAAAGACCTGAGCATCATATTGTTTGTTACATCCATATTACCTACAAGGCCCATTCCAAGCCTGTCTTCCGGCACAAAGGACAAGGTGACTCCCAAATCGGAAATCTCTTTGGAATCCTTGTTTATGAGGGAAATTTCCTCTCCATTTTTCGGATCAATATATATAATACTGCCCGATTCAAAATGCTGCAAGCCTGCAATAGACTCCAACAACTCCTTTTGTCCACTGTTTGAAATACCTGCAATTCCAAGAACCTCTCCGGAATTGGCCGTAAATGAAACATCAGACAACTTGGATACTCCCTCACTGTCCTTGACTGTCAAGCCTTTAACTTTTATGCGAGGCTTAACATCCTTGGGCTCGGGACGGTCAATATTCAGTGAAACAGCTCGTCCCACCATCATATTGGTCATTTCAGCGGCGTTGGTGTCCTTAGTCAGCATACCACCCACATATTTACCTCGGCGCAATACCTCCACACGATCCGATATAGCCTCAACCTCATACAACTTATGGGTAATGATGACAATTGCTTTTCCGTCATTTCTCATATTCCGTAAAACGTCGAAGAGTTTCCCAGTTTCCTGAGGAGTCAATACGGCAGTTGGTTCATCCAGAATTAAAATATTTGCTCCACGATAGAGAACCTTTACAATCTCCACTGTTTGTTTTTGTGAAACGGACATATCATAAATTTTTTGTTCCGGATTCACATCAAAACCATACTTATCACAAATATTTCGGATTTTGTCGCCGACAATCTTTAAATCAAGCTTTCCTTTTTCCGGCATGCCAAGAATTATATTCTCCGCTGCTGTAAGCACATCAACAAGCTTGAAATGCTGATGAATCATACCGATACCCAAATCATAGGCATCCCTGGGACTTCTAATGGATACTTCCTTGTTGTCCACCAATACACGTCCCGAATCAGGAAAATATATGCCGGAAAGAATATTCATAAGCGTAGTCTTGCCGCTTCCGTTTTCACCAAGCAAGGCAAGAATTTCCTGCTTATTAATATCCATTGATACATTTTCATTTGCTGTAACCGAGCCAAATGTCTTTGTTATGTTGCACATGCTAACTGCAGCTTTGGAGTTCTGCATAATAAATAACCCCCTTAAAATCATAGAAAGGGCCACTTTTCAAAGTGGCTCTTTCTAGTAAATAACTAATTATTGAGCATTCAATTCATTGATACCGTCTATACGCAGACCGAAATAGGGTGCACTACGTAATGTTGACTCGTAGAAGATTCCATCAGTAATTGCTTCACCTGTATCTCCGACCCAGTCACCATCAGTATCGATAGCCATATAGCTTGTTACTGTTTCACCTTCAACTGTGAAGTTTGCAGTATCAAATACGTGTAATGTACCGTCTTTTAATGCTGCTTCAACTTCTGCAACCTTCTCTGCTGTTCCTTCGGCACAACTTTCTCCTAGAGCCGAGATCATAACAGCACCGTCAGAGTATCCTTTTGCCCAGTCTGTAGCGATTTCTTCACCATTCATTATGCTGTTCATAGCATATGTGTAGAATACACTCCAGTCATTTTGACAACTTGTAAGTGCCGCTTGTGGAGCAACTGAAAGCATGTCTACATTGTAGCCTACGCAGTAAATAGTTGTTCCACCCTCAAGAAGAGCTTCACAGGCTGATGGAGCACCTGTAGAATCTGCATGCTGGCTGATTATGATACATCCTGAAGAAACAAGAGCATTTGCAGCTTCACCTTCTCCAATAGGATCATACCATGAGTTTGTATAAGTTACATCCATAACTACATTATCCACTACAGACTTTACTCCAAGATAGAATCCTGTATAACCTGATACAACCTCAGCATAAGGATAAGCACCAACATAACCTATTTTAATATTACCGTCTGCATCCATGTTTTCTGCAGCCACTTGTCCGTTTTCAACTAATTCAGCAAGTTTCATACCTGCTACAACACCTGATACATAACGTGATTCATATGTGTAGTTAAAAGCATTCTTGAAATTGTCCAAACCTGAAAGAGCAGCCATATCACCAGTCATTGATATGAAAGTTGCATCCGGATTTTCACTTGCAGCCTGCTGCATATAGCTCTGATGTCCATAAGAGTCAGAGAAAATATAAGTACAGCCTTGCTCTACAAGGTCAGTTGCAGTATCATAGCAGTTTTCATCTTCTGATATGTTGTACTTCCAGATTATCTGATCTTCAGATACTCCTGTTGCCGCAGCTGCCGCCTGGATACCTTGAATATGAGCATAGTCATAACCTGTATTCTCGTCGTGGACCAATATTACACCGATCTTTAAATCATCCGATGTATCTTCTTCTACTTCATTTTCTGTCTCTGCTCCATTTTCTGTCTCTGTTGCCTCTTCAGGTGCTGTTTCCGTACCACCACAAGCTGTTAACGCAAATACAAGCATCAACACAAGCAACAATGATATAAATCTTTTCATCTTCTTCCTCCACTATTTTTTTATTGAATTTTGCATATGCAAAAAATTCACCTAGTAATATATGAACTTTTCAAGCTCCATCCTATACGATTATAGCATATGAATATTTACAATTCAATCACTCTGAGCTTTTAATTGGAACAAATCTTAAAGAAAGGCAAGTAAGTCCTCAACCTTCTCAAACAGTTGGGTACACATCACTCCCCTTTAATTATAGCATGTGTTCATTTGAGCTTCAATGAATCCTAAATTAAAACACCTTCAGAGTCATTCAGAAGGTGTTTTTCTAATCCTTAAATTCAATTCTTAATTTCATTATAATCTATTCAAAAAGAAAAGATCCCTGCAAATACAGGTACCTATATATCCTCAAAGCTATTATCACTCTATCCCTTGCTTATGTACTTAATATACTCTTTAGCAGACATTAGTTCCATGTTTAGACCCGAAGTCACTTCTGCTGTCACATTGCCATCTGTCACCATTCAATCAAAAAAATATTTTCAATTTCAGCACCTGCATCTTTAGCTCCCTCTAGAAATGATTCGGCTATTACATTTGTATTGCTGTTTCTTCCTCTTGGACTTCCATTAAAAACTGTTACTTTCATATTACCATCTCCATAATTACTTTTATTTGTTTTTCTATCATTTCCTTATCAGGTTCAAAGACCGGTGCAGATGTTTTCAAGCTGTCAAAGAAATATAGAATATGACTTGCAACTATATCTATATCAAATTCCTTAAACTCTTCTTCTCTTTGGCCATATTCAAATAATATACTTAAAATTTCTATTGAATCCATAAGCCTTTTCTTAAAATAGTCTCGTTTATCCTTCTCAATAAAAGCAAACTCGTGAATCGCAAAATATATACCATGACTTTCGCTTAATATTGCATCCCTTTCATATTGAAGATAATAATCAAATATGACTTTTGCAGGCACTCCATTCTTAATACTCTCTTCCACTACTCTTCGGCTATCATTAATGTCATTATCCAACATTACCATAAATAATTCCTTAGTAGAAGAAAAATGACGATACAAACCACCCCTACTCAAGCCACAAACTTGGCATATGTCCTTCATAGTAACCCTGGAATAACCTCTACTTGCAAATATTTTTTTACTTGCATCTATTATATTGCCTTTAGTCCTGTCTCCTTTGGCCCCCAAATCAAACCTCCAAACATTTTGCGACACTAGTGTCGCTTTTCTTAAGTTTACTATACTCATTTATATTTGTCAATAAAGACCATTACATTATTTCAATGTATTTCGGGACAAGCTTGCTTTTTAGACATCAAAAAAGTCCGAAGATAATTCTACTCCGAACTTTTTTTCTTGACTTAAAACCGCTACATCTCTCTTTTATCAATAAGTTTCCGCAACTATAAATCCCATTTCATTCAGCAGACTTCTGGCAGTATCCACAAAATTACCCTCTGCTCCCCACGAAAAGTTGAAGAAGACTCCTTGCCCTCCTCCAGCACCTACGATGTCGGCATATATGACGTCATCCTCCTTGGTAAGCATAATGCTTAGGCTGGCCCTGTTGCTGGCTCTCATATAATACTTGTCAAAAACAAGCATGATGTTGTTCTTCCTGTACATTCCACCTATATACTGACAACTTACACCGCTTCCTTCCATCCAACCTATGAGATTGCTTGAAACTTGGCTTAATTCACCATGTCCCTTCATCGACAATTTTGACATAATATAATCCCCTTTCGTAAATAACTTTTTATTTATCCAAAAACAAAAGGCGTCTGCCAGGCAGACACCTTACTTCCATATTCAATTAATCCCCTATATCCACCTGTTATCTAGTATAGCATATGTTCATTTGCAATTCAATGAACCAATCCTGTCATCTTCTCCAAGCCCAACAAGCATGTTAAGTTGGATGATGCAAAAACGACTTCATCTTTTCAACAGGCCTATTTTTCTAAAGAAATCACCGACTTCATATCTTTTTTTAGCCATCAATCCCTTTCCGCTGCGTTGTGTCCATGTATCCGATATTTTTCCATGTGTTCTCTCAATATAATATTCCTTCACAGTTGCATTGAACTTATCTATGTTTTCATCTTGATTTCTATCATCATAAAAATCAACCTTATAAATTTCCTCCTTGGGAAGTCTTGGTTTCAAGCCTGGATCGGCATCAGGATATCCAAGACACAGCAGATATAGAGGTGCAACCATATCCGGCAATTCAAACTCTTTTGACAAAGCCTCCACATCATTCCTGATACCGCCGACAGCAACTCCTCCAAGACCCATGCTTTCTGCTGCCAAAAAGGCGTTCTGCATGGCAAGAGAAGTATCCACCACTGCAACTGTATATGATTCCGTATTGCTGAACAATTCCTTTTCTGAAACATCAAAATATTTTTTACCCCTATTGAGATCAGCACAAAAAAGCAAAACCAAAGGTGCTTCAACCACCCACTTTTGCCCCCCTGCAACTTCTGCCAGGAATTCTCTTTTCTTGGAATCCCTTACTTCGATTATGGTATATTCCTGCAAGTGACTTGATGTAGGTGCCATCTGAGCACAAGAGATAATGGTATCAACTGTTTCCCTGCTGACCTGTTTATCCTTGTATTTTCTGATTGACCGGTGATTCAACATGGTTTTTACAGTATCATTCATCATATCTTCCTCCTGATTTCTTTTTATTATTATAATGAGCAGCTTCGAAAGATGCTTTACTCTATTTTAGCTTCTATTTTACAGCACTTACGCTGCATGATTTGATCTTTAATACTACTTACCCTTATTTCTTGATTGCTGCAACAGATTGCCCACCTTTTTTACAGGATTGTGTTTGAATCTATTTCTGTTGCCATGCTTTATGAATTCATAAAACAGGGTTCCAAACAAGGCAAAAATGCTAATATTTAGAATATGGGCTATGAGCATTTCAAACATGACTATTGTCTTCATATTCAACCCTACAGGTACTATGTCGCCATAGCCTATTGTAAAATATGTAATTGTGCTGAAATATATATAGTCATAATTCAAAAGACCCTTTAGTTCACTTGCAGTAACCATACGACCTTGTAGGCTTATGGAATCAAGAAGTTCACCTGTTGATGAATAAATCAGTCCTGCTCCTTCCCCATCCATGGTTTCATAAAAGACATTGGCAGAGTTGTATACACCTGAAAATGCAACTATTATTACAATCGTAAGGATGACAGGATATATTGAAGCCAGAATTATAGTTATTGAATGATGCAGGTTTGTAAACCCATAATATAGTCTTTTGAAAAAGGAAGGGTCCTCATCAAATTTGATTGTGGCTTTATTTTCCTGTATCGAAAAAACCCTGAACAAAATCACGAATACCTGAACTGCAGCAAAAATCAAGAGCAATACAGTAATTGCAGAATGCATGACTATTTCACCCTCCATATGGATACGGTGCTTCATACTGTTTGTAACTATACTTAAAAGAATAGAAGCATTGACGAACACTATTACAAAAATATGACGAATGAAGAATGTCCTGAGAATTGAATAGGCAAGCATCAATGCAGATACTCCCATAGTAGGTTTAATAACAACCCAAAAAATCACCATAGCAATTACATCAATACCATATCCCCAAATAATACTAAAAAACTTCTTGACCATATTTTAAACTCCCTAATAAATAATTATTTATTAGTATAGCATACTATATCCGAAATCTCATGTATTTCAAGGAAGGATTCAACTTGTATATGTAGATAGAAAAAGCTAAACCTTCGATTAAAATGATCCCCATATTTTTTAGATTCTGCGAATTCCAGTTTAAATTTGACAACCACCTGTGAGGAGAGTAACATTATAATATATCAATCCATACTTGGTGCTCAAAAGCTTGTGGATGCAGGATTTGAATCAGTCTTTAGGCTAGCCGGCAATTATGCCGCTTGGGTTGATGCCGGTTATATGGTAGAAAATTAAATTTTTCATTTCCTTAGTTGCGTATATTCTTAACAAATAACCCCCTTTACTGGTTTTGTCCAGTTAAGGGGGTTTTTATCATTTTATAGGCTTGAATCCGGGGGGGTATATTTTTATACTGCTTTGACTACTACTGATATTCATTCCATAAGCTTCGGGCAACAAATCTTCTTCATAATGAAAAACACTGACTCATTCAAATCAGGCTGCCTCTCAAAAGCCTCTATCTCTCTTCTGTATACACTGATTTCTTCCGATCTTTCACCATCTGGGTTACAGTACTTGTCGTACTCTTCAACACTCTCCTTTAGAGGAAGCAGGTATTTATTCATCCATACATCTTTTGTGATAGTGAAGTAATCAATAAGTTCATAACCGGCTTCCCTAATACACTCAATCTTTCCTTCAATATCCAGCAGAGAATCGTGTACCACCAAATATCCATCTTTTCTTATCAGCCTTCTCCACTCTGAGATTCCCTTTTCAAATCCTACAACTGAAATAGAACCCTCGGCCCAAACGATGTCAAAAGTCTCATCCTCAAAACTCATTTCCAATAATGAGCATTCCATGGTCACGACTCTTTGGTCAAGACCCTCTTCACCTGCTTTGGTCTTCAGCTTTTTCAACCCTGACATATCTATATCCATCCCTGTTAGATGCCCACCGCTAAGCCTGGCAAGTTCAAGAGTAGGTACACCCGATCCACATCCAATATCGAGAATCCTTGGATTGTCAATGTGGGGAAGCAATTCAAAAGCTCTTCTGGTATAAATAAGAAAATTACTTCTTATTCCATCAATATCAATACCGTCACATATATCTCTTTTCATTTAATCAACTCTTTACCCTCTCTATTCAACTACAGCTGCAGTTTCATTCATACCACAGAGTTCCAGA
Organism: uncultured Clostridia bacterium; assembly: GCA_964523535.1. Lineage (GTDB taxonomy): Bacteria > Bacillota > Clostridia > Tissierellales > Dethiosulfatibacteraceae > Dethiosulfatibacter. Next base: position 11,771 of record CAZFYP010000011.1, read on the forward strand.
CTAATATCCCATAATCTGTCTTGTAGTTCTTGGTCCAGTACAGCCTCGTCTTCCTTTAAATCAACAAAATTGTTTTTCTTCCATGTTATGAATTTACCTGATCTTTCCAAACTTTCCCTTTGGCTCTCACAAAATAATGGTGAAATTATCTCACCGCATTTTTCTATTGTAATGAATTTCCCAAACAGTTTAATGACTGTCGCCATGATTTTCATATATTTTGGAATCAAATTGATTTGATTTGTCCACACAGTTTCATGAATTTGAAAACCAATAAAGGAAACATTGGCTTCATGATTTTTCATATACATCCTATGGAGTTTCTGTAAAAACATGCGTTTTGCAACCATCGCCTGATGAATACCATCTTCATAAGTCCACTTATCCTTCATCTGCATGTCATCCCAGAATATTTCTCCTTTTTCTGTGACATTAAAGACGATTCTACCACCCTTCTTTGACTTCTCCAATAAACTCATTAGATTCAATACCAACATAAATTGTGACAAATAATTTACCTGAAAATGAGAATCCATACCATCTTCAGTTTCCACCCTTTGACCAGCATAGCCTATTCCTGCATTTATGAAAATACCATCCAGATAATCATGTTTACTGTGAATCTCATTAATTGCTTTCTTAACGTCACTAAGTTTTGTTAAATCACACAAAACAATTGATACTTTCGTATTCCTGGTATCCTCTTCAAATTCCCTGATTGTTGCTTGACCAAGTTCCTGGGATCTACATAGTAATATAAGCTCATGTACCTGATTATCACGGTATGCCAATGCTTTTGCAACACCCTTTCCCATTCCGTTGCTTCCTCCGGTAACTAATACTTTCATTTCTATTCATCTCCTTTTCTATATATAAAAACCTCTTCAATACTTGAGTCAAGGGCCTCAGCAATGAGAAAGGCCATTTCCAAGGATGGATAATACTTACCACTTTCAACACTGTTAATTGTCTGTCTTGAAGCACCTACTTTTTTTGCCAGCGCCTGCTGAGTCATCTCGCCATTATCAAAACGCAATCGACGTATCTTGTTTTCAATTTTTATCTTTTTTTTAGCCATGAGATACACCTCTCTTGTAAAAGTAGAGCTTCACAGCCTCTTCAATAATGCTTCCCAACATAAAACTCAAATAAACGATATTCAACATGATGCCAACAGGTAAGTCAAACATTAGTGCAACAAGTCCGGCAACAAATCCTACACCTGCAATAATATGACTCACTTTACCTGCCTTCAGGTTTATCAATCTGTCCATCTCGTCTTCCCCATCGTCAAAGGCATCATTAATATCGTTCTCTATGGAACCATTCATTTGGCCATCAATTTTATTTCTAACCGATACTCCAACAGCCGAAAGAACATTAAACACTATCATTGTGATAATTGTCAGAACAACAAATACACCAATGTAAATCAGCATTGTCCTTGCCCAAAAGCCAGTATCGTTAAAAGTTGTGATGCCCTCCATTGAATAGACTTCAAGAACTCGCTTTAAATAAATGAATAGAACTAATAAAACGGTAAATAATAGTGCCCAAGTTTGCTTCACTTTATAATTCATAGTTATCTTCCTCAACTAAATTTTTCTTATGTCCTTGTCATCAGTATACAACAAACGCGACATGATGTCAAATATACTTTACATTATGTCATTTATTTTTGTCACAGTCTGTAAAATCAACCTATTATCTTATTCCCCCAATGAAGGTTTCAAAACCCATTCCCAGCCCCACAAAAATAAAAGGCATCTGCAAAGGCAGATACCTAAATTATTAAAATATGTTCTCATTATTTTTTTCTTAAAGTGTTCTTAATACTTAAAGGTTGGGGCAATTCTCAGTGTCCATAAGTCTTTGACCATTGCCTGCTCCACTTTGTGTTCCGTCCTGAAGTCTTTGCTGTAGGCCGTTAAGTCCCTGTCCGTTTCCTGCTCCTCTTCCATCCTGTGGCTTAAGTCCATCCTGTCCACCAAGTCTGTTACCTCGACCTAGACCTTCACCAAGTTGCTTCTGTTCCATTGTTCCTTCCTGTCCGTATCCTTTTCCTCTTTCACCATTTTCCGAGTTTAGTCCGTATCTGTTAGCATCACCCTGTTCCATTCCTTCGCCGTATACACATTCCACTTCCGTTGAAACAGCCTCATCGACTCCCGTATCTGCAAATGCAACTGCCATTGTTCCCAAAGCCACCACTACTACCAATACAATACTCAATACTTTTTTCATTTTAATCTCCTTTGATTTACGTATTTGTTTTTCTTGTATTAATAATAACTCTCCAATGTGACATGTTTATGGCAATTATATGTATCTTTTTATGGAAACTCATACAATTAATCGACTCTCATTATCAAACTGTATATAGTCGGTACCACCACCATGGTTAATATGGTAGAAAATCCCAAACCTGACATGAGTGCAATTGTCATTCCTTCCTCCCTTAATCCGTTAATTGCATCCAACAAGACAATTGCATTATTGACAACAATCCCCATCAATGCAATGAGACTCATCATAGCAACAAATGTTAAGACCTGATTTGTCAAAAACAATCCCATTAAGGCACTGCCCATGGCAATTGGAATGACAGCCAATATTACAAGCGGTTGTTTATAGGAGTTATATTGAAGAATACGGATTGATAACTGGAAATTCACTTACCATTTGAACCTGGCCTCATTCTTTCAGTTTAACTCGATTGCCAGTTTTACTGGATTTTATACCTAGATTTTCAAATTCCTCGAGTGTAGTAATATCACTTAAAAGCACAATGGCTATCTCGTTTCCATTTTTTTTAAATGTTGAGATCTCACTTCGTGAATTTTCAGAGGATGCTTTATATAATCATCTTAAAGATTAGGACAATTATCAGTATCTTTTTGCCCTGTCTGCGGTCCATCATTTTTTATTTACGACTCAATAAACCCAATTTAAAACTGGATCTAATGGCAGTCGTGGGCCTGGCATGAATCCCCTGAATCAGCAATGTTTCCTTGAATCCACTTTTCTGCAACAGCTTTAACATCTCCACTACATCCACGAATCACTTCAATACCAGAATTTTTCAAAACATTTACAGCACCCTGACCCATATTGCCAGCAAGCATAACCGATACACCTGCCTCTGCTAAAACCTGTGCTATATTTGATTTACAACCACAACCAGCTGGTGATTCTAAAGTCTCTTGAGAAAGTATTTCTTTTTTAACTTCATCAACTGAGAAAATAGTATAATATTCACAGTGTCCAAAATGGTTATCTATAGAGTTGTCTCTTGATGGTAATGCAATTTTCATAATATCCTTTCTCCAATGACAAAAAATATTTATTGCCATTTTATTTTAATTTGTTTGATATTATATCATACTCATCTAGCAGCTACTAGAAAATTCACCTTCACTTTATCATTGCATTATATATAATGATATTGACCCATATGAAAATATATGATATCATACTGGTAAGGCCACTGACATCATACCATATTGACAATAAAAAGTTCAATTGAATAAAAAAACTTTAAGAACATCAAAAGTTAAACCATGAATACTATGTTTTACTAATAATTGGAGGATCAAAACAATGAAAGCAATGAGAATGCACCACGTAGGAATTATACTTAATTCCAGACAAGCTGCTGATAATTTTCTGGAAACCTTTAATCTTGAAATTGATTATGAAGGATTTGTAGAAGCATATCAGGCAGAATTGATATTCACAAAATATACTGATAATGAAAGTCCTGTAGAATTAATAATCCCAGTCGAGGGAAGTGTCCTTGAGAATTTTAATGGTGGAAAGGGAGGCATAGCACATATCGCCTATGAAGTAGATGACATAGAAGCTGTACGTCAAGATTTTGAAAGCAAGGGTATGGAAATGCTTGAAGGAAGTGCTGTTCCAGGAACCAGCGATATCATAGTTAATTTCTTGAAACCCAAATATGGACAAGGAATACTTGTAGAATATGTTGAGACTGTTGCTCCTATTCAAAGATAATCAAGGGAATTTTCATCGAGAAAGTACTGGTAAGTCCACTTACCAAAATGATAATTGAAATTTATTAATAGAACAAAATATATTATAGGAAGTGAAATATCAATGAAACAGTTCGACTTAAAATTCGGAAAAAACACGATGTCCTTTTCAGTAGCCGAAAAGAATATCCTTACTGTAATTAAGCCAAATACAATGGAAAAAACAGATAAATCAGGAAGTGAAGTTGTCAGGGAGGCACTTAATGAGCCTGTTGGAAGCAAGAAGCTGAGTGAACTTGTGAAAAAAGGAGATACGGTTTGTGTAGTCATACCTGATGTAACCCGTGCCTGGCAGTCCCCTTCTCAATATGTACCACCAGTAATTGATGAACTCACAAAAGGTGGCGTAAGAGATGAAGATATAGTTATCTTGTCAGCAACTGGTTCTCACAGAAAACAAAGCCCAGAAGAACATAAGATATTGGTTGGTGATGATGTTCAGAAAAGAATCAGAGTTGTAGATCACGACTGCAGGGATGAAGACAACCTAGTCAATATAGGTACTACTTCCTTTGGTACACCACTATATATGAGCAAAATAGCTCTAGATTGCAATCACATTGTCCTTACAGGTGGAGCAATTCTACACTTTTTAGCTGGTTACGGTGGAGGCCGAAAATATATACTGCCTGGAATTGCCGGATATAAAACCATAATGAAGAATCATTCCTATTCAATGAATGAAGGGTTAAATTCTGGTACAAATCCAGAAACAAGAAGTAGTAATATGAATGAAAAAAACATCATCCACATGGATATAATGGAAGCAGCACGAATAGTTAATCCACTTTTCATAATGAATGTCGTAGTGGATGGCAACAAACAGATTACTCATGCCTTTTCAGGAGATTATATCAAAGCACATGAGGCTGCATGTGAAGTTGTAAAAGAAATGGACACTGTAACAATTGACCAAAAAGCCGATATGGTAATTGCTTCTGCCAGCGGATATCCAAAGGATATGAATTTTTATCAGACCACTAAAACAGTTCTAAATGCAGTGGAAGCAGTAAAAGAAAAGGGTACGATGATCATAGTAGCTGAAAACATTGAAGGTTTCGGCAGCAAGGATACAGAATTTATGATAACACAGTTTTCAGATATGCTTTCAAGAGAAAAAGATATTAGGGAAAAATACACTATAGGAAAATATCTAGGTTACAGACCTCTTGAAATAGCAGAAAAAATCAATTTCATTCTTGTTACTTCCATGGATAGTGAACTGTTTAAAAATACTAAAATAAGTGTTGTTTCAACAATAACTGAGGCTATTGAATTAGGAAAGAAGAAAATGAGCATAGATGACCCATCAATGATTATTATGCCTTACGGAGCAAATACTCTACCGATTATTAAGAAATGATAATACCTATACTATAGACTAACAAAAAAGCCACTTATTCATCTTATTGAAATAAGTGGCTTTAATCATTTTTTCTTATTTTGACAAATCAAGATGTTCCATTACACTGTTCATATGTATAGACATTGCGTCAATTGCAGCATCTGTATTGCCTTCAGAAAGAGCCTTAACAATTGATTTGTGTGAATCAGTGATTATTTTGATATTTTTTTTATTTGCTGTAATATTTTCTCTGACACCTGCCATCTGTTCCTCTATTATCTGTGACAGGGAATTCAAGATATTGATTATGAACATGTTTCCTGAAGCTTTTGCAATTATATAATGAAATTCCTTGTCTGCTTCAACTCTTGCCCTTTCATCCTCTGATGTTGCTATGACTTCTATAGTTTCATTTAGCTTTATTATAGTTTCCTTGGTGATTTTTGATGCTGCAAGTCTTACGGATTCTATTTCAAGGGCACGGCGCAGTTCTCCGATTTCATTTGCCTTACTCTTGTTGAGCATAAACATGAGTGATAGAGGCTCCATCAGGTTGTTTTCAAAGCTTTCCGGTATAAAATTACCTTCTCCTTGAATGCATTTTACAAGTCCCATTAATTCCATGGCTCTAATAGCTTCTCTAACAGCAGCTCTAGATACACCCAGCTGTTCAGACATTACACGTTCAGAGGGTAATCTGTCTCCCATTCTGAGTTTACCCATTCTTATGCTTTCCTTTATTTGACTCATGATTAGAAGACTAACCTTATTGGATGCTATTGGTGTAAACATAGTTAATCCTTTCTTGTTAGGTATTATGATAAACATTTTATCCTTGTTATTTTAACACAGAAATCATGCCAGGTCGACATGATTTCTGTAAATAAATTAAGGGGAGAACACTTTATTCAATAGATCCTTTAAGTGATAAGTAATGATTTAAAATCAAATTACTGACTTTGGACCCAAATTGATAACTCTCATGATTGTTATGATACAGAGGATCATAAAACTCCTTTGTAAAAATGGAAATCGCATATCCACCAAATGGAGTGTATACAAGTCCCCCATCATTTCTGCAGGCATTCATACTACCACTCTTGGTAACAAAGTAAATAAGCTCTTCATCACCAGTATCTTCAGAATCAAGATAATAGGGTGCTATATCCTTAGTCATCATTGTATTGTAATGCTGCATTTTAAGTATCTCAATAAACTTATCCGATATCTCCTCACTGTAAAGCTTTTTCTTATATGCAAGTTCAAAAATTTTAGCATACTCTCTAGGTGTCGAGGTTCCCAATTTGTCATACTTGTCAAAATCAATCTTATTGTGAAGTTTGGATTGCTTTAATCCAAAACTTTCAATAGTCTCATTGATTCTATCCACACCCAGGAACTCAATCAATATGTTGGTAGCAATGTTGTCACTGACAATAATCATTAGTGTTGCATAATCTATGAGTGACAATTCAAGACCTTCACTGAGAGATCGAAGTATTCCACTTCCATCGATATAGTTATTCTTCCTGTATGGTAGTTTTTGATCAAGGGCTACTGTACCTTCATGTAAACGACGAAACAATTCGGTCAATACAAAAACCTTGACACAACTCGCCGTTTCAAATTCCTCATCAGCATTTTTTTCAATGATATTTCCTTTGAAGTCATTGACATAAAGACCAATTTTGCCATCGAAGCTTACAATTTGTGCATCAACTCTCTTATCAATAGACATCATTTCCATCATTTCCTCCAGATTGAAAATTCACTTTATTTATCGATTTCAATGCTATAATAAGATTGATTACTCCAACCATTCCACGCTACCTCATAGTTTTGTACATATGGCTGTAGCACGAAAAGATGTTCCAATTCAAATAGAGGTATCCATGCAGCATCTTCATGTACAATCTTCTCTTCTATCTCCTGATACAATTCTATTCTAGCTTCAGGATCAGTCATTGTTCTTGCAGTCTCAATATCTGCCTGAACTTCTGTATTTGCATAGTTGAATGATCTTCTGATTGTATTGCCTTCAGCAAAGAATGTGTAGATAAAGTTGTCAGGATCATTAAAGTCTGCAGACCAGTCACTCAAATACATTGGTAGTTCACCAGTCTTTCTGATTCCATAGAATGTTGAAGAGTCACTCTGCTCTATGGTAACGTTAATTCCTACTTGTAACAGTTCAGCTTGTACAACCTCATTGATTTTCAAAGAAGTAGGACTGTCGCTGACCTGGGCAATCGTCATATCAAATCCATCTGGATAACCGGCTTCTGCCAGCAGTTCCTTGGCTTTTTCAGGGTTATATTCAATCTCTGAAATATCAGAATTATATCCGTAAAGTCCAGGAGGCATTACACCATTGACAATCTGACCTTTTCCAAAATACATTTTTTCAAGTATATTTTCCCTGTTTATAGACATCTGTATAGCTTTTCTTACTCTTACATCATCAAGAGGTTCAATACTTTGGTTTATACAGTAATAGTATAATCCAACCCTTGGACCAGACACGATATTTCCGTTCCATTTGTCATTTTCAGTAAAATATGGAATCTGACTTCTTGCCATATCAAGGTCAAAGAAATCAAGATCTCCCTTTTCAAACATCATTCTAGCTGTTTCAGGATCAGGAACTATTTTAAACTGAAGTTCGTCATATTGGGCTCTTCCTCTCCAATAATCTTCAAAAGTACTCATTACGATTTTATCGTTTACAACCCATTCTTCCATTTTGAAAGGACCACTACCTATTGTCAGCTCAGGATCTACACCAAATTGTTCCCCTGCTGCTTCTGTAGCCTTTTCAGAATAAACACTACCTGCTGGAGTCGCAAGTCCAGCTATAAAGGGTGCATATGGCTCTTCAATAGTTATTTCCAATGTGTAATCATCGACTACATTCAAACCTTCTGTAGAATCAGATTCGGAATTAAGCCTTGCATCAGCTCCTACGATCATATCAAAGAAGTCTGTGTTAAGTCCTTCAGTTGCAGGGTTCAACATTCTGTCAAATGTATATGCAACATCACTGGCTTTTACTTCGTCACCATTGTGGAACATGGCGCCTTCCCTTATATGGAAAGTATAAACCGTTCCTGTTTCATCAACTTCCCATGATTCAGCAAGTCCAGGCACCAATTCACTTTCTCCCGGTGCAATTGTTACAGATTCAACCAATCTGTCGAATATGTTCAATGGCAATCCATATTCTGCAGTTGTCTTTGCAACATCAGCAGTACCAGGGTCACCTTCATAAGGAACAACGAAAACCAGCTTTTCAGATGTAACATCCGCCGAGTCATCGCCCGAATCCTCTGCCGGAGTGCCGTCTTCAACAGCATCGTTGCTTCCACAAGCTGTTAATGAAAACAGCATCGCTACTATAAGCAGCATTGTTAATAAATTCTTCTTAATACTCATATTTACTCCCTTATTAATATATTTTATCACTAAATCCCTATTTCAAAGGATTATGACAAGCAAACTTATGACCATTTCTTTCAATCAAATCAGGTGCCTTTTCTGAACAGATATCAGTAGCATAGAGACATCTCGTTCTAAATCGACATCCGGAAGGAGGATTCATGGCACTTGGAATATCTCCTTCCAGCAATTCCCTGTCTTCGTTCCTTCTGGTCGGGTCAGGAACAGGAACTGCACTTATTAAAAATTTTGTATATGGATGAATAGGTGATTCAAATATCTCCTTGGATGGACCTGATTCAACAATTTTCCCCAAATACATAACATTAACTTCATTGCTTACATGTCTTACAACACTGAGATCGTGAGATATAAAGAGAAAAGCCAAATCATACTTTTTCTGCAAGTCTTCTAGAAGGTTCAGTATCTGAGCCTGTATAGATACATCAAGGGCTGATACAGCTTCATCACAAACTATGAGTTTTGGTTCCAGGGCAAGGGCCCTTGCAATTCCAATACGCTGTCTCTGACCTCCGCTGAACTGATGAGGATACCTATTTGCATATTCCTTCTTTAGTCCAGACATCTTCATCAAGTCTTCTACCCGCTTATATCTTTCGTCCTTGTTCTTCATGCCATGTGTCAGCAAAGGCTCTCCGATAATATCCTTTACCTTCATTCTTGGATTCAGCGATGCATAGGGATCCTGGAAAATTATGGATACTTCCTTTCTGAATTCCAATTCTTCATCCTTGGACAAATTATAAATATTATTTCCCTTAAAAAGGGTTTCTCCTTCAGTAGCCGGTATCAGATTTATGATGGCCCTTCCCAATGTGCTTTTACCGCATCCTGATTCTCCTACAAGGGAGATAGTTTTTCCTTTTGGAATGACAAGGTCAATGTCGTCAACAGCTTTTACAGTCCCCTTGTTTCCCTTTTTACCGAATATGGATTTATTTTCTATTTCAAAATACTTCTTAAGATTTTTGGTTTCCATAAGTATCTCATTCATTAACCTTTCCTCCTTCATGAAAATTCCAGCACTTCACCATATGTTGGCCCGAAGTAACTGAAATTGGAGGCACTTTTTCAAAACATATCTTTCCAGCCTCATCACACCTTGAAGCAAACCTGCACCCCTTTGGAATCTTAAGCATATTAGGTACCATGCCCTTTATGGAATACAATTCATCCATATCTTCATGTATTTTAGGCAAAGACTTTAAAAGTCCCTTTGTATAGGGGTGACAAGGATTGTTGAAAAGCTGGTATATATTGCATTGTTCAACAATTTCTCCCGCATACATTACACAAACTTCATCACACATCTCCGCCACGACTCCAAGATTGTGGGTGATATAAAGAATAGCAGTATCACTCTTTTTCTGCAGGTCTCTCATAAGCCTTAGAATCTGTGCCTGAATAGTGACATCCAAGGCAGTTGTTGGTTCGTCGGCTATCAGGAGCTTAGGTTGACATGTTAGTGCCATTGCTATCATGACTCTCTGTCTAAGGCCTCCCGACAATTGATGAGGGTAAACATTGAACCTTTTCTTTGCATCCGGCACCTTGACACTTTCTAAAAGTTCAAGGGCGATTTTTTTCGCATCCCTCTTTGAAATTTTACGATGAATCATAAGAGGTTCAATAAGTTGTTTTCCTATGGTATAGACCGGATTCAAGGATGTCATGGGTTCCTGGAAAATCATTGATATTTCATTTCCACGTATGGCGGCAAGTTGGCGTTCTGTTATCTTTGTCAGATCCATTCCATCAAAAATTATTTCGCTATCTTTCATTATCCTGCCATAGGGCTCCGGAACAAGACCGAGAATCGACAAGGCGCTCATGCTTTTACCACTTCCCGATTCCCCAACAAGTCCCATGGTACATCCCTTTTTTATACTCCATGACACACCATCCACTGCAGGATTCAATCCCTTTTCAGTTTCAAAATATGTCCTTAAATTCCTGATTTCAATTACTGTTTCATTATCTGTTTTAGTATTCATCGTCCCCTCCAAAAAATCAATTTCTTGTATAGGGATCAAGGGCGTCTCTTAGCCCGTCACCTATGAAATTAAATGCTATTACGACTATAAAGATTGCAATACCAGGCATGATAGCCACCCAGGGTGCAGAAAACAAATATTCCTTGCCTCTAGATATCATGAGTCCCCAGCTAGGTGTTGGAGGTTGAGCACCTACTCCTAGAAAGCTCAAACTTGCTTCAGACATTATTGCTCCAGGAACATTCAATGTAAAAAGAACGGCAAGTGAAGGAATGGTATTTGGGAATATATGTCTCCACATCAATGTACTCTTCTTGACTCCCATAGCAACGGCAGCCTCTACAAATTCTTTTTCCTTAAGTGCCAATGTCTGGGAACGGATAATACGCGCAGTACCACCCCAGCCAACTATACTCAAAGCAATGAATATGTTAAAAAGGGAGGAACCAAGAGTGTACATAACTACCATAGCCAGCAATATGGATGGAAACGACATGCATATATCCGCCAGACGCATTATCAGATAATCGACCTTTCCACCAATATATCCAGCTGTCATACCAAGTACCGTTCCGATCACCAATGAAATTATTGTAGGAACCAGTCCTATTATCAGTGAGATCCTGGCCCCATATATCATCCTGCTGAGAATATCCCTGCCAATGAAATCCGTACCCAGCAAATATTCAGATGATGGTTTGGTAAACATCTTTCCCATATCAACAAAGTAGGGATCGTAAGGCGCTATAAGGGGGGCAAATATTGCTATGAGAACAAAGAGGATTACAACCACACCTCCAGTCATAGCCTTTTTATCCTTCTTTAAGTGATACATCACCTCTCCAAGCATTGTCTCCCTTGTAAGGTCATCATTATCGTCATCAAAATCCTTATTTGAATTCTGTTTATATTCTTTTCTTTTATTTGAAGTTTCTGACATCTTATCATCTCCATTGCCGTCTTTAATGACTGAAAATGATAAACGAGAACCCTTTCTGGCAGCTGCAGCTATATCTCTAAAATAATTTTGTTTAATAGAGTTGTTGTCCAATTCATATTTGCTCATAACATCCTCCTAATCATATTTAATTCTAGGATCAATAAATCCATACAACATATCCGCCACCAGATTTCCAAAAACTATTAGAACTGTAGTAAACATTACACTTCCCTGTAATAGAGGCATATCCCTAGTCTGAATTGCTCCTACGGCAATCCTTCCAACTCCTGGTATGCCGAATATTGTTTCAGTTATAACTGCTCCAGACAACAATGAGGCAACCTGTATGGCCATAACCGTAATAACAGGCAACATGGAATTTTTCAAGGCATGTCTCAATACAACCTGCCACTTCAACAGACCCTTCTCCCTTGCGGTTCTGATATAGTCCGATGTCATAACTTCCAGCAGACTTGATCTGGTTAGCCTGGCAACTGATGCAGCAGAACTCCATCCAAGAACTATGGCCGGTAGAATAATATATTTGATATTCAATCCATCAAGACCTTGAATAGGCAACAAATTCAGCTTAAGTCCAAATATATATTGAAAAATCAATGCTGACCAAAATACAGGCATGGAAATACCTATAAGGGCAAAAGTCATGACAAAATAATCTGTCACACTATTTTTCTTAACTGCTGATATAATCCCTGCCGGTAAACCAATCCCCCATGATACAAGAGAACCTGCTACAGCCAAAATGAGAGTATTTGGAAAAGCCTGCCATATAAGGGTAGATACCTCTCTTTTCAATTTATAGGAATATCCAAAATCACCATGCAACAAATCTATAATATACTTTCCGAATCTTACAATTATTGGATCATTCAAATTCATTCTTTCACTGATTCTTTCAATTGTTTCATAATTGACATGTTCTCCCATCATTAGTTCAACAGGATTTCCCGGTACGATATTAAGCATGAAAAACAACAACAAACTAATACCAAGTATAATTGGAATAGTACCCAGGACACGCCTTATAATATAATTCATCTCTCCACTCCTCTCTAATTTCCTCACAAATATTAACTGCAAATTTTATGCCAAATTTTGTATTTTTATAAAAACCGTAAAAAAACAAAATGACAACGTTATTTTGTCCTTTTATAAATGTAATTGAGTCCGATATTGTCCATATAATAATACTGTTTTCCGGATTTTCGGATTATCTAAAGACTATGCTTCCATCTGAAGTATCCATATCAACCTCCACTCCCAGTGGGATTGTATATTGGGGATATACATGACCAGCTCTGAAATTATTGACTACAGGCATAGCATATTTGCCGATAATTTCTTCAAATATTACATCAAGATCCAGGTCTATTCTGTCATCTGATTCCTCTGCAGCCTTGCACCCCTTCCAGGTTCCGAGAATGACACCTTTACACTCCTTGAACTTTCCAGCAAGGTCCAGAGAATTGAGCATCCTGTCAATGGAATAATTAAGCTCACCGACATCTTCAATGAAGAGAATCTTGCCTCTCGTATCAATTTCATACCTTGAGCCAAGAGTTGAAACCAGAAGAGAAAGATTGCCCCCTGTAATAATTCCCGAAGCCTTACCTTCATTGATGACTTCCAGGGCTTCTCCTTGGGGAGGAATATACCTTCCCATTGGCGAATGGCTGTAGATTGAACGCTTGAGACAATTTATGGTATAGTCATCCCTCATGTCGAAAAGTTCCTCGGTACAGGCCATAGGGCCATGATAGGTTACCATACCGCATATATTGTTAAGGACCATATGTAGCCCCGTAATATCGCTATAGCCCAGAAAAAATTTGGGATTTCTCTTTATCATCTGGTAATCAAGCATATTCAAAATCCGGGGAGTTCCGTATCCTCCACGGATGCATATTATTCCCTTGAAAAGTTCATCTCCGAAAGCGCTGTTCACATCCCTTGCCCTTATTTCATCCACACCTGCAAAATGTCCATGCCTTTCATAACAGCTGGGTAAAAACACTGGCCTTAAACCAAGTCTTTCAATAAATTTCCCAGTCTTGTCCATATTTGATATTACTGCAGAAGAAGACGGCGCTATTATGGCAACCGTATCTCCTTCACTCAAAGATTCAGGTTTATACATAATCTCCTCCATGGTTTTTACTAATATTCTTGCTAGAACCGTGCCAAAAATCCAAGTTTGAGTAAATTCATATTTAGTGATATAATTTTACAAGCCATATGAAATGAGGGAATGAAAATGCAAGAATTAATCAGATCAGGAAAGCTTCTGGATTTTTTAAATGAAGGAATAATTATCATTTCAAATAAATTCGAACTCGCATTTATAAATGAACAAGCAAAATCAATATTGGATTTAAAAAAGGACAGCAGTTACCAGCATGATGCCGATAGCATTAGTGACGGTGATATTGTTATTCTGGCTGACAACAGAATAGGCAGTGACAGCGACAATGTAGCAATAAAAACCCTTGAAATGATTAATATAAAGGATAAAAACATAATCAGAAATGACATATTCATAGGAATGGGAATCTACAACAGTCCACGCTCAAAACCCTGCTACAAATACAGAAGAGTTTCAGAAACCGAACTGGTTTATACAATGAGCCATGACTATCATGACCATCATATAGATATAGAAATAGATGAAATGAAGAAAAACATGAAAATATCTGTAGACAATACAGACTATTTCTTGAAGTACCTTTCAAATGCCTGTCATATTGTTATAATCAGTGGTTCTACCGATAAGGTCAAATTTTTCCAAAAAGTAGGATATTCCTATCGCAAGGAAACCCCTGATAACATATTTGATGGCAGCAAGTATATGGGCACCGAAAAAATAGACATCCATGAGCTTCTTGGTCTGGAAATAGAAAAAGACAACGAATTGTACCCCCTTAGAAAACTGGTGGAATCGGTATCCGCATCAGAAACTGGCCTTGTAAAGGAAATAATCAAGCTCAGGGAAAGACAGATTGTATGTTCAGTATCTAAAATTACAAGCGAAACCCGTCCGGACAGCTTCCTGGTAAAAATCAACAAGATATCAGATATTAAAGACATGATCAAGGAAAAAAGTGCACTCATAGACCTTGTTTTATCTGCCAGGGAAGATTCAAAGAATACGGTTCAAGACAAGTATGCAAAACTGGTAACCGGAATATCGGGTAGAAGCACAACTATCAACAAGGCAAAGTACCTGGGTTACAAGGCTGCTGAAACAAATACTACCGTACTGATTACTGGAGAAAGCGGAACAGGAAAAACACTTTTGGCAAAAGAAATTCACAGGCTGTCAGACAACAGTACTTCATTCTTTCATGTTAATTGTGGTTCCATCCCTTCAAATCTATTCGAAAGCGAACTCTTCGGTTATGAAAAAGGTTCATTTACAGGAGCTTCATCTACAGGGAAAAAAGGATATTTTGAAATGGCCCATGATGGAACTATATTCCTCGACGAAGTAGGAGAACTCCCCCATGACATTCAGTCAAAGCTATTGCACGTACTCCAGGAAAAATCCTTCTACAAAATAGGTGCCAACTTGCCTACCAAAATAAATACCAGAGTAATTGCAGCAACCAATATGGATCTTAAACTCGCTGTGAAGGAAAATCGTTTTAGAAGCGACCTCTACTACAGGCTGAATGTATTTCCAATTCAAATGCCGCTATTGAGAGAACGCAAGAACGACATCAGGCTTCTAATAGACAATATACTTAAAAACATAGTTGAAGAATATACCTTCCAGGGGAAAATTCTGTCAGAGGAGGCCTACGAAAAGCTTATGGGCTATGACTGGCCAGGAAATATTAGAGAACTTGAAAACATACTGGAAAGGGCAGCAATAATAAGTGAAACCAACACCATATATACTGAACATCTTAACATTGATGACACTGTCTCCAGGGACTCCCTTAAGGATATAATTGCAGAAGCCGAGAGAAAGGCCATACTTGAAACTCTTGATGCTTGCAACAACAATAAAAAGATTACCATGAGAAAACTTGGAATATCCAAATCTACATTTTATGAAAAACTGGGAAAATACGAAATTGATGTCTAAATAGACCAGTATGGAGGACAGGCTTCCGAAAATCCGGAAAATCTCCTTGCAATATCACCTGTAAGCTCCATATTTCCTCTTTAATCGATTGGAATGTATTTTGCAAGTATTTAATTGATAAAAATAAAAGGGTAGGGTTGATTATGGATAAATTATCGTTAAAGGAAAGATTAAAAGCTGAAATCATCAGCTTCAGTGGAAAAATGAGCTTGTATGCCAATGATTTCAGAGGCAATATAATAGAAATTGATGCAGATGAAAAATACGAGGCAGGCGGATGCATAAATGCATTCATCCTTGCAGAGTTCTTCAGACAAATAAAGGATGGAACAATACATCCCCAAGACAGACTTGTCTATGAAGGCTCCAACTATGTATACGGCAGCGGAATCATCAGATTCCTGGATTGTGGACTGGACATGACGGCAATAAACTTCGCCAGACTAATGATAATAGTAGGTGATAATATTGCTGCAAACATTCTAATAGACTATCTGGGAATTGACAATATAAACAACACATGTCAGGATCTTGGATTCAAGAACACAAAGCTGCATAACAAACTTGATTTTGATGAATATGAAAAACTTGGTACCACAACTGCCAGAGATTATGGCAAATACTTTGAAAAACTATATCTGGGTGAAATGTTCGATGAAAAGCTATCGAATGAAATCATTGGAATATATAAAAAGCAGAGTACAAATCCCATGATAACAACTGATTTTCCACAATACTATCTAAACTCCGAGGATACAGGAGATGACGAACTCATATCCGTAGCTTCAAAGAGCGGTACAATGGATTACTGCAGAAACGACGGAGGAATAATATTCACTCCCTATGGAGGATACCTGCTGACCATGTTCACAAAAAAATTCAGAGATCCCCTCTACTACAACGAACATGAATCCTACAGGTTTGGTTCAAAATCCAGTAGACTACTATTTGACCAGTATATGGCATTGAGAGGAAGGTTTTAATATGAACAATGAATTAATAAAAAGCAAAGCAAAGGAACTGCATAAAGATAATATAGTCATAGACAGCCATCTGGACCTTGGGGGCATAGTATACAACCGTAGAAAAAAGGGGAAAAGAAAAATTCTCGATACCCTTTTTCTTGAAGATTTCAGAAGGGGTGGTTTCAATTTCATCGTAGGAGCAATATTTATAGAAAATGAACACCTACCTGACCTAGCTCTTAGAATAGCTCTAAAGCAGATACAAAATCTGAAGAATGACATTGACGAATGCAGTGACGACTTCATGCTTGTCAAATCCAAGGAGGATATGGATGCCGCCCTTGAATCCAATAAAATAGGAATAATATTGTCCCTTGAAGGGGCCGAACCAATCTATGACGATCTGGAACTTCTTGAGACCTTCTATGAACTAGGAGTCAGAGGTCTTGGCATTACATGGAGCCGCAGGAATCTTGCAGCAGACGGATGTACCAAGGATAATGTTTCTGAAGGAATCCAGGGTGGTTTTACACCATTTGGAATAGATCTTGTAAAAAGATGCGAAGAGCTGGGTATATATCTGGATATCAGCCACTTGAACGATGCAGGCTTCAAAGACATGGAAAGATATGCACAAAAGCCCTTTATTGCATCCCATTCTAATGCAAGATCCATAACTGACATAAAAAGGAATCTCACTGATGAACAGATAAGATTCATGGGAGAAAAAGCTTGTATTATTGGAATAAATGCCTACTCCAAGATTGTATCCCTTAAAGAAGACCGCATGAATATTGACGGCTACTGCGACCAGCTGGAATATATCTTTGGTATAACCGGAGAAAATGGGGTGGGACTCGGATTTGATCTATGCAGCCTGTATTATGAAGATGGAACAATACTTGATGTACTTAACAACCATGGAGAAAGCCTGCTCATAACTGAAACCCTTCTAAAAAGAGGTTTTAGCGATGATAGTATCAAGAAAATCATAGGTGGTAATTTCTACGATTTTATTAGGAAGAATATTTGATATAAACAAAAAAAGACACCTCCTTGATCTATTCAGAAGGTGTTTTTTCATTATTGCTTTACCTTAATTGTA
>CAZFYP010000012.1:0-27886 GCA_964523535.1 uncultured Clostridia bacterium
TTCCTTTAATGATTTTCTGTGTCATGCACATGGGACAGAGTTTTTCCCTTATATTTGGAGCAACGCTGCAGTCCTTACATTCTTTAATATATTCCAATATCATATATATCCTCCATAGTATCTTTTTAGTACCTAGTATGTTTATTTGCAGTACTCATCAAAATGATGGAATAAATTTATTATACAATCTGAAGCCGGGAAAGTAAAGGGACGTAATTGATTTTAAAAATAGAATCTCAATAGTATGTTTTTGTGTACTATGTACTAAAAATGTAAGTACTTGTAAAATCATATGTACTCATGTATTATTTTATTAACAGCCGATTAGGCACATAGGCAGGAGCTAAAATAATTGTAGACTAAATTTATGAGGAGATAACAAAATGAAAATAGCCGTAAGATATTATACTAAATCAGGTAACACGAAAAAACTTGCAGATGCAATTGCTAAGGCAATAGGAGTGGAGGCATTGACAACAGATGAACCACTTAGAGAGAATGTAGATGTTCTTTTCCTGGGAAGTTCTGTATATGCAGCAGGAGTTGCACGAGAGGTAAAAGATTTTGTTTCTTCAATTGACGTATCTGTTGGAAAAGTTGTGAATTTCAGCACTGCTGCAATAATCGACTCCACATACAAACAGGTCAAAAAAGTTGTGGAAGCAAAAGGGATTAAAATGTCTGACAAGGAATATCATTGCCGTGGTTCATTCAAAATTATGCACAGAAGTAAACCTGATAAAGTGGATCTTCAAATGGCTGCTGATTTTGCAAAAGAGATAGTTGGAAGTTAATAGTAAATTGAATAATTAGTCAAGTAAGGCTGAATGGTTAAACTGAAATATCCAATAATCCCAGGTTGAAAAACTTGGGTTTATTTTATTGAACAATCTATTTGGGGATTGAAAACCTTATCTATTGGTATTATTATATAACTGTGAGTAACAACAAAAACAGGAGGGCATAATGAAGAATTATGAGACATCTAAACTAATAAAAAGCCAGGACTTGAACCATCATGATACATTATTTGCAGGAAGACTTGCTGAATGGATTGCTGAGGCGTCTTTCATGGGAGCATCAGACCTTTATGGAAAATATGGAGAAACAGATCATCTTGTTGCAGTGGAAATGCATTCAATGAAATATCTTGGACCATCATTTAACGGGGATATAATAAAGTTTGTAACAAGTGGTATCCAGGTGGGAAGGACAAGTCTTACAGTATATACCAAGGCTTTGAGAAATGATACGGATGTGAAGATAGCTGAATGCTTTGTGACCTTTGTATGCATTGATTTCGATAAGCAGAAAATTCCACACAATATTGTAATAGATGAGCCGGAAACGGAAGAGGAAAAGGAAATACTTGAGAAATTCAAAAAGATAAGAGGCAAATAATATTGCCAAGACAGAAGATAATGTGTAGGAGTGATTCATAAGAATATAGTAAAAGCTGGTCATAGCTGGAGAATATATACGGCTTTGACCAGCTTTTTCTTGTTTTATAAAGGTAAAGTCCCATGACTTTTTTGGTCGGTTATATGATTATTGGATTCTTTTCAACATTGAGTTTTTTTCCAAGCTTATCTATCATATCGTTAGTCATGGAAGTAAGATCGTATTCTGGTTTCCAATCCCACTCAATTCTAGCTACAGTATCGTCTATTGAATTGGGCCAGGACTCTGCAATTCTCTGTTTCATTTCATCTACTTCATAGTCTATTGTGAAATCAGGTATGTGTCTTTTGATTTCCATGTAGATTTCTTGAGGTTCAAAACTCATGGCTGTGACATTGAAGGCATTTCTGTGGGTCAATCTGTCAGGGTCAGCTTCCATTAGATTGACAATGGCATTGAGAGCATCAGGCATATACATCATGTCCATCTTTGTTCCTGCCTTGATATTGCAGGTGAATTGTCCCTTCTTTAGGGCTTCGTAGAAAATATGGACTGCATAATCCGTAGTTCCACCACCTGGCAGGGTAACATGTGAGATAAGCCCGGGGAATCTGAGACCCCTTGTGTCCACTCCGTATCTTTTGAAGTAGTAGTCGCATAGCAACTCTCCAGAAACTTTTGAAATACCATAAATTGTGGAAGGTCTTTGTATAGTATCCTGAGGAGTATTGTCCATTGGAGTAGAAGGACCAAATGCTGCTATTGAACTAGGTACAAATACCCGACATCCCTTTTCCCTGGCCACCTCTAGAATGTTGTAGAGACCGTTCATGTTGATATCCCATAATCTATGAGGATTTTCCTCTCCCTTTGCAGAAAGTATCGATGCCAGATGTATGATGGTGTCAATTTTATGTCTTGACACTGCATTGGCAATGTCTTCTGCTTTCAATATGTCAACTTTTACATATGGAGATTCATCAATGATTTTCTTTTTGCATTCATTTCTTTTGCAGTGACTACTGGTGACTATATTTCTGCTGCCGTAAGTTTCAATAAGTTTCATAGTCAACTCAGAACCAATTTGTCCCAAGGCTCCTGTAATAAGAATCTTTTTCATGAAATCACCCCTGAGTAGTATTTTTGTATATTTAAAGCATATGCGGTTTCTTGTACAAGAAACTAAAAAAGTGTTTTTCTATCTGTTGTCTCTACTCTAATTCTAAACCTTTTTTTGTTTTTAGGAAAGCCAAATATCAATAAATTCATTGAATTTTGAATAGCATGGTGCTCTGTGATAGAATATAGATAGAGATTTTCTTATGTAAAAGGACGTGGTTGGAAATGAAGAGATGGCAGACAAGTGTTGTATTGATACTGATTGCATTCTTCCTGGGTTTTTTTATTGCGTCTTCAAAGAGTGGAAACACAAGTTATGTATTTGGCAATATGGACCTTATAAATAATGATGACATACTCTGGGTCAATGAGGAGGGGATTGTTGTAGATATAAATAAAAGTGGAATATTAGAAGGTGAGAGGGGATACACAGTCGATATGGAGCTTCCAAGTATAAGTGAAACAGTGACACTTGATATTTCAATAATCGAATATAAGGTGCTCCTTAGAGGGGATCCGGTTTTGATTCATTATGTATATGATACGGATGATGATAAGATATTGCACGCTCAGTTTATCAGGGATGAAAAAGGTCGTCTCGATATAGGTTTCACCAGACCCCTTGTTGTACTGGATGCAGGACATGGTGGATTTGATAATGGAGATGGGTCAAATGGTTTATGGCTTGAAAAGGAAATGAACTTGAAGATGACCCTCATGATGAAAAAACTCCTAGAAGAAGGTGGAATTCGAGTTGTATTGACGAGAAGCAAAGATGAATATGTAACTCTTTATGATCGTTGTGAATTGTCGAATTATATAGAAGCAGACATGTTTATAAGCAACCATATAAACAAATACAACGGATGGTTAAGTGGAATCGATGTGATTTACGGCTTGAAGTCTGAAGAGTCATTTGCAAATGTCTTGGCTGAAGAAATTTCTAAAGCTGGACTTAAAGTCAGAAGTGTTTATTATAGAAGGCATACCGATCATCCTGAGCTTGATTATTATTTTCTTCACCATAACAATGATTCGGAAAGCTATATTATAGAATACGGCTATGCAGACAATGAAAGTGATGCAAAAATAATATATGAAAACTGGGAAGAAATGGTTGAAAATGCTTCAAAGACAATAATAAGATATGTCTTTCCCGAGCCCATGCCCGTGAACAAGATGGAATAGGCATGGCTAAGTCAGATATGCATATGAATCTAATTTAATATAACTGCTGGAGATTATAGAGTCTCCAGCAGTTTGTTTTTTATGCTTCTATGATCTCGACACTTCCTGATTCACCATCGACCCTTGCAAGCTGTCCATCCTGAAGGCGTGATGCTGTAGATGATATCCCAACTACAGCTGGAATGCCGTATTCTCTTGCTACGATGCCTCCGTGGCTTATTGGTCCTCCATATTCCATTATGAGGGCTCCTGCAGTTGCAAACAATGGAGTCCATGCAGGATTTGTACTTTCCGTAACCATTATTTCCCCTTCAACAAGTTCTGTGTTGGTTGGATCTGTAACAATCCTAATTCTTCCGGTATGAACACCAGGCGAAAGGGGCATGCCCTTAAGTGATCTGCTGTCTTTTGATGGAATTGTCGATGAATAGTAGGATGCACCGTTGTTCAGTATCATACGGGGAATGCTGGTTCTTGTCATTTCCTTTTCATAAACAGACTTGTTTCTTGATATAATCTCCTTGAGATTGTTTTCGTTGTTTGAAGAAAGGGCTTCATATATGTCTTTCTTGTATAGATAGAAGATATCATCTGGACTATGAAGCCATCCTTTCTTTGTGAATTCAGTCCC
The DNA here is from genome assembly GCA_964523535.1 of uncultured Clostridia bacterium. Lineage (GTDB taxonomy): Bacteria > Bacillota > Clostridia > Tissierellales > Dethiosulfatibacteraceae > Dethiosulfatibacter. Next base: position 4,340 of record CAZFYP010000012.1, read on the forward strand.
TACATCCATCAATGCTTTTCTTCCTAATTCCATGAACCTTACTATATCGGATTTTGGATATTCCCTCATGCCGGCTCCAGTTCTGTAGTTAATGAGGGACTCCTTGAATTTTTTGGCTTTTTTCTCACCTTTGATGTTTTTCATGTCTTCGTAAATATCATCTATCATTTTCAAGGCTTCCTGTTGTTTTTCTTTGTAATCTTCAAGGTTTCTCAAATACATTTTATCTTCCATATAGCTTTCAACAAGACCAATGAGATATGATGGATCTTCCTTCCATCTCTTTGTACCAAGGTCAAGTTCAGTGTTTCCCCTGTGACCGTAAATTCTTAGAATTTCCTTGAATCTTATATCATCAGCAGATGGTTTCAATCCGTTTTCATCCAAATACCTGGCATATTCGTTAAGTTTAACTGTCATTGTTTGTGTAAAGCATCTTGGTAGAGACTGTACCAGTGTTTCAGGAACATATTTGCCATTGAAATACTTTTTGAGTCCTTTTTCGATCTTTCCAATATTGTTTGCATCGAGACAATACATTGCTTGAGTCTGGGAAAGCTTGAAGGCTTCTACCAGTGAATGTGTGGCGAATTCAAGTTTGTCTTCAGTCCTTTGAAGTTTTTCGTATTCATTTCTTATTTCAGCATAGAGTTGGTCTCCGACTTGGATCATGGCATCATATCTTTTTTCATTTGGGATCTTAACAATTTTCATGGTTTTCATGCCCATCTTCATTCCATATTTCATGAATCCAAGAGGCAGTCTGAAATGTATTCCCTGTTTTCTGAATGTTCTGCCATAGTCTTCAATAACCTTGTGCATTACTCCTTTCAATGGAAGGTCATTTCCTGAAAAGGCCTTGGCAAATTGTTTGGATACAAAAGCAGAGGCCATTAGATAGGTCATATCTACATACATTCTATAACCAGCATGTTTCACAAAGTTGTTGTTAAGTGGCTTCTTCCTTGAAGTCATTATGTTGATAATGGTAGGGAACATGTGGCTCATTATGTCAAATCCCATGGGAGTGAAGGGTTCCTTCATACCCAAGAGGACAGTACCTGCTCCCAGATACCCTCTAAGCTTTCCATCGAAGTCGAGTTTTTCTATAGGGAACAATGTGGTTATATCCCTTGACTGAAGCAGATAAATCTTGCCATTTTCATCACAAGCGAATTCAATGTCCTGAGGCTTGTCAAAGAAGTTTTCGACTTTTATAGCTAGAGATCCAAGCCTTATAATATCTTCATTTGAAAGGGAAGGCTTGTTCTGCATAGACTCAGCTACTTCAACTTTTTCTATGCCTGAGTCGCTGTAGATAAATTGGATTTTTTTTTCGGATATTTCCTGGCCTATAATGCTGTTATCTGTCTTGTTCACGGTAAACTCATCGGGGTTTACCTGGCCGCTGACTATGCTTTCACCAAGACCATAGGATGAATTTATGAGTATGTGATTCCTTACTCCCGTAAGGGGATCTGCTGTAAAGGCTACGCCGGCCACCCTTGCATCTATCATTTCCTGTATTACAACTCCATGAGAGAAATATCCACTTATATTGTTGGATTTGCGGTATTCAATTGCCCTCTCATTCCACAGGGACTTCCAGCACTCGGCTATCTTGCTTATCAAATCATCCGCCCTGACATTGAGATAGGTTGAATACTGGCCTGCGAAACTCATTCCCGGAAGATCTTCAACTGTTGAGCTGCTCCTTACAGCAACTCTGCCGCTTGGGATTTTTTTGAATTGCCTCATGACTTCTTCTGACAGTTCCTTTGGAATTTTCTCCACAGAAAAGAGGTCTTGGATTTCCTGGGAAAGCTCTCTTGTTCTTCCGTCACTTTTCAGTAGACTGTCAATTTTCTCCCTTAGACTATTGTCTTTTATGTATTTGTCATAGGCAGTCGACAAGACCACAAAACCATCGGGGACACCGAGTCCGCTGCGGTACATCTTTGAAAGATTGAGTCCCTTTCCACCTGCCAATAGTATTTCATTGTCCTTTATATCCTTAAACCATTTAATCATTTAAACAACCTTCTTTCCCGATGGATAGCCATCGGCTTATTTCCTGTCTGAATAACTAATCAGTGACTTTTGACTTGTATTCAGTTTCCATGGATTCCAGGTATTTTCTTCCGAAATCCAGGAGTGAAATCCTATCTTTTTCCAGGCCAAGCTGATGATTTATAAGTTCTTCATTGAAGCTGAGTAAATCGTAAAAGCTTTCCTTGTCCTTGTCCATTCCTGAGAATATCCTTCTGCTTACTCTATGGAATTCGATTACTTCACGACTCCACAAAGCAGCCAGTTGACTTGGGTAGGAAACCTTGAAAACCCCTTTTTCATTGCCCTGGTTTATTAGGTTGAAGTAAAAGCTTTTGGTTTCATTCTGGAAGGCATCTCCCATTTTTTTCAGCAATATGTGATTACCTTTGAAATCATAGATTTTTTTTATTTTAGGCCATTGTTTCAAGCTTTCCTTCTTTATTTCTCCAACACGGTAAAATGATGCTATGAACTTTTCAGGCAGGGACATATCCTTGTCGACCAGTATTTCATCATGATATACCTTTACGTTGGCAATATAGGACAGGCTTATGGTTTCCAGTATTTCTTCCTTTGACTTGTAGTGGTGATAGAATCCACCCTTGGAAGCGCCTGCCAAATGGATTATGTCTGCTACTGAGGTGTTGTCATAACCCTTTTCAGAAAAGAGTTCATAGGCGGATTCCAGTATTTTTTCTTTTAATCCCATGTGAACCTCCTTGCAGACCGACCGTCGGTCTGTATATTGTAATTATACAATTCATGGCTATATTTGTCAAATTTCAAAAATTCAACGAATTTTCAACACTTTACTGATATAATGTATTCATCTAAAAAAATGTCAATTCTGGACGAGTTATTATGGGATTGATATGTAAGAAAGATTTTTTTTGAAGTGCAATTAATTTGAGAGATTGACCGTTATTTTTTGGGATGATATAATTAGTTATAATTTTCAATCGACATAGAATCATAACAAAATATTTGATTGAATGGAGGTGAAAAATAGTGGGCAAAGCAAGGCATACTGTACTTATAGATGCACCAATCAACGATGTTCATAACTTTGGAAAGGATCCAAGTAAATGGCAGGAATGGTTTATTAATTTCCATGGACCGGACAAAGTTACTGGAGGTGGAGGAGTAGGAACCATGGTTGAAGGGAAATTCTCAATTATGGGTAAAAAGTTTCCGTCTACAGTAGAAGTTTTGGAAGACAGAGTTGAGTTCTGGAGGGCTAAAACAACAGGACCTCTGGAAGGAGAAATCAAGGTGTTCCTAGAAGAAAAAGACAAAGGTACAGAAGCTACCCTGGAGTGGACATATACTCTAAAGAAGGGCAAAATTGGAAAATTTGCAGACTCTTTGGTAATTGAAAGAATGGTCGAACATGGACTGAAGAATTCAATCGACAATTGGAAAGTAATCTGTGAATCAGCAAGTCATCTTGTAAGCCACTAGAATTGTACAAAAAATCGTCTGTAGCTGATAGTTTGCAGGTGATTTTTTGTGAAATCAATGTTTTCGTTGCAAAGCAAATGGATTTATAATATACTAATTATAAACATGGGAGCTGCAAATAGCGGCTGAGAGTGGAGTGAAAGCTTCAGACCATTGAACCTGATCTGGGTAATGCCAGCGTAGGAAACATACATTAGTAATGTTTTTTTTAGACGTCTCAGGGGAGACGTCTTTTTTATACCTAAATAAAGGTAAAGGTTCCCGTGTAAAAAAATTCAAAGGAGTAACAAAATGACAGCAAAAATCATAGCGGTAATACTTACAATTGCAGTATTTGCATTTGCGGGCATCAAGCTTGCAAAATTCAAGTGGAACACAAGATCAATAGCGAGAATAGGGGTTGTATCGGCACTAACAATAGTCCTTTACATGATAAAGCTTGTGCCCTTTCCCCAGGGTGGAGGATGCAGTCTTTTGTCCATACTTCCCATAATGATACTATCTGTTGTATTTGGAATGGAAGAGGCAATCATATGTGGAATAGTGGTAGGTCTTACAAAAATAGTAATAGCACCTCCCTATTTTCCAATGCAGATTCCATTGGACTATCTAGGAGCAATGATGGCAATTGGATTGACACCAATGTTTGGCGTGGATTCTCCTGTTAAGCTGTTCTCTGGAGCACTTACAGCGACAGTTATATCCACTTTCTTCAGTATCCTGTCTGGAATCATTTTCTTTGGACAGTTTGCACCTGAAGGTATGAATGTATGGCTTTACTCAACCTTATATAATGTTACAGGCTATGGTGTGGAGGCAGCATTAAGCTTAGTTGTTCTTATGGCAATATCTGCCAAGTTTCCAAAGATGATAGGAGCCAGGGCATGACATTTACGGAACAGATTTTAGAGGATGATAGGGTTAAGGATTACTACAAGGCTTATCTTAATCATCCTTTCATTACAGGACTTCTTGACGGAAGCCTTGAAAAGGAAAAGTATGAAAGATACCTTATTCAGGACACCCACTATTTGAAGGACTATTCAAAAGTATTTGCCCACGTATACCTGCAGCTTGATAAGGTTAAGGACATGCAGTTTCTTCATACCTGCATAGGTGTTGTTATGAGCGAGGAGACAAACATGCATATCAAGTATCTGGCCGATTTTGGACTTGATGTTTACAAGGTGGAATCACTTAAGGAAGAAAAGGCTACAAGGGACTACCTTGACTTCATGCTTCAGTATGCTCCTGAAAAGAATGCTGCAAAGCTTTTCTGCGCAGCACTTCCATGTACACTCACCTATGAATTCATCGGTAAATCACTTAAGAAGAAAAGGACTATAGCCGGAGGAGAAAACTACTATGATGCCTGGATAGATGCCTATGCGGGAGAGGCATTCGAGGATTTTTCCATTGAGTCGGTTGAACTAATGGATAAGATGGTTGAAGACATGAATGATGACGAAAAAAAGGAGCTTATAGAAATATTTGTGGAGTCCTGTGAATATGAAATGAAATTCTGGGATATGAGCTACGGAACAGTTGAAAAATAGGAGATGTAAATGGAAAAAATATTAGAAAACCTCAAAAGTAATCCACCACTTGTGCATCATATAACCAACTATGTAACAGTCAATGACTGTGCCAATGTAGTGTTGGCAGCAGGTGGAGCACCTATAATGGCTGATGATGCAAAGGAAGTTGAAGACATTGTGTCAATAAGCAGTGTACTATATATAAACATAGGAACCCTCAGTGAAAGAACGGTAGACAGCATGGTAAAGGCAGGAAGAAGGGCAAACAGCCTTGGTCTTCCCGTAGTACTTGACCCGGTGGGCATGGGAGCCTCAAAGATGAGGAATGAAACAGTCCACAAGCTTATGAATGAAATTGATTTTGCAGTGATTAAGGGAAACATGTCTGAAATCAAGGGACTCTACAAGGCTGAAAGAAATACCGGTGGAGTTGATGTCAAGAATGAGGATAAAGTAGGAACTGACAATCTTGGTCAAGCAGTTGAATATGTCAAAAATATTGCAAGGGAATTTGATTCCGTAATAGCTGTGACAGGAGCAATTGACATAGTAACTGATGGGGACAAGGCTGTAACTGTAAGAAACGGACATCCAAATATGAGCAGGGTGACTGGTACAGGATGCATGACTGGAAGCCTAATGGCCACCTATGTTGGATCTAATTCTGAAAGACCTGTGGATGCTGTAGTTGCAGCACTTGTGAAAATTGGTTTGGCAGGAGAGCGTGCCAATGATGAAATGAAAAAGAAGAATGAAGGAATATCAAGTTTCAAAAGATATCTTATAGATGGAATAGACCTTATAGGGCTTGACCAAATGAAAGAAGGTGGAAAGATTGAATACCTTTAGAGAACACCTGAAACTTTATCTTGTTACAGACAGAAGATGGAATCCGGATGGGATCATAGAAGATGTGAAAACAGCTCTGGACAAGGGTGTTACCTGCCTTCAGATAAGGGAAAAGGAAATGGAACATGAAGACTTTTTAAAGCTTTCTCTGGAAATGAAAAAACTTACAGTTGAAAGAAATGTTCCTTTCATAATAAACGATGATGTTGAAATAGCAGTGAAATGCAAGGCTGACGGACTCCATATAGGACAAGGAGACATGGATGCTGCAGAGGCCAGAAGGCTCATAGGCCAAGATATGATCCTGGGAGTTTCAGCATCTACTATTGATGAAGCAATTAAGGCTGAAGCTGATGGTGCAGACTATCTGGGAGTGGGAGCCATGTTTATCACTTCTACAAAGGACGATGCGGAGGCTGTTAAAACCCATGAGCTTAAAGCTATAGTTGAAGCAGTATCCATTCCTGTAGTTGCAATAGGTGGTATTGATGAAAACAATATCCTTGAGCTGGATAGGACGGGAATCTACGGTGTTGCTGTAGTATCTTCAATATTGGCTAAGGACGATATAGGAAAAGCAACTATAGAGATGGCAGAAAAGTCGGATATTCTTGTACATGATACAGTGAGAAAGGTCCTTACTATTGCAGGATCTGACTCTAGCGGTGGAGCTGGAATACAGGCTGATCTCAAGACAATGGCCGCTCACAATTGCTACGGTATGAGTGTAATAACGGCTCTTACAGCACAGAATACTACAGGTGTATATGGCATTGAAAATGTATCTGAAGAATTTGTAGCTAACCAGATGGACTGTGTCTTCAAGGATATAAGACCTGAAGCTGTAAAGATAGGCATGGTTTCATCAGTGGGAATAATCGATACGATCTCACAGGGACTCAAGGAACACAAGGCTAGCCATGTAGTTGTGGATCCCGTAATGGTTTCCACAAGTGGAAGCAAGCTTCTTGAGGATGGAGCGATACTTGCTCTGAAAGAGAAGCTTATACCTCTTGCAGAGGTAATAACACCTAACATATTCGAAGCTGAACTTCTTGCTGACATGAAGATAGAAAGCAAGGATGACATGGTGAAGGCTGCTGAAAAAATATCCACTTGGTATGATGGACACATACTTGTAAAGGGAGGACACCTTGATGCAGAAGCAAGTGATCTTTTATATTCAAAAGGTCAAATAAGCTGGTATAAGAGTGAGAGGATCGAGAACCCTAATACACATGGTACTGGATGCACACTTTCATCTGCCATAGCTTCAAACCTTGCCAAGGGTTACGACATTAATAAGAGCATAGAAAACAGCAAAGGCTTCATAACGGGAGCTATTAGGGATAAACTGGATCTTGGAAAGGGTCGGGGACCACTTAATCATCAGTTCGGTAAATAATTAAAAATATTATAAAACTGCAGTTCATATGAATTGCAGTTTTTTTATGGATTCTTATTTTGTAGCTCAGCTTGACATACCTAGAACTTCGATGTATACTATGCATAGAAGTTCTAGGTATATAAAATTATGCATTTTGGAGGTGTTTTATGAAAATTGATAAGGGTCTCATAGGTGGAAGTACTGTTTTACTGGTATTGTCTTTGATAAATGAAAAGGACAGATATGGATATGAAATAATCAAGGAGCTTGAAATGCGGTCGGAAGAAACATTCAAATTCAAGGAAGGTAGCCTCTATCCTGTCCTTCACAAGCTGGAGAACAAGAGTTTTGTAAAATCTTACATGGCTGAGGGGGACACAAGGAGAAAAAGAAAGTATTACAAAATAACAGCAAAGGGACAGAAACAGCTTGTTGAGGAAAAGAAGAAATGGGAGGTATTCTCATTATCGGTCAACATGGTTCTGTGCGGTGAACCCAATGCAATTTAAGGAGAAAGATAGATTCCTGGATGAGCTTGTATCACAGGTCAAATTTTCCTTCGACAGGGCGGATATTAGAAAAGAGCTTGAAGATCATATACTTGACAGCATGGAATATTATATTGAAAAGGGATATGATGAAGATAAAGCTGAAAATATGGCTGTTCAAGACATGGGAGATGCCAGGGAGATAGGAAAGGCACTAAATAAGGAACATAATCCGGTCATAGGTTGGTTGTGGAAGATATCAAATGTTCTTGTAGGTCTTTTTATAGGAGCAAGCATACTGGTAGGTTTTGTACCGATGCTGTTTGGTTTATTTAGCGTTGATCCCTACAGGTATATGGAGAAGGATAATATAGTATATGAAATAGATGTTGAACAAAAGGTACAGATAGATGATGTGGTCATAAAGTTCACAAAACTTGTTTATGACAATGAAGGTGATATGAATATATATTACAGATATTATGATAAAAAACTGTGGGGCATTGGTTGGAGTAATGAAAGTCTTGGAGAAATTTATGATGATAAAGGCAACAAATACTTCAACGGAGGAGGTCATTCAAGCAATGGCATTATATCAAAAAGTATGCGAAGTATAAGAGATTTTCCTTCTGATGCCATGGAATTGATTATTGTGTATGATGGTTTAAACAGATATTATGAAGTCAGAATACCTTTGGAAGAAGGTGTATCCAATGAATAGGAAAAAGAAGCTTGTAAAAAATATTGTAATAATCTTTATATTGTTTTTTGTATTAATTAATAGGTCTGGATTGTATCTGAGCCCTGTGTCAGCCCATGAGGCTTCCGAAAGAAGCATACATTACGGTCCTTCTCAACTGATTCATGTTACGAATTATGAAGGAGACAAGTATATGCTTTGCAAGTATGAGGAATGGGTATCCTGTGACAGAATAGAAAGGGTATTGTTTTTTCTATGGAAATTTGGTAGCAGTCCCTTTGGATTTGAGAATGATCTTAATGAGAAGTTGAAATTTTCATGGAGTTACATGAATAATAAGTGTCAACTTTACGGGATAGTCAATGACGATTCCATAAAAATGGTGGAAATTGTATTGGAAGATGGACGGACTTTTACGCAAACTGAATTTCATGATGGTCTATTCTTATTCAACTGGACAGTTGATGGTGGAGGAATAGAACTGGATAAGATTACAGGATATGATGGCGAAGCTAATAAAGCATATATTGATTGGTATTATAAGTAGATGAAAGAACTTGAAGGGTATAAAAACAGGCATCCAATTTCATGGATGCCTGTTGTATTTATTCATAGTCTATTAACATTATTCACAATGAAATTTATAGCCAAGACCCCAGACAGTCTGAATATATTTCGGCTTGGAGGGGTCTTCTTCTATCTTGTTCCTGAGGTGGTGTATGTATACCATTATGGTATTGTCCCCTACAACGTTTTCATTCCAGATGGCTTCAAAGAGTTGGTCCTTGTTGAAGACCTTGTCTTCATTTTCCATGAAGAATCTCAGAAGGGCCGTTTCCTTGGATGACAGTGGAAGCTCTTCTCCGTTCTTGTATGATTTCATGGTTTTTGTATCGAATTTGAAGGGACCACTGCTAAATACTACATTTGTAGTGGGTTTTTTATTTCGTCTTATTATTGCTTTTATCTGGGCAGCAAGAACTATTGGCCTGAAAGGCTTGGTTATATATTCATCAGCTCCGAGACCCAGACCCAGAATAATGTCATAATCTTCTGTTCTTCCACTTAGAAACATTACAGGAGTATCATTTCCGTTTCTTCTCATTGATGACAGCACTTCAAATCCATCCATGTCGTCCATATTGATATCGAGAACAACAAGGTCGAAGGATTCCTTTTCAAGGATGTTGAGGGCTTCACCACCACCACCTGCTTCCTTGCAGGTCATGTTTTCCTTATCCAATACTCTTTTTATGGTCATGCGAACGTTTTTATCGTCATCAACGATCAAGATATGATTTTTTGGCATATTATCTCCCGTATAAATTCAAGTATTTTATCAAGCAGTTTTAGAAAGTGTCATTAGCTGTATAACAACAATGTTTAAGGAGTTATGTATATTTTGACTTTCTTAAGCAATGAATATGGTGTTATAATGAGTAATTATAACATATATTACACTTCAGTAAAAGAATGGATACCGGGGAGAAGAATATTATGGACAAGTTTCGTCTAAGGAATACAATAAAAGAAATACTGTTTAACAGGATGGTTTTTGCTCTTGCAGGCCTTGCAATCATAGGATTATTTGCCTTCATGCTCTACGGTTCTTTTACTGAAAGCAGGGAAATAAGCACGGATAATGAAAAGAAGAGTCTTCTAAATCAGTTGTATTATGTGTCTGAATCCATAAATTATTATTTTTATGACATGAAAAATGACCTGGAGCTTTTAAGTTACACTATATACCAGGATGAGGAAGACAATGTAGACAGTATAAAGAATTTTTCCTTCAAGCAGCAGGTAACCGTAAAATCAGTTACTCTCATAGATGATTTTAATAAGTTGGTTTATGAAAACTATAATGTTTCAGAGGACCTCCTGGATGAAGAAACATATGACAGGATAATTAGAGATGGTAAAAGATATATGAGAAACATAATCATTCCTGCGGAAAAGGCAAGCAAGATAGGGATTTATCTTGTAAATGATAATGAATATATAATATCCTTTGGAGTAAAAAGCGTCCCAAGGGAGGGTAAACAAAGTACTCTTATTATTACTGTAAGTCTAAATGACATATATGGAAAGGTTATATCGCCGCAGCAGATTCCAATTGAATCACACCCCACACTTAAGGACAAGTATGGAAATATTCTCCTTCACAGCAATCCTGAATTCATAGGACTCAACAGTTTAAGGGATAATGTAGACAACTATGTTGAGATAGGGGGAAGTGAATTTCACAGGATAGCTAAAGACCAGCTTACAGCAAAGTCCGATGCAAGGGTGTATACTTCCATACATGAAGAAGAGGGTCAAATAGTTAACAAGAAGATGATAAGTGCATATATGCCTATATATTTTCTTGATGATTACTGGATTATATCAATGACTTATGATATTGATGATGATTTCAATCAAATAGTAGATATTAACAATAGAATTATGCTTTTTGCAATTATGGTAACATTGTCTTTTGCCATTCTTTTGTCAGTAGTCTATTATCTTGCCAGAAACAAGTTAAGACTGGAAAATGAAACAAATCAGCTTAGAAAGTTCAATTCGGCCCTTGAGGAGCTTCACAACAAGGAGGCCCTCCTTACAAGGAATACCAAGTACAGAACCATGGGTTATATGACTATGGGAATTGTACATGAGCTCAATAATCTCCTTACACCGGTAATTGGACTTACAGACCTTCTTAAGGATGAAATCGAGGATGAAGGGCAGGCAATGGTGACTGAAGAGGAAATTAATGTAATAAACGAATCTGCAGTACATTCACAGGAGCTTATACAGCAGGTGCTCCTTGTAGGTAGACAGGACAAGACCTATTCCGCCTTTAAGGATATAGATTTGAAGGATGCCCTTGAAAAAAGCATCAAGGTAGTAGGTGTATCCTTCAGCAAGAAAATAGAAATCCTCAAGGAAATTGAGAACCTTCCTATGCATGTATATGGTAACAAGTCTCAGCTTGTTCAGGTATTTGTAAATATTGCAATAAACGGAATCCATGCAATGGATGAAGGTGGAAGACTCAAGGTTTCTCTAAGACAGGTGGAAGAGGTAATAAATCGTTCTCAATCGAGAATGAAGGACAGATGTATAGAGGTAAGAATTGAGGATAATGGGAGTGGTATAGAAGAAAAAGACTTGAACAATATCTTTCTTCCATTCTATACTACCAAGAGTGAAGGTGAAGGTACAGGTCTTGGACTTTCTGTTGTAGCTGATATCATCAAGAACCACAAGGGTGAAATATATGTAGATTCCAAAGTTGACCAAGGAACTAGTTTCTATGTTTATCTGCCACTCCTTAATATGGATGATGAAAGATTGGCAGTAAATATTGACACAGAAGATGATAAAAGGGACTATGGCAAGATTTGTATAGTAAATGTAAAGCCGGACATGGCTGAATCACTGGAAACGGCGCTTATCAAATATGATGTAAGTGTCTACAGAGACCAGGCTACATATGCAGCAATGGTATCAAGTGGAAGGATTGAACCTGATATACTTGTGGTTTCTGACAATGACCTGATAGTTGATGGTATCCAGCTTATTAATCTTACAAAAAGGGCATATCCTGAAACAAGCGTATTGTACATATCTGAAGAAAGCAAGGATGAACCTTTAAGTGAAACAATGGAGATAATTGATGTATACATAAGTGGCCCGGTCACTTATAGTGAGATAATTGAAACTATAAAGGAACTGATATAGTAAGTGTAATGAAAAAAATGAAATCCTGTTGAATAACAAATTCTGTTATCCAACAGGATTTTTTTCTTGATTTGAAATAACAAAGGAAAACATTTTCAAATCTTAAAGGATTTTAAGATTTGTTTAAAAATTTCTTAAGATTTGGAGAATAGAATATGAATTAAGAAATAAATAAAATCTTACGGAGGAAAGAAATGAAAAGAATTATTAGTTTAATATTGGTATTGGCAATGGCACTTACACTTGGTGTTGGTTGTTCAAACGGTGGAAATGACGACGCGGAGAAATCGTTTCCTTATGAAAATACAGTGGAGATAATAGCACCAGCTAACCCAGGTGGTGGTTGGGATTCTACAGCAAGAGCGCTACAGAAAGTAATAGTTGACAACGATCTTGCAGGTGATGTAAACGTTGTAGTTACAAACCTTCCTGGTGGAAAGGGATCAGTTGCATGGAATGGTCTTATTGATGAAGAGAATCCGCATAAGATTGCAATGGATTCATCATATATATACCTTAACAGCATGCTTGGTATAGAGGGAGCACCTTCAATTGATGATGTAACTCCTATAGCAACACTAACAAACGAGTGGATTGGAGTATTCGTAAGCGTTGACTCTCCATACGAATCAATTACTGATTTGTTTGATGATGTAAAGGCTGATGTTGGTTCTGTACAGTTTGTTGTTGCACCTGGTAAAGGAAATGACGACCACCTTGCAACGCTTACGGCTGCAAAGGCTTATGGAATTGATGTAACAGAGTTTGACAAGACTATAGTTGCTACAGATACAAGTGAAATCCTTACAGGAATCATGGGTGGATTCTATGACGTATGTTTCACAGGAGCACTTGAAGGACTTGAGTTTGTTGAAGCTGGAAACCTTAAGTGTCTTGGAATTACTTCAAACGAAAGATACGAAGGAAAATTTGACTACATTCCTACTCTTCAAGAGCAAGGTATTGACGTAGTATTCCCTCACTGGAGAGGACTTCTTGCAGCACCAGGAATGACTGAAGAAGAAATCGGATGGTGGAACGATGTAATTGAAGCTGCGATAGCTACTGATGATTGGAAAGAGATTCTTGACAATAATGAGTGGGTAAGCTACTACAGAAACAGCGCAGACACAAAAGCTATGTGGGAAGAAGAGATTATAAACTACGAAGCACTTGTTAAAGCAGCAGGACTGATGACAGAATAAGAACTTGATTGCAACGGGGATTGTCAGTTAAAGAACAATCCCCGTTTTTTAAACTTAAGCATTAAATTTTAAGAAAGGACAAATCTATTATGAAAAAAGATACAGTAATAGGAGTTGCAGGACTTATTATCTCTGCAATATACGGATTTGGAATTACTCACCTGAAGAATCCTTCGGAGATGTTTTTCGCAGGAACAACGGTTTTTCCAATACTGGTAACAATAGGTGCAATAATATTTTCATTATTAGTAATAGCTAGAGGTCGAATGGAAGGCCAAGATGCCGAGGTACTGGAATTGGATCCAAAAGTACTGAAGATGATGGGCGTATTCACAGGAGTATTTGCAATATATATAGCAGTATTCAACAAATTAGGATTCTTGATATCAACAATAGCAATGCTGACATCCATACTTTTCATATTCAATGTCGGAAAGAGTCAAAGAATCATTAATCTAGTAATAGGAATAGTTTTCCCCACACTATGTTATGTAATATTCGCTATGATTTTCTCTATATCACTACCAAGAGGAATTCTGCCATTTTAATTGAAGGAGTAAGAAAATGAACGATATGATTATGAACTTAGCCGCGGGATTCGGAGCAATAATGACAGTAAGCAATATATTCTGGATTACCTTCGGTGGATTTTTAGGAACAATAATCGGTATGCTCCCAGGACTTGGTCCTGCAACAGGAGTAGCAATACTTATACCGCTTACATTTGGAATGGACCCAACAACAGCACTGGCAACAATGGTATCAATATACTTTGGTGCAATGTTCGGTGGTTCAAGAGCATCTATATTGCTTAACACACCTGGTGACGGTGGAGCAATAGCTGCAACATTTGACGGATATCCAATGGCAAAGGATGGAAGGGCTGGAGAAGCACTTGCAATATCTGCTATAGCATCGATAATCGGTGGACTCATTGCAGTTGTATTCCTTGCACTATTGTCACAGCCTATATCAAAGCTTGCTATTAAATTCGGACCACAGCAGTACACAATGCTTATGGCGTTTGCCCTTATTGCAACATCTACAATTTCAAGAGGAAACATGCTTAAGGGATTGTTTGCAACATTTATTGGTCTTATGGTTTCAACCATAGGCGCCGACCACCTTACTGGAACTACAAGATTCACAATGGGAATCGCGGAACTTTATCAGGGAATAGATTTCCTTGTACTTATCATAGGATTCTATGCTATCGGTGAAGTTTACAACAACTTCGACAAGCTTCTATATGTTAAGGAAAATGAAAAGACTACATCTGAAATAAAGGTTAACAAGGTTGGACTTTCTAAAGGTGAATTCAAAGAGTGTATAGTACCTATAATCAGGGCTACTCCACTTGGTTTCCTTATAGGTGTTCTTCCGGGAGCAGGAGCTACAATAGCTACAATGGTTGCTTATTCTACAGAGAAGAAGCTTCACAAAGACCCTGATTCATTCGGAAAAGGAAATATAGTTGGTCTTGCAGTACCTGAGGCTGCCAACAATGCTGCCGCTACAGGAGCAATAATACCTATGCTGACGCTTGGTATTCCTGGATCTGGAACTACTGCAGTAATGATAGGTGCATTGATGATGATCGGTGTAAAGCCGGGACCTTTGTTCTTTACAACACAGGGACATATAGCATGGGCCGTTGTTGCCAGCATGTTTATTGCAAACCTTATTCTGCTTTTCATCAACCTTCCACTTGCTACACAGCTTGTTAAGGTACTTAAGACACCACCTAAGATTTTGCTTCCATGTGTAATAACACTTGGTTTTATTGGAACTTACTCACTGACATATTCAATGCTTGATTTTGGAATAATAGTAGGTTTCGGTATTTTGGGATATTTTGTAAAGAAATTGAATATTCCAGTGGCGACATTCATCCTGGCTCTTATACTTGGTGTCAAGCTTGAGACATCTTTCAGACAGGCAATGCTTATTGGAAAGGGAGACTTCGGAATATTCGCAAGCGACCCAATAACAATATTCTTCATAGTTGCTACAATAATCTCAATTGCAGGACCTAGACTGTCTGCAATGATGAGTCTAAAAAAAAAAGATAAATCAGTAAAAAAAGCGAGTTGATTTAATTGATTTACAATAGAAATATAAAAATAATATGGTTGGTATTGATGGTTATAACTTTTGCTGCATGTCTTGCATCGGATATCGATTTGAAAATGATCATAGTATTTACCAGTCTTTCAGCAGGTCTCTTTCTTGCGGACCTGCGGATTAACTATAAAGCACTTTATTCCAGAACAGGTGAATTCAAAAGTGTTCACGCCTGGAATCTAATAAGCAGCATGGGCCAGATATTCTTCTGGGGATACTTGTTCCTGTTTGCGTTTGTAATTGTGGACAAGGCATGGTATCACTGGTTAATAATGGTTGATTTGTTTATAGCAACAACATATCTTAACTACAAGTTCAAGTACAAGATTGAAAGTATTTCTGCTTGATATAGCTTTTGGCTATATCAAATATATTAATTAGGAATTTGAATGATAATGGTTTTAGTTGTACCATTTAATTAGGAATTAAGAAAACGACTGTCTTCGGTCTGTTTTACAGGCCGAAGCTTGATTGTAAGGAGGATTATTATGGTAGCAAGTTGTGGACGTGAAAAAAATTCGGACTGCATGGTTTCGGTGGAACTGACAGACGATGGAATAAATATTGACATCAAATCGAAGATAAAGAACCTTTTCGGAAAACAGATGGAAAAAGCGGTAAGAGATGCCCTTGATGAGTTTAATGTAAAGGGTGCAAATGTAAAGGTTCAGGATTTCGGAGCTCTTGATTTTGTAATCAAGGCAAGAACCAAGACGGCTGTAAGAGAAGCCTTGAAGGGGGTACAGTAATGGGGAATTTAAGAAGAACAATGCTGTTCTGTCCTGCAAGTAATCCAAAGCACCTATTTACAGCAATGATATATAAGCCAGACTGCCTGCTATTTGATCTTGAGGATGCAGTAGCCTACAGCGACAAACTGGCGGCAAGGGATTTGATGGCAGAAGCACTTAAGGTAATAGATTATGAGAAATGTGAAGTGTTTGTAAGAATAAACTCGCTTAATTCTGAATTCGGCCAAGACGATGTAAAGGAACTTGTTCCTGCAGGTCTTAGAAGAATGAGACTTCCCATGTGTGAGTCAAAGGCTGATGTGGAAAGACTCCACAAGCTCCTTGATGAAGTGGAAGAGCAGCACGGAATAGAAAAGGGATCAGTCAAGATCCAGTGTGCAATAGAAACTCCAATTGGAGTACACAATTCCCTTGAAATAGCACTTGCTTCAGACAGGGTGGTTTCAATATCATTCGGAGCGGAAGACTTCACAAGAACACTTGGAACAAATAGAACAAGAGAAGGAAAGGAACTTTTTCTTGCAAGATCTACAGTAGTGATGAATGCTAAAATTGCAGGAGTTGATTCAATAGATACAGTATTTGCTGATGTAGGCGACACTGAAGGATTCATGAATGAAGTTAGAGAAGCTCACAACCTTGGATTTTCAGGAAAATCCTGTATACATCCAAGTCAGATAAATCTTGTACACAGCGTATTCACACCTTCCATGGAAGAAGTAAAATCATCAATCAAGATAATTGAAGCTGCTGCAAAAGCTGATATATCAAAAGGTGGAGTAATACTTGTAGATGGAAAGATGGTTGATATACCGGTAATTGAAAAGGCTAAAAGAGTTCTTAACCTGGCTGAAGGCGCAGGTATATATGCAGGAGGTCAGTCATGTTAAATAAAATAAAAAGAGACATACCACAACATATAGACAACTACGGTGATGCAAAACCCTATGCAGGTCCTTTTGCAACAAAGCCTGAAGGAATAAGAATGAGTCCTACAATAGTGGCATCAAAACCTATGGACAGAAAAATGGTGGAAGATATCCGTGAAGCTCTTGAAAAGGCAGAAGTGAGAGATGGAATGACAATATCCTTCCACCACCACTTGAGAAACGGAGACTTCATCCTAAATGCAGTACTTGACGAACTTGCAGCCATGGATATCAAAGATATAACAATTTTCGCTTCTTCACTGACAAATGCACACGAACCTTTGATAGACCATATAAGATCAGGTGTTGTAACCGGCCTTAACACATCTGGACTTAGAGGGGCAATAGGAAAGGCTCAGGCAGAGGAAAATATCCTTGGAAAACCTGTAGTATTTAGAACCCATGGTGGAAGAGCAAGAGCCATAGAATCAGGTGAAGTAAAGATAGACATAGCATTTATAGGAGCACCTGCCTGTGATGAAATGGGTAATATGAACGGTATGGAAGGAAAGTCAGCATTTGGTGCCATGGGATATCCAATAGTAGATGCACAGTATGCAGACAAGGTTATTGCAATTACAGACAATCTCATGCCATTCCCTTTGAATAAGATATCAATACCTATGACATTGGTTGACTATGTAGTAGTGGTTGACAGCATAGGAGATCCAACAAAGATAGCATCAGGAGCCACAAGGGTTACTAAGAATCCTACGGACCTTCTAATAGCTGAGAATGCGGCAAAGATACTGATAGCATCAGGATATGTCAAGGAAGGATTCGCCTTCCAGGCAGGTTCGGGAGGACCATCCCTTGCAGTATGTAAATTTCTTCGTGAATATATGATAGAAAAGAAAATCACAGGAAGTTTTGCAGCAGGAGGAGTAACAAGTTATCTTGTTAAACTTCTGGAAGAAGGTCTTTTCAAGGCACTATTGGATACTCAGACTTTCGATGCTGAAGCTGTTGATTCAATGAAGAGAAATCCTAATCATATAGAAATGTCTGCAGCAATGTATGCAAACCCCCACAACAAGTCATGTACAGCCCACCAGCTTGATATCATGGTCTTGTCGGCAACTGAAATAGATGAAAAATTCAACATCAACTCACTTACAGGATCTACAGGAATGATTATGGGAGCATTGGGTGGAGCACCTGATACTGCTGCTGGAGCGAAGATGACTGTAGTAGTAGCACCTACAATGAGAAAGAGAATACCTATAGTAGTTGAAGAGGTTACGAATGTTGTAACTCCTGGAGATACAGTAGATGTATTAGTTACAGAAAGAGGGATATGCGTAAATCCTGAAAGGGAAGACCTTATTGAAAAATTCCAGGCTGCAGGTATCCAGCTTATGGATATTAAGACTTTAAGAGAAAAGGTGGAAAAATTCACAGGAAAGCCTGAGCATGTTGAATATACAGACGAAATTGTTGGAGTTATTGAGTATAGAGACGGTACTGTTACCGATGTAATATACAAGACAAAGTAACAAGATTAAAGAATAAATAATTTTCACACCAGGAAGACAGGGGCAAGACAAAGCTAATCTTTTCTGATTGTATTTATCTTCTCCCCCCATATAGTATCAATACAAGTACCATTGCTCCTGTCTTCAATTTTAAGAACATAATGCAAAACAGTTAAACAAGTCCCTTCGATTTAATCGGAGGTTTTGCTTGTACATCATATTGACCTAGTCATACGACCTCACATCATCAAAAAGATTTTCCCTATTAAATTCCTTTCCAATAAGGGATATGAAGAGTTGAGAAGCTTTTGACAGATAAGCGTTTACATTTGTAGTTATGCATATGTACCAGAAGGGACAGTATTCCTCGTTTATATTGTAGCAGTCTACTTCCTTTATTCCGGCTATAAGGTCAAGATAGAATTCCGGTAGAATGGTGACACCTATGCTCTGTGCAGCAAGCTCCTTGGCTGTTGTGAAGCTACGTGTTTTCATAATGCCGACAGGTGACATCTTGGCGTTGTGGAATATTGAATCCACTATCTGGCGACTTCTTTGTTCCTTGTTTCCAAGTATGAATGTTTCATATTCCAGATCCTTCAGGTCAACATAAGGTAAATCATCATTGCAAAGAGAAAGTGCCTTGTCTTTTATTTCGTGGTCCGGTCTTGTAACTATGAGGAACCTGTTTTTTGCTATCTTGGTATATTTGAGATTCCCTTTTATATCTGGATCTTCCTTGGCTGACTTGTGCATTACTGCGAAATCAACTGAACCCTTCTTTATTTCCTCCTCCAACTCAGTGGAGTTTTTTTCTGTAAAGTTGAATTCTATGTTTGGTGCAAGCTTCTTGAATTCAGGAAGGATACGTGGCAGCAGGTATGAAGCGATATAGGTGGTTATTCCAATATTTAATCGTCCCTTCTTCAGGTTGTTGATGTCGCTTACCTCGATTTCGAAGTCATTGTATGACCTGAGTATGTCGCTGGCCACCTGACAGTATCTTTCCCCGGCATAGGTAAGTTTCAAGCCTCTGTTTGTACGGGTGAAGAGCTTGACTCCCAGTGAATTTTCTATTTTCATAATAGCATTACTCAAGGACGGCTGTGATATGAAGAGCTTTTTTGCAGCCCTTGAAATGCTCATTTCTTCTGCAACTGTTTTAACATATAATAATTCATTTCCTGTCATGATAACCTCCGGTTTGTATAGCTTTAGAAAGTAAGATATGCATGTATAGCAATAAACTATGTGGTTTTAAATATATTGTTAATATTATTATAGCAAATCTAAGGATAGCATTAAAGGTTAAAGATTAACCAAGTTATGAAAAGAGTGATCTGATATAGTAAAAAGCTATGATATCTATAATATATATGTATTTGAAGTATATCCAGTTGCAGGGTATCATATATATAGAGAGAAAAAACGATTGCAGAAAATGATGATAATTTCAGGAAAGAAAAATAAATTCAGAAGGAGAAAGATATTATGATTAAGCTTTATGAAGGTGGGGCATATGTCCTTGACGGTAAAACAATAGTGAAAGATTCAAAGGATGCCTTGGCCAAGGTCAAGGAAATGACAGGTCTTGATACAAACATGGAAGAAGCAAAAAAAGGAACCATTGCATATCCGATACTGCAAGCACACGATGAATCCGACGAAGAAGAGAATCTCAAGATGAAATTTGATTCCCTTACATCTCACGATATAACATATGTAGGTATTATACAGACTGCAAGGGCAAGTGGAATGGAGAAGTTTCCAATGCCCTATGTACTGACAAACTGCCACAACACCCTTTGTGCAGTAGGTGGAACCATAAATGAAGACGACCACAAGTTTGCACTATCGGCTGCAAAGAAATACGGTGGAATATATGTACCTCCTCACATGGCTGTAATTCATTCATACAACAGGGAAATGATGGCAGGATGCGGAAAGATGATTCTTGGCTCTGACTCACACACCAGATATGGCGCACTGGGAACCATTGCAGTAGGTGAAGGTGGCGGAGAGCTTGTAAAGCAGCTTGTTGGAAGTACATATGATGTGAAGAGACCGGAGACAGTGGCGATATACCTTACAGGAGAACCTTCTGAATACATTGGACCACATGATGTGGCACTGCAGATAATAGGAAAGGTATTCAAGAATGGCTATGTAAAGAACAAGGTGATGGAATTTATCGGAGATGGAGTTTCTAATCTGAGTGTTGAATTTAGAAATGGTGTCGATGTAATGACTACTGAGACAACTTGCTGGTCATCTATCTGGAGAACAGATGAAAGGGTCAAGGAGTACTTTGAGATACATGGAAGGCCTGAAGCATACCAGGAGCTTAATCCATCAACAGTTGCATACTATGACGGTCTAGTACATGTAGATCTTTCAGAAATCAAGCCTTCAATAGCAATACCATTCCATCCAAGCAATGTCTACACTATTGAAGAATTCAAGAAAAACACAGTAGAGATACTCAAAGGGATAGAAGAAGAAGCAACGAGATTATTTGGAGAAAGGGCAAAGCTTGACCTTCAAAGCAAGCTTGTGGCCGGAGAATTCATGGTGGACCAGGGAGTCATAGCCGGATGTTCAGGTGGTACCTTTGACAACGTAGTTGCTGCGGCAGACATCCTTGACGGTAAATCAACAGGAAATGATAAATTCGCTTTGAGTGTTTATCCTGGAAGTCAACCTGAATACAAGGAACTTCTTTCAAATGGAACAATGGGCAAGCTTATGGATGCCGGTGCAATTATAAGATCTGCATTCTGTGGTCCATGCTTTGGAGCTGGAGACACGCCAGCTAACAATGAGTTTTCCATAAGACATACTACGAGGAATTTTCCCAACAGGGAAGGATCAAAACCCTCTGACGGACAGATTTCAGCTGTGGCACTTATGGATGCCAAGTCAATAGCTGCAACTGCTGCCAATGGAGGTATCCTTACGGGAGCAGATGAGATTGAGGTTACATACTCAAAGCCTGCATACAAGTTCAACGGTGAAATATATGAAAGAAGAAATTACAATGGAAGTGAAGATTTCGATGAAAGCAAGGATCTGACATTCGGACCAAACATCAAGGACTGGCCTGAAATGGAAGAACTCAAGAAGCATCTTCTTATAAAAGTAGTAAGTTATATTACAGATGAGGTTACTACTACAGATGAGTTGATTCCTTCAGGAGAAACATCATCATTCAGATCAAACCCTCACAGGTTGGCAGAATTTACTCTTTCAAGAACTGATCCTGAGTATGTAGGAAATGCCAAGGAAGTAAGGGAATTAAGCCATAAGCTTATAGGTGGTCATGCTGAAGAAATTGCTGGAATCATAGAGAAAATCAAGGAAGTGGAAAGTGATGTCAAGGTTGAAGAAGTTTCTTTGGGAAGTACGATATTTGCAAAGAAACCTGGAGACGGTTCTGCAAGGGAGCATGCAGCATCCTGCCAGAAGGTTCTTGGAGCATGGGCAAACATTGCAAATGAGTATGCCACTAAGAGATATAGATCAAACCTCATCAACTGGGGTATGGTGCCTTTCATATTGGATGGGGAACCTGAATTCCAAAAGGGTGACTATATATTTGTACCTGATGCAAGGGAAGCTGTTCAGATTGGAATGAAAAACATCAAGGCATATATCATTGGAGATACTGTGAAGGTCATGGAACTTAAACTAGATGACCTTACAGATGACGAGAAGCAGATCATAACAGAAGGAAGTCTGATCAACTATCATAGAAACAAGTAAGAGTAAAATATGGAATTCCCGGACATTAAAAGGTCCGGGAATTTTTTGTATAAGGCATAACTAAAAATTATAATTAAATATAAAAAGTTGATATTTTATATTATGTCAAAAATGATATAAAATTAAATCAACAAGATTAGTAAAGGTGGTAGAAAAATTGAACGATATTGCAAACAGTTTTATATCCTTAATGAACGGCGAGAAAAAAAGAATATCAAGAATGATTGAAAAACAAGATGTAAAGAATTTGGAAGCTATGGAAAGTGTTGTTATTGGTATTATTCCAGGTGATGGAATAGGACCTATAATTATGAAGGAAGCATTAAGGGTAATAAAAATGCTCTTAAGGGAAGACTTGGAATCAGGCAGGATTGTACTGAAGGAAATTGAAGGATTGACATTGGAAAACAGGATAAAATATCTCAAATCAATACCAGATGATGTTTTGGCAGAAATCAAGGAATGCGATGTCATCTTAAAAGGACCTACGGCTACACCCAGTGCCAATGACGGCTGTCCCAATCTGCAAAGTGCAAATGCAAGCCTTAGAAGGGAACTGGACCTCTTTGCCAATGTAAGACCTGTAAAGATTGAAGAAGAGAATATTGACTGGATGTTTTTCAGAGAAAACATTGAAGGTGCCTATATTCTTGGAAGCAAGGGAATCCAGATAGATGAGAATCTGGCTGTAGATTTCGTTGTTGAGACCAGACCTGGGTCTGAGCGTATTGCAAGACTTGCTTTTGAGTATGCAAGGAAAAACAACAAGAAGAATGTTACAGTTGTTACAAAATCGAATATTGTCAAGCTGACAGATGGAAACTTCATTAAAACTGTGAAAAGGGTTGGGGAAGAATATCCCGAAATCAATATTGTGGAAAAGCTTGTTGATGCAACCGCTGCAAAGCTTGGTGATGGTGAATTTGTTGAGGGACTTCAAGTCTTTGTACTGCCTAATCTGTATGGAGATATAATTACAGATATTGGAGCTGAAATGCAGGGAGGACTGGGTACTGTTGGAAGTGCAAATATAGGCAGTCAATATTCTGTCTTTGAAGCAATACACGGAACGGCACCATTTCTAATGAACAATGGT
>CAZFYP010000012.1:27910-29579 GCA_964523535.1 uncultured Clostridia bacterium
AGAGGTGAATATGCAAATCCATGCAGCCTGTTTAGAGCTATTTGCCTGATGTTGAATCATATAGGCTTGAATGATAAATGTGAGAAACTGGAAAATGCTTTGGACTTTACCACAAATGTTGAAAGAAAGCTGGTAGTGACAACCTACAAGGAAGATGCCAGTGCAGAGGAATTCACTGATTACCTTCTTGAAACATTAAAAAATGACTAGCAGGAAACAAGTGATGCACATTCAGCTATAAACATTGTTTATGGCTGAATATAAAATAACGGTATTTTATTCTATGACAAAATAAGTGTAGAATTGATTTATAAAGATTAGGAGGCACATATGAAAAGTTATCCATGTGTATATATGAGAGGCGGTACCAGCAAGGCTGTGTTTTTTCATGAGAAAGACCTGCCTGAAAACAAGGAAGAATGGAGAGAAATATTCCTGAAAGTGATGGGAAGTCCGGACGTTAAACAGATAGATGGAATGGGAGGAACAGTATCTTCTACCAGCAAGGTGGCTGTAATATCCAAGTCTAAAAATGAAAATGCAGATATAGACTATAATTTCAATCAGGTCGATATTGTAATACCAAGAGTGGATGACTCTTCCAACTGTGGAAACATTTCATCTGCAGTGGGACCATTTGCAATTGATGAAGGTTTGGTTGAGGCAGTTGAGCCCATAACTGTAGTCAGAGTACTCAATACAAATACAAACAAGATAATTGAAGAGCATGTAAGAGTCAAGGACGGCAAGGCGATGGTAGACGGAGATGAAATAATAAAGGGAGTTCCCGGAACAGGGTCAAGGATTGACATGTATTTCGAAGATCCTTCAGGAGCGGCTACAGGCAAGCTGTTTCCAACTGGAAGTAAAAGGGACGTACTTGATATCCCTGATTACGGTGAGGTTGAGATTACTTTAATAGATTGTGCTAACCCAATTGTATTTGTCAGAGCTGAAGATATAGGGTTAAAGGGAATTGAGCTTGTTGAGCTTAGCAGCAACAAGGATAAGATGGAATATATTGAAAGAATAAGAGCCATAGCAGCACAAAAAATTGGAATGGTGGATAAATGGGAGGATGCCAGGAAAATATCGACATCTATCCCCAAGGTATCTATAATTTCAAAGCCTCAGGACTATACTGACATGGATGGAAATACAGTAGAGGCTGAAAGCATGGAGTTGTGCTGCAGGGCAATATCTGTAGGGAACCTTCACAAGGCTTATCCCATGACTGCAGCCATAGCAACAGGATCAGCTGTTAGAATTAAGGGAACAATTGTGGAAGAGCTTCTGGAACCAAGAGAAGACGGTGATATTCTTACATTTGGACATTCAAGCGGTGTAATGGAAGTTGATGTGAAAATGGATGGCGAGAAAGTAGTCAAAGGCGGAGTAACAAGGACTGCCAGAAGAATACTTGACGGGAAAGTATATATTAGATAAGCGGTTAATTAGGAGATATAAAATGATTAAATTACACGAAGGTAAAAAATATGTTATAGAAAACAGAATAATTTCAGATTCCATTGAAGGTTACGATGTCAGCTGTGAAAAGGCGGCTGAAAACACCATGACCTATGGGATTTTTGAAAAGCATAATACCGGCAATAGTCCTTCCGTGCAAATTCTGCTCATCGGCAGCAGCAATAAACTTATTAAAATATCC
>CAZFYP010000013.1:0-28542 GCA_964523535.1 uncultured Clostridia bacterium
TGGTTCCATGGTGGATACCTGTAATTGGTTCTGCAGTTGCAATAGCAATAGGAAAACAGGTTTTTGGTGGTCTTGGAAACAACTTCATAAACCCTGCACTTGCAGGAAGAGCCTTCCTTGTTGCTTCATGGCCTGTACAGATGACATTCTGGTCTAATCCTGGAGCTATGACGGATACTATATCAGCAGCTACACCTATGGCATTGCTTAAAGCTTCAGATCCGGCTCTTCAACCTTTATCTGATGTTATTATTGGTAGAGTAGGAGGATGTCTGGGTGAAACATCAGCAATACTTCTAATATTGGGAGGTCTTTACCTTCTTTATAAGAAGGTCATCTCATGGAGAATACCGGTAGCATACATAGGAACTGTTGCAGTACTTGCCTTGATATCTACAGGTTTTGACCTTACAGCTACTGCATATCATGTATTTGGTGGTGGTCTTATGCTTGGTGCCATATTCATGGCTACAGATTACGTTTCAAGTCCCGTATCGAAAAAAGGTAAAATCATATTCGGTATAGGATGTGGTGTTCTTACAATGCTTATCAGATTATACAGCAGTTCAGCAGAGGGAGTATCTTACTCTATCCTCTTCATGAATGTTGCTACTCCTTTAATCGAGAAATATACTGCACCAAGGGTGTTCGGTACAGGAGGTGCTAAAAAATGAAAAACGAAATAGTAAAATTAGGTTTTATGCTGTTCCTTATTGCTGCAATAGCAGCGGGAATACTGGCCTTTTCAAATGGTGTTACTTATGACATCATAGTGGCAACGGAAGAAGCTGCCAGTTCAGGTCCTGAAGTTGCAGGTGCTGTAATTCCAGGAGCTGTTGGTTTTGAAAATATGGAAAGCAGTCTTATAGAAGAGATTTCCTCTGAAAATGAGAAATTCGTAGATGCAAGAAAAGTTATTGATGAAAGTGGAAACCAAGTTGGTTATGCAGTTAGATCATTGAGTCCGGTAGCAGGATACGGTGGAGACATCGAGGTCTATGTAGGTATTTCCATGGACGGTCAAGTAGCAGGTCTTAAGGTTCTTTCACTTTCTGAAACACCAGGACTTGGTACAAATGTTGAAAAGCCTGATTTCCAGGAGCAGTTTATTGGAAAGCCAGTTGATACTGAACTTGTTGTAGTTAAGGTTCCACCTTCAGCTGACAATGAGATAAGTTCTCTTGCAGGTGCTACTTTTTCATCAAAGTCATTTAACAGTGCTGTAAACAATGCAATGTTGATCTACAATGAATATATCAAATAAGAGGAGGGTCAGATATGAATTATATGAAAACATTTAAAAATGGTTTATTGGATGAGAACCCTACTTTTGTTCAACTTTTGGGTATGTGTCCAACGTTGGCTGTTACAACTTCAGCCATCAACGGTATGGGAATGGGACTTGCCACTATGGTAGTTCTTATAGGTTCAAACCTTGTTATATCCCTGCTTAGAAAAGTTATACCGGATAAGATCCGTATACCGGCTTTTATCGTAATAATAGCAACTTTTGTTACAATCATTGACATGTTTATGCATGCGTATGCATACAGTCTATACAAGTCACTGGGTCTTTTTATTCCATTGATTGTTGTTAACTGTTTGATTCTTGGTAGAGCTGAATCATTTGCTTCCAAGTCTGCAGCGATGCCTTCAATAGTGGATGCAGTAGGTATGGGTCTTGGATTTACAGGTGCCCTTACAATACTTGGTGCAGTAAGAGAATTGCTTGGTGCAGGAAGTCTGTTTGGAATGGATGTGCTGGGAGCAGGATTTAAGCCTGTACTTGTAATGATTCTTCCTCCAGGTGCTTTCCTTGCTCTTGGATTGCTCATAGGTCTTGTGAATTTTGTGGCAGCGAAGCAGAAGCTTAAGAAGGAGGCAGAATAATGGGATTGTTTAGTATATTTATCGGAGCAGTACTTGTAAACAACTATGTACTGTCTAAATTCCTCGGTATCTGTCCTTTCCTTGGAGTATCCAAGAAGGTTGATACGGCTCTTGGTATGGGTGTGGCCGTAACTTTCGTTATGACACTGGCTTCCATAATCACTTACCTTGTACAGGTAGCCATTCTTGATAATTTCGGACTGGGATACCTTCAGACTATTGCCTTTATTCTTGTAATAGCGGCACTTGTTCAGTTTGTTGAGATGTTCCTGAAGAAGTCAAGTCCTTCATTGTATGAGGCCCTTGGTGTGTTTCTTCCATTGATAACTACAAACTGTGCAGTTCTTGGTTTGGCTATAATCAACATCCAGGAAGGATACAACCTGATTGAAACAATTGTAAACTCTCTAGGTGCAGCAATAGGATTCACTGTAGCAATCGTATTGTTTGCAGGTATTAGAGAAAGACTTGAAATAGCAGATGTACCTGAATGTCTAAAAGGATTCCCTATAGCATTGATCACAGCAGGATTGATGTCCATAGCCTTTTTGGGATTTTCAGGCCTGTCATTATAGGAGGTGGGTCAGATGAATGGTATAGTAACAGCAGTAGGTGCACTTGGTGGACTGGGATTGGCATTTGGAGTAATTCTTGCAATAGCTTCAAAGGTGTTCCATGTTGAAGTTGACCCTAAGATAACAGAAGTAAGAGATGCTCTTCCGGGAGCTAACTGTGGAGCCTGCGGATTGCCTGGTTGCGATGCCCTTGCAAAAGCTATCGTGGCTGGAGATGCTCCTATAACTGCTTGTCCCGTTGGTGGAGAAGCAAGTGTTGAAGCAATAAGCAAGATCATGGGAATTGAAGCGGCAGTAGGAGAAAAAATGGTTGCCCGAGTTTTGTGCAAAGGTAACTATGACAGAACTGAAAAAAAATATGATTATCAAGGAATAGCAGATTGTAAGGCTTCTGCAATGATACAAGGTGGAGATAAGGCGTGTTCTTTTGGATGTCTTGGAAACGGATCTTGTGTCGAAGTTTGTCAATTTGACGCCTTAAAGATTGTAAATGGTGTTGCAGTAGTTAATCCTGAAAACTGTACAGCTTGTGGAAAATGCATAACTGAATGTCCTAAGAATATCATAGAGCTTGTACCTTACAAGCAGAAGACTGTAGTCGACTGTTCAAATCATGAGTTTGGAAAGACAGTCAAGGAAGAATGCAAGGTTGGTTGTATCGGATGCAAGATATGTGAAAGAGCTTGTCCTTTCGATGCTATAAGTGTAGTTGACAACATTGCCAGAATAGACTACGAAAAATGTACAAATTGTATGGTGTGTGCAGAAAAGTGTCCTACCAAGGCAATAACCGCATTGCTTGAAGATAGGAAAAAAGCGACTATAATCGAAGACAAATGTATAGGATGTACAATTTGTGCAAAGAACTGTCCAGTTGAGTGTATCTCAGGAGAGCTTAAGGGACTACATGTTGTAGACCAGGATAAGTGTATAGGTTGTGGTGTATGTTTCGAAAAGTGTCCTAAGGATGCAATAGAAATGAGATAAATCCATAATACAAATATAAGAACCCTTGTAGCATTTTATATGCCATACAAGGGTTCTTTTTTATGCTTTCTTTTGATTTTGTCAAATATTATTTAAAAACAATAAATTTATGAATTTCAATTCTCATGTCGTCTTGTAAATGGAAGCCATTAATGTTAAAATGTTTGAAGGTGATTTTATGACTAAATGGGATAAGTTATTAATAGGTCTAATACTTGTGTCAAGCATTGGTGCAATGTTCATTATAAGTGGTATGGCAATGAATTATGACAACAGGTATGTGGAAATAAGCATAGATGGTGAATTGTATAAGAAATATTCCCTTGATGATACTTTGGACAAGGAGATTACAATAGATACTGATTACGGGACCAATGTGATTTATATAGAAGAAGGTTCTGTACATATGGAAGAAAGTACATGTCCAGACAAGCTTTGTATAAAGCAGGGAAGCATAGACCGCCCTGGTGAAATTATTGTATGTTTGCCCAATAAGATTTTAGTGGAAATCACTGGTCAAACTGATGACAGACCCGACGCAGTAAGTCACTAGGCGGAAGCAGGTAAGTTTTTATTGACAGTCAATTCAGCAGTTAGTGACGGTGATTTTTTATGAATACAAGAGAATACATATTTTTGGCCCTTCTTACAACGGGGGCACTGGTATTGTCCATACTTGAGGGAATGATTCCACTTCCTTTCATTGCACCTGGTGCAAGGCTTGGTCTTGCAAACATGGTAGTGCTTTCAGTTATTGTGGTTTTCGGTTTAAGGAAGGGATTTACGGTATCGGTTTTGAAAAGCATACTTGTCCTTCTGGTGGCAGGAAACCCCATAGGATTTGTCTATTCCATATCGGGAGCTATTTTATCCACCATAGTAATGTATCTGGCATACAGATACTTAAGTGGTTATCTTAGTCTTATAGGTGTCAGCATTTTAGGCGCCCTGGCTCATAATACGGCCCAGGTTTTTATGGCGGCCTTGATATTGGAAAATATGAGAATATTGACCTATTTACCGTTAATGTATATAGTCAGCCTTTTTACAGGCTGTTTTGTAGGTTATGCAGGTATTTTTATAGTAGGAAATTTGAAGAAACAAATGAGTATAGGATGGTAGAGATATGAAGAAACACAATATAATACTTTGGATATTTATAATAGCTGCAGGTTCCATAATTGGAAATATAATAGGTGATGCCTTGTCAGGTGTAGTGCCTGTTCTTAAATTGTCTGAATCCATAAGCTTTGGACCTGCAACCCTTGACCTTAGTTTTTTTGTTTTCACCCTGGGTTTCAGTTTCAGTATAAACCTGGCAGGTGTCATAGGAATAATAGTTGTTATTTTAATATTCAGGAAGATGTAGCTTATGGACAAGATATTGCTGGCATCAAAATCACCAAGAAGAATAGAAATCCTTGGAAAATACTGCGAACTTGAAATTCTACCGGCACAAATAGATGAGGTTTGTCATACCAGTATGAGACCCGAGGAATTTGTAATGGCCCTTTCTCTGAAAAAGGCTCTCTACATAGCTTTTACAGAAGGTAAGAGGGGGTTGATAGTGGCATCGGATACAATAGTATACAAGGATGAAATACTTGAAAAACCAGTCGATAGGGACGATGCATTTAGAATGTTGAAGTTCCTGGGTGGACAGGTTCATTATGTTTACACAGGTTTTGCAGTCATGGACGAAGATATTCCATTAAGAATAATAGACTACGATGTGACTGAAGTTGAATTCTATGAGCTCAGTGATGAAGTGATAAATAACTACCTTGATAGGGGAGAATATGCAGACAAGGCAGGAGCATATGGTATTCAGGGTTTTGGAGAATTGCTGGTCAAATCCATCAAGGGTTCTTATTCAAATGTGGTGGGACTGCCAGTTGGGAAAATCAATGAAACACTAATCAAATATTTCAATATGAATTTATTGGATAGATAAAACAACAACAACTTAGTATGGGGGGATTTATATGGATAATAATCATTATACGATAATGGAGCTGCCTCCTGAAGACAGACCAAGAGAAAAGCTGCTTAGCCAAGGTCCTGGTACACTGACTAATTCAGAACTTATAGCAATACTTTTGCGTGTTGGAAGCACCAAGGACACTGCGGTAGGTCTTGCTCAAAAGATATTGAACCAGGACGGAAGAGGTTTAAAAAATCTTCTGGGCACAGGTCCGGAATTCTTGTGCGGTTTTCATGGCGTCAGCGATGCCAAGGCGGCACAGCTTCTTGCTGCAGTAGAACTGGGAAAAAGGGTTTCAAGGCTTGATCCCGAAAGCAAATACAAGATATCCTCTCCAGGAGATGTATCCAACTATGTTATGGAGGATATGAGATATCTCAAGAAGGAGCATTTCAAGACTGTTCTTCTCGATACAAAGAATCAGATTATTGAGGTGGTTACAGTATCGATAGGAAATCTCAACTCTTCAATAGTGCATCCAAGAGAGGTTTTCACAGAGGCAATAAAGAAGGCAAGTGCATCAATGATACTTGTACATAATCATCCCAGCGGAGATACAAAGCCAAGCAGGGAAGATATCAGCATAACTGAAAGACTTGTGGAAGCTGGGGACATAATGGGTATAAAAATACTTGACCATATAATCATTGGGGATGGAAGTTACTTGAGTTTCAAGGAAGAGAATATAATCTAAGGGAGAAATAAATGGGATTATTTGACGGATTGTCCAAAAAAATAGGTATAGATTTGGGGACGGCCAATACCCTTGTTTACATGAAGGGCAAGGGCATAGTCATAAATGAACCATCTGTTGTAGCCATTCAAAGGTCGACAAATAAGGTGATAGCAATAGGAGCAGATGCTAAGGAAATGCTTGACAGGACTCCGGCGGATATCTTTACAGTAAGACCACTTAAGGATGGAGTTATAGCAGATTTTACAATTACTCAGGTCATGCTTAAGTATTTCATAAAAAAGACACTTAAGACATTTCAACTAATAAAGCCTGTAGTGGTAATTGGAATTCCATCAAAGGTGACTGCCGTTGAAAAAAGGGCAGTAGAGGACGCGGCGGAATCAGCAGGTGCAAAGAAAGCCATGCTTATAGAAGAGCCTGTTGCGGCTGCCATAGGTTCAGGCCTTGATATTTACGAGCCTTTAGGAAATATGGTAATAGATATAGGTGGAGGAACTACGGATACTGCTGTCATTTCCCTTGGAGGAATAGTCAACAGTGAGTCCCTGAAACTAGGGGGAGATGCAATAGATGAGGCCATCAAGACATATATAAGGTTCAAGCACAACATGCTCATAGGTTTCAAGACAGCTGAAGAAATAAAGATAAAAATTGGTAATGTAATTGAAGATTCAATAGATGAAGATGAATGTATTATGGATGTTACAGGAAGAGATTTAATCTCCGGGCTTCCAAAAACTGTAAAGGTTACAGACGACCAGATAAGAGAAGCAATAAAGGAGCCTGTTGAAGCCATTGTTGCTTCTATAAAGAGGGTTCTTGAAGTTACTCCACCTGAGCTTTCTGCGGATATTTCCATAAATGGAATAACCATGACTGGTGGTGGAGCATTGCTGAAGGGACTTGGTCAGCTTATAACCCAGGAGACTGGAATAGAAGTCTTTGTTTCCGAAGAGCCTCTGGATTGTGTGGCCAAGGGAACAGGTGTGGTTGTTGAAAATCTGATGAAATATAAAAGTGTTTATTAAAGGTGGTACTTTTGCAAGATAATAAAAGAGTCATAAGAATAGTTTTTGTTTTAATTGTATTGTTTCTTATAGCCTCAATCGGGCTTAGTGCATCACAGGGAGACATGTCAAGTCCTTCTGGAATAGCAGGAGCGGTAGTTTCTCCTGTACAGAAGGTTTTTTATTCAATAGGACAGACCTTGTCAAATTCATTTGAATCAATACTAAATATATCAAAAATAAGAGAAGAGAACAGTCAGCTGAAAGAGAAGATGTATAAGCTTCAGGAAGATAATCTTGAACTTAAATATCTGGTAAACAACTCGGCTGCTCTTACAAATGCATATGAAATGCTAAGAAGTGTGGATTATGATTTCATAAGGAGTCAGATCATATCAAGGGATAGTGTAAACTGGTTTGGAAGGTTTACGGTTGACAAGGGAAGCAGCGACGACATCAAGGTCGATGACATTGTAATTCAGGCTATCAGGACAGATGATGATTTGATAAGAGTAGGTTTGATTGGCAAGATTACAGATGTTGGTCCAAACTGGTCAAAGGTTGTTGCAATAAATGACGTCAACAGTAGTGTCAGCATAAAGATACTTAGAACCAATGAAACTGGAGTAATCAGCGGTACAATTAAAGGTGAAACTGAAGGCTACATGTTCAAGCAAACTGAAGACTTGAATATAGGTGATCAGGTCATGACTTCGGGACTTGGTGAAATATACATACCAAACTTGTATATAGGGGAAATTTCAAAAATTGAGAAAACATCCGATTTATTGACTGAAAAAATCACTGTTGATACATCTGTCGATTTTGAGAAGCTTTTTGAAGTATATGTAATAAGGGTGGACCGATAGATGAAAAAAATGATATTTTATCTTTTGCTATTGCTTGCATTTATTCTTCAGTCTACAGTGTTACAGTTTCTGACTGTTTATGGTGTAACAATAAACATCACCCTTGTGATGCTTGTTGTCATGTCACTTCAGACAAATGAACTCTATGGAGGAAGCTTGGGACTTATGCTTGGCATGCTCAATGACCTTATGTATTATCAGAGTTTTGGAATAAATTCTCTTATATTTCTGATTATAGGTTTTACTCTTGGATCTTTGTCGGAAAATGTGTACAAGTTTGACCTGCTGACTAATTTTTATTTTACAGTAGCGGCTACTGTCGTTTTTCATCTTTTGTTCTATGTGATAAACTATTTCCTTAAAATCGATGCAGCTTCAATCATATATATGTTGAGACCTATATTAATAGAACTTGTACTAAATGTAATAATACTTATGCCCATACTTAAGCTTCAAAGATACCTTTTCAAGGAAATGAATATAAAATTCGAATAAAGTGGTGATTCAAATAGGGATTTTTGATATAAAAAACAGATTTAACATATTGTTTTATATAATTCTATTTATGCTTCTTATACTTGCTTTCAGGCTGGCATCCCTTACGATTGTCCAGGGAGAGGAATACAGGACAGAGGCGGATGTAAAAACAATAAGAGATATCCCCATCAAAGCTCCCAGGGGAAATATTTATGATAGAAACGGTATCCTTCTTGCCGGAAATGTACCAAGTTTTACTGTACAGATAAGAAAGGACGATATCGAAAGCGAAGACCTTAACGAGACAGTTCTGCTTTTAGCGGAAATCCTCGACAGAAATAATGAGGATATTCTTGACGAATTTCCAATTGAACTGAACAGTATAGTTTTTGACTCGGACTACAGTTCATCGGATTATTACTATCCGGCAGAAAAGGTTGAAGCTGTTTTTATAGAGAACAGGCTGGTTGAAGAGATTTTTACTGCCGTTGAAGACTTTGAATCAATAATAGATCTTAAGGAAAGAATAAGCTTCATAATGAACGCGGAGCTTGAGGATTTTCCAGTTTCATATAAAAACGGCGATTATTACTTTACTGATATAACTATAGAGGGTATTAGCCCTGTACAGTATATAATCAATGAAGTATATGAAGACAGCAGGATACTTAGAAAGTATCTGACTAATTCGGAAATCAGGCTTATGATGTTTAATATTCTTTATGAAAACAAGCTGGTTGAAGGCCTTGAACTTGTACCCTATTCATTCACCTATGACAATGACTATTATGCAATCAAAAAGGATTTGATCACCAGATCTGAAAACATTGACTTTGCAAGCGATGCCAAGTCGGATTTTTTACATCTTCTCAGACAGTATTGCTATGATGACTTTTTCAGGAATGTATTTGTTTCAGATGAAGAAAATATAGTGCCTGGTGTGATTCTTTACGACAAGGTTATTGAAGCGTATCCTGATCTTCCTATTGTATATCTTGTAGACGAGGAACAGAATGTAGTCTATTACAATTTTATAAACAGTGAGGAAAAGAAGGAGTTTCTCCTTGCGGAAGGATATTCGGAAGAAGTTACTGCTTACAGTATTCTGCTTGAATATGCAGTTGCAGACAATATCGACTTTGATATAATTACATCTGACGAAGTTAAATATTTTGCCCAGGAGGAACTTCTTGCATATATCAATCCATCTATTTCAGTATCAAGGTGGGAATATACTGCAATCATAAAAAAGGTGAACTGGGTAGAAGGAAACCTAGGTAATGTGGATGATGATAATATTTCAGCACAGAATGTATTTCATGACCTGAAGGAAAATGCAGGATTTGAAGAGGAAATAAGTGACTATCTTGCCAGAAAGATATTTACCATAAAAGAAAGATATATTGCACAGGGATACTTGGCGTATCATCCCATTGACATAGCTTATGGTGTTTCAGAGAAGACTGTTGCACTGATTTCTGAAAACTATGACAAGCTCAAGGGAGTGGAGATTTCTGTTGAGCCCCTAAGATACTATCCATACAAGGAATCTGCGGCACATATGCTTGGATATCTTGGAAGGATATCACAGGATTATGAAATAGAAAAATATATTAATCAGGATGAATATTCCAGGGATGATATAATTGGAAAGACAGGTATTGAAGAAAATTTCGAGTACCTTCTAAATGGAACCAAGGGAAGTGAGACATTGAAGGTTGATGTTTATGGAAACAGGATAAGTACTGTTGAAACAGGGGAGCCTGTTCCGGGAAACAACCTTTATCTTACAATAGACATAGACCTTCAAAGGAATGCTGAAAAGTATCTGGAGAGGGCACTGGAAGAAATTCAGGTTGGCGGTGCTTTTGAAAGCAAGTGGGGAGATTTCGATTTTGATCATACTTACAAGAATGCCGTTTCTGGAGCACTTGTTGCACTTGATGTAAACACGGGAGAAGTTCTGGCAATGGTTAATTATCCGTCTTACGACCCTAATCTGTTTTCGACTGGAATTTCACAAAACGACTGGCAGGATCTTTTGAATGAATCTAAGAATCCACTGGCACCAAAGCCTCTTTACAATATATCCATGCTTACAGCCATTCAGCCTGGATCAACATTCAAGATCATAACGGCCCTGGCAGCTCTTGAAAAGGGAATATCACCTTACGAGCAGGTTTACTGTGCAGGCCATATGGAAATAGGAAGCCAGACATTCGGCTGCTGGATATGGAACATGTACAAGGGTATTCACGGTTATGAGAACATGTATGATGCCATAAGGGACTCCTGCAACTTCTATTTCTTCAGCGTGGTACTTGGAGAGAATAAGGCGACTGGTGAAAAAACTTCGGTAAAGTTGGAACTTGAGGATATAATGGCCATGGCTGAGCAGCTTGGTCTCAACGACAAGACCGGAATAGAGATTTCCATACCCAGTGAGGTGTCGGGAAGACTTCCTGACCCTGATACCAAGATTAACAATATAAAGTATTTTCTCAGACTCTATCTTGATGATGAAATTGAGAAGTTTGTTCTGGAAGGAACTACAATGAATGATGATGAGAAGGAACAGATAATAAATGAAATCGTATCATGGGTAAGAGGCGATGAGCCCCTAACCAGGACCGAGGTTTTTGATAGTCTTGAAAAACTGGGTCTGGATCCTGTTTTAAGAAACAACAGGGGTATTCCTCTTGGAGATGTAATCAAATATACCTATTTGAACCAGGCAGTATGGAATGACGGAGATACAATGAACATAAGTATAGGTCAGGGAAGTAATGCCTATACACCTATACAGATGGCAAACTATATAGCTACAGTGGCAAATGGCGGATACAGACACAATGTCAGTGTCATAAGCAAGGGAACAAGCTACAATGATGACATGGTTACATATATGCCTGAAAGAAATTCTCAAAGGATAGAAGTATCCGACTATTCATATTTTGATATAGTGACTAGGGGGATGGTCATGGTGTCTGAAAATACAGGGGGAATGTATAATAGTTTTCCTGTTGATGTTGCATCAAAGACTGGAACTGCTGAAAAGGACGGTCTAAATCCTGAAACGGGAGAACCCTATGACGACTTTGGATGGTATGTTGCCTTTGCACCAGCAGACGACCCTCAGATAGCAGTGGCATCGGTTATATTCCAAGGTGGTTCGGGAAGATTCCCTGCACCTGTTGTAAGGGAAGTAATAGGTGACTATTTAAATTTGAAATCGGAAGAAGAACTTGAACAGGAAGCTTTGGAAGCGGAGGCTGCAGCAGCGGCATCGGAAGAAAATATTGACGAGGGAGCAGCAAATGAGTAAATTTATACTGGTAACTTCATGCGAGGAACAACAGGGAAAAACGGTGATTTCACTTGAACTGGCAAAGAAGCTTTCAAATGAAGGAAGTGTGGTTTATGTGGATATATCAGGTTCAACAAAAAATGCATCGGTATATCTTGAATATGACATGAATATAATCTATGATTATGTGGATATGGTGGATGATACCTGCACTCTTGATGAAAGCAAGATATCAGCTGATGTTGAAGGTTCTGTATTTGACATGATTCCAACACCCAGACTGGAAACAAAAAAATCCGAAGAAAAAAAACTTTTCGGAAAGTTGTTCATGATACTCAATGACAAGTATGATTATATAATAATTGACGGTGGCAGTATCAGTAATGAGAATGACATCATGGATTACAACGTACTTGACAGGATTATTCTTATTACAGAGAGTAGAATTGAGGATTTTGGCAGAATAAATACTTGTCTTAATATCATAGGAAAGGAAAATGCTGGTAATATACTGTATCTTGTTAACAAGTACGTGAAGAAGGAAGGAAAAAGAGGAAGCATGTTTACTCCAAAGGAACTTGAGGATATGATAAACCTGAAGACCGTAGGAGCGGTAGAATACAAGGAAGAGTATCAAAAGATAGGCAGCGGATATATTGAAAACAAGAATCTTTTAACAGAAATTGAAGTTGCAGCAGACAAGATTATTGAAAAACTCAGCTGATAAATAAGTTTTATTTAAATTGATTGTTGATTTGAATCTTTATTAAGACACCTCTCTAAAGGACAATATTGTTTATTGAATAACATGTCCGTTAGAGAGGTGTCTTTTTGTTATGTAGAAATTTCCTTAAGAAAACCTTTAGTTTTCCTTAAGTTTTGAATCTTTAAGGTTTCTTTAAGGTAACTGGATTAATATTATGAATATGAAAAGTAATTAAATAAATATTTAATCCAGTGGAGGTTATTGTGAAAAAGAAAAACAGAAAAATGATAATTGCGATTATCGTGGTAATAGTGCTTGTAGTAGGAGGATTTTTCGGATATAGCAAGTATACGGAATCAAAGAATGCTTCAGAAGAAACAAGCAATATAATTGAAGTGGAGTATACAGTAGAGAAAGGTGATATCAAGAAATCCATTACAGGATCCAGCAGTCTTCAACCTTCCGATGTAAGGACTGTATCATCAGAGGTTGATGGAACCATAGAGACAATCTATGTTGAAGAAGGGCAGATGGTTAGTGAAGACGAACTTTTGGCTATCTATGAGATTGACAGTGATGATGAGGATCAGCAGTATGATATAGATCTTGCAGAATACAATCTTTCAGTAGCAAAGAATGATTTGAGTGATCTATATGAGACCTACAATGAGCTGAAAGTATATGCATCAAGGTCAGGTACTATCAGCTATATGGTTGAAGAAGGTGATGAAGTGGATGAAGGCGATGATTTTGCAGAACTTAATGAAGTTAATGTAATAAAAGTTCAATCATATTTTACTGCTACTCAGATAGAAAACATAAATATAGGAGACTCTGCTTCTGTATTTCTTTCAGATTATCTCATTACACTTGAAGGAAAGGTGACTTCGACGGATAGCACCCCCGTTGCTACAGGTGCGGGTTCTGTAGGATATGAGGTGGAAGTGGAAATTGAGTACGACGGAGCTCTTTCTGAAGGTTCAGCTGTCAGAATTACAGTTGAAAACTATACAGGGACATATACAGCACCTTATGAAGGAAGTGCAGTGGAAAATGATGTTGACGATTTAGAATCCCCCTATGATGGAGAAATTAATAAGCTATATTTTGAGAGTGGAGACTACGTAAACAAGGGTGACTTGCTTGCTGTAATTACAAGCGGTGATATACTTGAAGAAATCGAGAAACAAAAGCTGACTGTTGAGTCAAAGAGACTGGATCTTGAAGAACTCAATGAAGATGATTCAACTGCCGAGTCCCCAATTGACGGTACCGTATTGACTGTATTTGTAGACGAGGACGGATATGTAGAAAGTGGTGATGAACTTTTCAAGGTTGCCAATCTTGATGAAATGGAGATAATAATAGAAGTAGATGAACTAGATATAATGAATATTGAGAAGGGACAGAATGTAATAATAGAATGTGATGTTTTCGAGGACGAAACCTTCACAGGTACTGTAGACAGTATTTCCTTAAGTGGATCATACTCAAATGGAGTTACGACATATGATGTTACAGTAATGGTTGACGACAGGAAGGATATGATGTCCGGAATGAATGTTGATGCTGAAATACTTATAGAGGAAAGCTCCGATACACTCATGATTCCTGTGGAAGCTGTCAAGAAGATAAGCAGCAAGTATGTTGTAATGGTTAAGGATGATGAAGGAAATCTTTCTCCTCAACAAATAGAAGTAGGCATAGTAAACGAGTCTTACGTTGAAGTATTATCGGGACTTTTGGAAGGTGATACCATATACTATAACGAAATAGTGTCTGAAGATGGTGAAGATGCTGGAATCATGATGCCTGGAATGATGATGGATGGAGGAGATAGGCCGGAAAGACCTAGTGATGGTGGAGGACAAAGACAATGATAGATATCAGGGATGTTACCAAAACATACTATATGGGTGATATTGAACTCCAAGTACTGAAGGGTGTTTCCATTAATGTCAAGGAAGGGGATTTTGTTTCCATAATTGGACCCTCGGGATCAGGTAAGTCCACTCTCATGAACATACTTGGATGTCTGGATCTGCCATCAACGGGAGAGTACTATCTTGACGGAAAGGAAATAGCCACCTATGATGAAAATGCCCTGGCTGGCATAAGGAATGAGAAGATTGGTTTCATATTCCAAAAATTCAATCTACTTTCAAAGCTCAATGCATATGAGAATGTGGAACTTCCTCTTATATACAGGGGAGTGAAGCCCAAGGAGAGAAAGTTAAGAGTGGAAGAGGCCTTAAAAAATGTAGGCCTTTCAGACAGGATGCACCACAGACCAACTGAGCTTTCAGGAGGACAACAGCAGAGGGTTGCCATAGCTAGGGCTCTTGTTGGAGATCCTTCAGTACTTCTAGCTGATGAACCTACTGGAAACCTGGATACAAAGTCTGGTAACGAGGTTCTCAAGATAATAGATGATCTTCATAACCAGGGAAAGACTATACTTGTCATTACCCATGACATAGAAGTGGCTGAAAGGTCCAAATTGCAGATAACAATCAGAGACGGTCTAATTCAGGACAGGAAGGTGAATTAGATGAATATGCATATGAGCATAAGCAATACACTGAAAATGGCAATGAAGTCCATTCTGGCCAACAAGATGAGGACACTTCTTACAATGCTTGGTATAATCATAGGTGTTTTCTCAGTCATTGTTATGGTTTCTGTCGGTCAGGGGGCCACTTCAAATGTAACTGAAAGAATAGAAGAGATGGGATCCAATCTTTTGAGTGTTAACATAACGGATAACACTGTTGATTTTGAAATAGAAAATCTGGAAGAATTGAGTTTCATAGAAGGTGTGGAGAAATTGACTCCGACTATTAGTAACAATGCAACTATTAAGTTCGGTACCGAATCCGATAGTGTATCCATAAGTGGTGTCAATGAAAACTATACTGAAATTCAGAACTTTGAACTGGCTTCTGGAAGGTTCATAAGTCCTATTGATGTGGATTTCAGGAACAAGGTTGCAGTATTGGGATCAGAAACAGTGGAAAATATTTACGGTACAGAGGACCCTATGGGAAGCGAGATTTCAATTGATGGAGACAAGTATCTGGTAGTAGGAGTCATGGAGGAAAAGGAAAGCACATCCATGGGATCCAGCAATGATGTTGTAATAATACCCTATACAACTGCAATGAGAGAATTTAGGGTGGACAGCATAAGCAGTATATCTCTACAGGGATCCAGTGAAATAGAATCTGATGCAATTCTTGAAAACATAGAGGAATATCTTCTTACAATGTATGAAGATGATGATTCCTACAGGGTATTTAACCAAGAGGAGATGCTGGAAGCCTTGGATGAAATTACAGCTACCCTTACCCTGATGCTTGGTGGAATAGCAGGTATATCACTGATAGTAGGTGGAATAGGTATCATGAACATAATGCTGGTTACTGTATCTGAAAGAACTAGGGAGATAGGCATAAGAAAAGCAATAGGAGCTAGGAGAAGCAACATACTTACTCAGTTTCTCATAGAATCGTCAGTCATCAGCTGTATGGGTGGACTTGTGGGCATAATCCTTGGGGCCGCAGTAAACAACATCATAAGTGAAATGATGGATATAACAGCCGTCATGAATGTGACTGTAGTGGCAATTGCATTTGGATTTTCTCTCTTCGTGGGAGTATTTTTCGGAATGTATCCGGCAAACAAGGCATCAAAGCTTAAACCTGTTGATGCATTGAGATACGAATAGAAGAACAATAAAAGGATTTTCGGTTGCAGCCGGAGATCCTTTTTTACTTTCATTTACCCCTTAACATCTGTTTATTCAGATGACGCGGCTTAACCGCCTTTTGGGTTAAGTTTTTATTAAGGTTGGTGTAGTATCGTATAATATATAAAAGTTATTATTACTTTATTAGAAGTGAAAAATGTTATATACTTTATTAATGGAATTCAGAGAAGCATACTGCAATATTAAGGTGCACGTGGGTGACCAGTGAAATCACTTTCTTGTGGATAAAATCAATTAGAATTTGAACATGAAAGGATATTTTATGAAAATATTATTAGTAGAAGATGAAGTAAAGCTAACCCAGGCCCTTCAGTTTTTGTTGAAGAAACAGATGATAGATGCAGAAATAGCAAATGACGGTGAGGAAGGTCTTATGCTTTCCGAAAAGGACATTTATGACGTAGTGGTGTTGGATATTATGCTTCCCAATGTTACGGGACTTGAAATACTTGAAAACATGAGAAAGAAGGGTATTAGCACTCCTGTTCTCATGTTGACTGCAAAGGATACTGTTGACGACAGGGTTAAGGGACTTGAGTTGGGAGCTGATGATTATCTCATTAAGCCTTTTGCGACAAAGGAGCTCATTGCAAGGATACATGCCCTTGGCAGAAGAAAAAATACGGAATATAAGGGAGAAACATTCAAGTACGAAGATTTGGAATATGATCCAAAGAACCTTACGTTGGTTGTAGGAGACATATCTTTAAAAATTCCCAAGAAGGAAGGGGATCTTATTGAAATGCTCATAAACAGGCCAAACCAGGTCTTCACCAGGGAACAGATAATAGACAGGTTGTGGGGACTGGAAACAGATGTGCTTGAAAATAATATTGAAATATACATACATCATCTAAGGAAGAGGCTTGAAAGTTCCAAATGTAAAATAGAAACAGTAAGAGGAATTGGATATATTCTCAAGGAGAAATGATATGTTTAGAAAATTAAGAATCAGATTTACATGTTCCACTCTTGTGATTCTTGTAGTGTTCCTGTCAGCTCTCTCTTCTACTGTTTATTTTGCAACAAGCAGGGTTATTGCAAAATCATCAGAAAATATGCTTGTTGACTCGGCCAATAGAATAATAGCGAGTGAAAGCAATATGTTTGATCCTAATGTGTTTCCCAGATATAATGATAATAGAAAGATATTTGAGAAATTCAAAGGTATGTTTGCAGTAAATGACACAAAACTCAAACTGGGATATGTAGTCTATGACCAGATGCTTGATCTTGTATATGTAGAGAACAATGATGATATTCCTTTCAATGAATTTGAAAAATATGTACTGGAAGCCTATGAAGACAGGGAGAGCAAGTTTTCATATGATGAGATAGAAGATGTGAACTATAGGGTATATACAAGTTTTTTTAATAATGGATCAAAGATGGGATTCAGATGTTTCAATGCGTTGCATATCAGTCAATCCGTTAAAAAATTTAGAAAATTATTGTAAGTTCATTTATATTGGCAGTAATATCCTGGTATATAGCAGGAAAGAGTATCAGGCCTGTAATGGAGTCATGGAACAAGCAGAAGGAATTCATAGCCGATGCATCCCACGAACTTAGAACTCCCTTGACTGTAATACAGACAAATCTTGATGCTGCCATGTGTGATGACAGTGGCACCATAGCAGACAACAGGATGTGGCTAGATAATGCATACTCGGAGACGGAAGTCATGTCCAAGCTTGTAGGTGAGCTTCTAATGCTGGCAAAGATTGATGCAAACCAGGTTGTGATTGCTAGTGGAGATGTGAATTTGACAAATATTTGCAGGAGAACTGTTGACAAGTTCTCTGAAAAATTCAAGCTTAAGGATATTTTAGTTGAAATGGACCTTGAAGATGGATTGTTGGTTTCCGGTGATGAGTTGAAACTTACACAGATGCTTTCCATTCTGACAGACAATGCAATAAAATATACAGAAAGCCCCGGCAAATTTTCCATTAGGTTGACTTCGAAAAAGAACAAGGCGGTCCTGGAAATTTCCGATAAGGGTGTTGGAATATCAGGAGAGGACCTTGACAGGATTTTCGACAGGTTCTATAGGGCAGACAAGTCAAGACACAGGGAAGAAGGCGGTACTGGACTTGGTCTAAGTATTGCGAAATGGATAGTTGAAAACCATGGAGGTACAATCAAGGTTGACAGCATTATTGATAGAGGAAGCACATTCACAGTGGAATTACCCATAAAGTCATAGTTTAAATTTGAAAATTATATTTGAAGTATCCCTGTAAATAGTGGTTGAGTGAAATATTAGAAAAACTTAACTTTTTTACAGGGATATTTTATGATATCATATAAGGTAAATTGCAAACCAATAAGAATAGAGTTTACTTGTGGATAAAATTCACAAAGTAAAATATGAATGGAAACATAAAGGAGAACAAAATTGGGAAAATTATTTGGAACAGACGGAGTTAGAGGAATAGCAAATACGGAGCTTTCATGTGAGCTTGCCTACAAGATAGGCAGAACTGGTGGATATATACTTACTAAAGGTAAGGATAGACCTAAAATAGTAATTGGAATGGATACAAGGATTTCTGGCCATATGCTTGAAGGAGCCGTTTCGGCAGGACTTAATTCGGCGGGAATAGACGTCCTGTATGCAGGGGTACTTCCAACACCAGCTGTTGCCTGTCTGATAAGGGAACTGGATGCAGATGGTGGAATCATGATTTCTGCATCACATAATCCTGTTGAATACAATGGAATAAAGTTTTTTGATTCCAAGGGCTTCAAGCTTCCAGATGCAATGGAAGAGGATATTGAAAAGATAATACTTGAAGGAGCCGACATAGGATATTATCCTGTTGATTTCCATGTAGGAAGGAAAGTCGAGCTTGAAGATCCAAACAAGATCTACATTGATTTTCTTGAAAAGACTGTTAATGCTGATTTTTCAGGACTGAAAATAGCGATGGATTGTGGAAACGGAGCAGCATACAAGGTGGCTCCTGAGCTGATTTTTAAGCTTGGAGCAGAGGTTTATGTAATAAACAACCAGCCAACTGGAATAAATATCAACGTGAACAGCGGTTCCACCCATCCCGAGGTTATACAGCAGCTTGTTAAGGATACAGGTGCAGATATCGGCCTTTCATTCGATGGTGATGCCGATAGGCTCATAGCAGTTGATGATAAGGGGAATGTAATAGACGGAGACCATATCATGGCAGTCTGTGGAAGCTACCTGAAGGACAGGAACAAGCTTCAGAACAATACAATAGTAGGTACTGTAATGAGCAATATGGGACTTGACCTGTGTTTGGACAAGAAAGACATTACAGTTGTAAAGACACGGGTTGGAGA
The DNA here is from genome assembly GCA_964523535.1 of uncultured Clostridia bacterium. Taxonomy (GTDB): domain Bacteria; phylum Bacillota; class Clostridia; order Tissierellales; family Dethiosulfatibacteraceae; genus Dethiosulfatibacter. The sequence goes on from CAZFYP010000013.1 coordinate 19,593, forward strand.
CAGATATGTAATAGAGGAGATGAAGAAGTCGGGACATGTTCTAGGTGGAGAACAGTCGGGACATATAATATTCCTTGAGCATAACACTACTGGAGACGGACTTCTAACTGCTCTTCAGCTTATAGAGGCTGTAAGAGAACAAAATAAGCCGTTGTCCGAGCTTTCATCAATAATGACAACAATGCCACAGGTACTTATAAATGCCAAGGTTGAAAATTCAAACAAGCATTCATATATGGAAGATTCTGTAATAGAGGATTCAATCAAGAAGCTTGAAGAGGAATTTCACGGTGCAGGAAGGGTTCTTATAAGACCATCTGGAACCGAGCCATTGGTAAGGGTTATGATTGAAGGGGAAAACGAGGAAGATATAAGAAGCAAGGCTTCAGAGCTTGCCTTGCTAATAGAAAACAGACTGGGCTAAAGTATGTTGTTTACCTTCTTAACCCAATAGTCCTTTTCGGTAATACCGCAGATAGGGCATTTTTTCACGCCAAGTTTTTTGTCTCTTTTAAATATTACTTTATTTGAACAATATGGACACCACAATTGCTTGCCTGACAGATGAATTCCTTGCGGAATTTCGCTGTCGGGCTGCTTGTTGAAATCCATAAGTTTGAATAAAGACATTTGTTCATCTTTCATTATAATCACCAGGGATATTTTATTATATATGTTGTTTTTTAACAAGAAATATCGGAAAAAACTTGAAAAAGGCCAGTAAAGGTATATAATATAGGAAAACAGGAAAATTATTTGTGGAATTAAAAGGAAAACAGGAAAATGGAGTAATGCTTAATTAAAAGTATAAAAAACAAAATAGAAAGAGAGGATGTTATGGTAACTATTAAAGATGTAGCAAGACTGTCTGGTGTTTCGATATCGACAGTGTCAAGAGTAATTAACGATTCAAAGCCGGTAAGCCCGGAAATAAGGAAGAAAGTACTTGAAGTAATAGACGAAACCGGATACAGACCAAATGATGTTGCCAGAAGTCTGGTTACAAGAAGATCATATCTCATAGGTGTTATAGTAAACGACCTGTCCAATACTTATGTTGCTGAAATGGTCAAGGGAGTGGAAGAAGTAGGAAAGATGTACAACTATGATATTCTTCTTTGTAGTTCATACTATGACAAGGAAGCACAGATGAATTATCTTTCCCTGCTGAACAGAAAGCAGGCCGAAGGTATAATCCTCATAGGTTACAGATTTGACGAAGAGATAATAGACAAGGTAAATGAATACAACAAGAATTCAATCTACTTTACCAGAGACATAAGAAACGACAAGATAGATCATGTAAAGATAGACAGTCATGCAGCTTCATATGAAATGACAAAATATCTTATAAATGAAGGACATAAAAACATAGCCTTCTTATCAGATTTTGACGACAGGGCTACATATGAGCAGGATAAGATTAATGGATACAAAGAGGCACTCAAGGAAAATGAACTTGACTATTCAAAAGTGTTTGTTGCAGGAGGAAGAAGGTATAATTTCGCTTACGATATTGCTCATGAGGTGGCTGCCGAGATAGAAAACATTTCTGCAGTTTTCTGTACAAATGATGAGCTTGCCATAGGACTTATAAACTATCTTTTTGACAATGGATACAAGGTGCCTGACGATATTTCTGTTGTTGGATATGGAAACTACAAGGAAAGCCAGTTTGTAAGACCTACACTTACTACAATATCGGAGCCTTATTACGATATAGGTGCTGTAAGTATCAGAACCCTTATCAAGAAGATTGAAGGAGACAAGGACCAGCCTTCAGTGATAGAGCTTCCATTTAGTTTCATCAAGAGAAACAGTGTAAAAATTAAAGACTGATGAGAATGTTTTTGGCATTGGATTTCGATATGAAGACACAGAATAATATTGTTGAAATTCAAAAAATACTAAAAAAAAGTGCTGACAAGGGAAGATGGGCTTATTACAAGAATATTCATCTCACTGTAAAATTCATTGGAGATGCTGATGAAAGGAAAATATCACAAATAGCAGACAATATCGAATCAGCCTTGTCGGGAAGAAAACCTATGAAGTTTTCAATGAATGAGCTTGGCTTCTTTAGAGGAAAAGACATAATCAGGGTAGCCTGGATTGGACTTAAAGGAGATGTTGAGGATCTTATCGACTTGAATCACAAGGTTGAAAATAGTCTTACCAGGCTTGGCATATCAAAGGAAAAGCGGAAGTTCCTGCCCCATATAACTTTGGGGAGAGAGATTGAATTCAACAACTCCCTCTTCAATATAGAGTCTTCCATAAAGGAATATCTTCATGATGAGTTTCTTGTAAATTCAGTAACTCTATACAGCAGCAGGCAGGAAGATGGAAAAAGGGTCTATGAACCTGTAAAAAGATTTAAATTAAAGAGGTAAAAAACATGTTATCAAAAGAAAAGATTGACAGAATCAATGTACTTGCCAGAAAAGCAAAAGGCGAGGGACTTACAGAAGAGGAAAAAATTGAACAAAAGAAACTCAGGGAAGAATATATCAAAAACCTTAGAAAATCAGTAAAGAACCAGCTTGACGGTATAGAGATAGTGGACTGAAAAAACAGCAAATTTAAGGACCGGAAATTTTCCGGTCCTTTTTCTGTAGCTATTCATTTAACAGGCGGCTGTAAAAAATAAGCAACATATTAAATTAAAAAAGTTGGATTATTGCTTATTTTTTGTAGCTGCTTTTGAATAATGGTAATTCTACTTTATACTGTTTGCAATTTTTTCTGCAAACTGTTTTCCAAATTCAAAACAACCTTTGATTTCATCAACACTTGGTTTGAATCTGAGCTGATAGCCTTCGTCTGTTATTCTCATTCTAAGCTGCTTAAGCCTTGTCATAAGATTCGGCACAGCTTCACCACTCCAACCGTAGGAACCAAAGGCAGATGCGAATTTACCGCCGTGGATTTCGGGGAACATTGTAGTAGTTAGGTCCCATACGGGCTTAAGTGCATCGCAGAGTATTGTAGGGGAACCTAGAAGTATTCCGTTTGCCCAGTAAAGATCTACTGCAAGTGCTTGGATATCTGCATTTGTAAGGTCGTAAAGTACTGCATCTACGTCCTCAGACTTTATTCCTTCTGCAATATGTTGTGCCATCTCTTCAGTATATCCATATGCTGAAACATAGGCTATTACAACAGTTTTATTTTTGTTTGGATTGACTTCTGTAGACCATTCCTTGCTTTGATTTATAATCTTCCACGGGTCGCTGTCAAGAACTGGACCATGACCAGTACATACCATGTCGATTTCGAGGTCTTTTATCTTGTCTATGGCTCTAAGGAAACTGGCCTTGAAAGGTCCAAGTATCATGTCGAAGTAGTATTTCAATGCTTCCATGTAATCTTCCTGATTTTCTATGGTGCTTTGCAGAATTGAATCCAGGCAATAGTGGGAGCCGAAGGAATCACAAGTGAAAAGAACTTTGTCTTCTGGAATATATGTATAGATAGAATCAGGCCAGTGAAGCTTTGGTGCGCTTATGAATTCCATTGTTTTGTTTCCAAGATCCAGGCTGTCTCCTGATTTTACAACCATTGAGTTGAAGCTTCTGTTTATTATATGCTCTACAAATTGTATGGCTCCCTTTGAACCAACAATTGTAATGTTTGGATTCATGTCAAGAATCTTTTCAACAGATCCTGTATGGTCAGGCTCCGTATGGTCAAGTACTATATAGTCTATATCGCTTATGCTTACATATTCTTCTATGTTGTTAAGGTAGTCATCAAAGAACTTTGCCTTGGCGGTTTCAACCAAAACGGTTTTTTCACTGCCTTTTACAAGATAGGAGTTATATGTTGTACCGAATTTTGTTTCCATTATTATGTCGAAAACCCTAAGTTTATGGTCTAGGATTCCAATCCAGTATATATCGTCTTTTAATTTTAATGTGCTCATGTATTGCACCTCCATTAACTGTTACTATATTTATAACACAAAAACTGAAAATTTTAAAGGGAAAAATGAAAAAATTATCAATTAAAAGTAGTTATCAATTTGAAATCATTACAATTATTTTATCGTTAAACATAATTTTCGGTAATATATTCATTGATAATAAAATCACAAATAATTATACCACAGCTTCAATATACAGAAAACAACAATAGCGTAAAAGAAAATAACGTTCTTGATACTGCAGTCATGCTGTTATATAATAAGTAGATGATTTTATGTTGATATAATGCAGAATAATGGTATAATATCAGCTGTATTTAATAAATAGATATTTAATGGAGGAAATTATGAGTATTAGAGTGAGATTTGCACCGAGTCCAACAGGATATGTTCATATCGGCAGCTTGAGAACTGCCTTATATAATTATTTATTTGCAAAGGGACAAAATGGAAAATATATATTAAGAGTAGAAGATACGGACAGAACAAGATTAGTAGAGGGAGCACTTGAGAATCTTATAGATTCCCTTACGTGGGCGGGAATAACCCATGATGAAGGTGTCTTTATAGAAAACGGCCAAATAGTACAAAAGGGAGAGTATGGTCCATATATTCAGTCAGAGAGATTGGACATATACAAAAAATATATTGATGAGCTTGTAGAAAAAGGTCATGCCTATTACTGTTTCTGTTCAAAGGAAAGACTGGACGAAGTAAGAGAGAAGCAAAAGGAAGAAGGTAAGACTCCAATGTATGACAGATACTGTCTTGGACTTTCCAAGGAAGGTGTACAGAAGAGAATTGATGCAGGAGAAAGCTATGTAATCAGGCTTAAGGTGCCTGAAGATACTGATATCACTTTCAAGGATGCTGTAAGAGGAGATATATCCATAAACTCATCTGAAATAGACGATCAGGTCTTGATCAAGTCCGACGGATTCCCTACTTATCACTTTGCAGTTGTAATAGACGACCATCTTATGGGTATTACTCATGTAGTTAGAGGAGAGGAGTGGCTTACTTCAACTCCAAAACAGGCTGTTCTCTACAAGTATTTTGGATGGGATATTCCTGAGTTTGTTCATTTACCAACAGTGTTGAATAAGGACAAGAAAAAACTGAGTAAAAGACAAGGGGATGTAGCTGTATCTGACTTCAAGAAAAAGGGATATCTTCCTGAAGGTCTTGTGAACTATCTCGCTCTTGTAGGATGGAGTCCAAATGACAATAAGGAATTGTTCACTATGGATGAGCTTATCGAAGATTTTTCTTTCGATAGGGTTTCAAATACCGGTGGTGTATTTGATGTTGACAAGCTTAACTGGGTCAACGCACATTACATAAAGGAAGCAGATAACAAGAAACTTCTTGAGCTTGCACTGCCTTTCATGATTGAAAAAGGATATGTGAAGGAAACTGATGTGGAAGACAAGGCAGACATGCTTGAAATGATAGTTGATACTCTCAAGGAAAAAGTGAGCCATGCTTCTGAAATAGCAGACCACATGGGTATTTTCTTTGGACATGAGGTTGTTTTTGAGAATGAAGAAGTAATAGAAACCCTTCAACAGGAGCATGTTGAAAGGCTGCTAAATGCTTTTAAGGCAAAAATAGAGGAAACTCAGACAATAGATGAGGAATTTGCATCTTCAATATTCAAAGTTTTGAAAAAGGAAACAGGAGCAAAAGGCAAGGGATTGTTCATGCCTATAAGGGCTGCAGTTACAGGCCAGATGCACGGACCGGATCTTGGAAAGACATTTGTCATTCTTGGAAAGGTGCTGCTTCTTGAAAGAATAGACTATGTAATGGATGCACTTAAATAGAAAGGTTGTGATTAGGTGAGACTGTATAATACACTTACAAGGAAAAAAGAAGAATTTATTCCAATTGAAAAAGACAAGGTGAAGATATATGCCTGCGGTCCAACAGTATACAACTATATACACGTTGGAAATGCCAGGCCTGCAGTTATTTTTGATACTCTTAGAAGATATTTCAAGTACAAGGGATATGATGTCGAATATGTAGTTAACTTTACAGATATTGACGATAAGCTCATCAACAGGGCCATTGAAGAGGACACTACTGTAAAGGAACTGGCTGAAAGATATATCAAGGAATATATCACCGATACTAAGGGTCTTAACATACTTGAAGAAGAAACAATCCATCCCAAGGCCACCGACTATATAGGCGGTATAATTAAGTTCATAAAAGGACTTGAGGAAAAGGAATTTGCCTACAATGTTGATGGAAATGTATATTTCGATACTACAAAGCTGAAGGACTACGGCAAGCTTTCAAAGAAAAACCTTGAAGACCTTATTTCAGGAGCAAGGGTTCAGGTCAACGATGAAAAGAAAACAACTTCGGACTTTGCCCTGTGGAAAAAGGAAAAGCCTGGAGAACCTTCATGGGGAAGCCCGTGGGGAAAGGGAAGACCGGGATGGCATATAGAGTGTTCAGTAATGGCAAAGGAACTTCTTGGAGATACAATTGACATCCATGCCGGTGGAGAGGACTTGCAGTTCCCTCACCATGAAAATGAAATAGCCCAAAGTGAATCATTGACAGGAAAGCCATTTGCCAGATATTGGCTCCACAATGGAATGATCAATATAGACAATCAAAAAATGAGTAAATCTCTAAATAATTTCTTTACAGTGAGGGATGTGAGTAAGGAATATGATCTTGAAATACTGAGATTCTTCATAGTTTCAGGTCATTACAGAAAACCTATAAACTACAGCAGGGAGACAATTCACCAGGCTGATGCATCCCTACAGAGATTGTATAATTGCAAGAGGAATCTGAAGTTCTTCATGGAAAACAATCCTCCTGGACTTGTTGATGACACAATTAAATTGAAGATGATAGAATTCAAGAATCAGTTTGAACAAGCAATGGAAGATGATATAAATACTGCTGATGCTGTTACGGCTCTTTTTGAGATAGCAAAATTTGTAAACTCTACATTTGACGAGTTTACATCAAGGGAATCGGCAGAATTTGTCAATGAAGAATATCTTCAACTGGCGGATGTACTTGGAATATTGTACAAGGAAGTAGAGGATGAAGTATCCGAAGAAGCAATGGAACTCATCAACAAGAGAATAGAAGCAAGAAAAAACAAGGATTTCAAGCTGGCGGACGAACTTAGGGATGCTCTCCTTGAGATTGGTGTTGAAGTAGAAGATACAAGAGATGGAGTCAAATGGAAGAAAATATAATAAAGCGGGACCCAAAGCTAATGTCGCCCCTTCAGCTGGCTTATATTGGTGATGTTGTATATGAGCTTTATGTAAGGTCCTATCTTGTTGAAACTACGGATTTGAATGTAAACCAGCTCCATAAAAATGCAGTGAGATTTGTAAAGGCTGAAGCACAGGCTGAGGTCGTGAAGGAAATAATGGATATTCTTAGTGATGAGGAAATCAGAATATTCAAAAGGGGAAGAAATGCCAAAAGCGGTTCCATTCCAAAGAATGCTAAACTTATTGATTACAAGCATGCTACTGGATTCGAGTCACTCCTTGGATATCTTTACATACTAAACAGAAAAGAAAGAATAGATGAATTGTTTAACATCGCCAAACAATTCATTAAGAGGTAGCCATGAGGTTGATAATAGGAAGAAATCCTGTTCTTGAAGCATTGAACAGTGACAAAAAAATAGAAAGAATATATGTCCAGAAGAAGGATGGAAAGAACAACAACAGAAGTATAATAGTCCTTGCGAAAAAAAGAAGGATAATCATAAATGAAGTCGACAAGTCAAAACTTGATTCAATGTCTTCGGGTGGAAGTCATCAGGGTGTGGCTGCGGAACTTGAGGACTTCAAGTACAGCACCATGGATGATGTACTTGAAGCTGCGGCAGCCAAGGAACAAAAGCCTTTCATTGTGATATTGGACGGAATAACAGATGTGCACAATCTTGGAGCCATAATCAGAAGCGCCGAATGTGCTGGAGTCCACGGAGTTGTGATACCTGAAAGAAGAGCTGCCCAGATTACCGATACAACAGCCAAAACTTCTGCAGGTGCCCTTGAGTATATGAATATAGTCAAGGTCAAAAACATAAATACAGTCATTCAGGACCTTAAAGACAAGGGGTTTTGGATCTACGGAGCCGATATGAATGGTGACAAGCACTATTATGAAGAAAAATACGATGCAGCCACTGCTCTTGTCATTGGAAGTGAAGGCAAGGGAATCAGCAGGCTTGTAAGGGACAATTGCGACGTAATAGTAGATATTCCCATGGGAGGAAAGGTTAATTCCCTCAATGCATCCTGTGCCGCATCCATCATAATATTCGAAGTGTTGAAGCAAAGGGGTATTTAAATGTATCAAGGAAAGGAGTACATCTTTGTAGATGGATATAATGTAATAAATGATTGGGATGAACTCCGGGAACTGATGGATATAAACATAGAGGCTGCAAGGCAGGGTCTTGTGGATATTCTTGTTGAATACCAGGCCTACAGGGATATCAATGTTGTCCTTGTATTTGATGCCTACAAGGTGAAGGGTGCAAATAAAAAGGTCGAAAAACAGGGTGGATTGGAGATAATCTATACCAAGGAAAATGAAACTGCAGACACATATATTGAAAGAATACTTGACGATATAGGAAGATACAGAAAGGTTACAGTTGCCACTTCCGATGGACTCCTTCAGCAGCTCATAATGTCCAGAGGTGGACTGCGAATGTCTGCAAGGGAATTTTATCATTCTGTTCTTGATACAAAAAGAGAAATTGACAGAAAAAGGGATAAAATATCCCGACAGGATGTAAAATTCAGAGGAGCATTGGATTCAGAGACTTTGGAGAAATTAAAGGACCTTAGAAACAGCAAAAATTGAAAAATAATTTGTTAAATGAAATTCATATTGTCTATTTATTATTGACAGTTAAAAGCTAAGATAGTAAAATGAAATCGTTATGAAAAAGTGCCCATGTAGCTCAGTAGGTAGAGCACTTCCATGGTAAGGAAGGGGTCATCGGTTCAAATCCGG
>CAZFYP010000014.1:0-28419 GCA_964523535.1 uncultured Clostridia bacterium
TTACAGTATGGCTCTGTGCCTGCATATCTTTTATTGATGTTGAATACGGGGCCTATATACTTGCCGAATATCTTTAGGTCTATCTCCATATATTGGGATGATTTGTCCTCTTCCCTGAGAAAATAGGTCGGGAAAGTATTTGATGATATGATATATCTTCCTCCTGGAATGATATGGACATTTTCAAGTTTTCCAGTACATTTTTTGACAAGGTCTATCCTGTTTTCAAAAGAAAAGAGAGACCTGTCTTCCTCCACTATGAATACAACAACTTCTTCATTCTCACAGGATGCTCTATCTATAAGATTCATATGCCCTTTTGTGAACGGATTACAGTTCATGACTATTGCACCCTTTTTGCCGTCTCCCAAACCGCTTTTTTTGAACATACTATCTACATAATCTTCAATACCGATTCTTCCGTTCTCCATAAGGACTACCTTGTCTGAGGATACAATTTCCTTAAATCCCAGGTCTTTGAATATTTGAGTATTTGTCTTTTTGGTGAATACGAATACATCGTATATTCCCCTGTCAAAGAGATGGTTCATCATATGGGTAACAAGCTTGGATCCTATTCCCGTATTTCCACAGGTGCATTTTACAGCTACACTTTTGATTATATTTCCTGAAGATGAGCAGGTTCCTACTATGACACCATCTTCCCTTGCTACAAGGGTATGTTCTACATCATCTTCCAGTTCAATCTCAAAGGGAGATAGAAATTTTTCTATCTCCAGTCTGTTTTTCAAATCGAATTCCTCTATGTTAATACCATACATATTATCACGACCTTAATTCTTTACCTTTCTTATTACATCTATTACAGTACCATCCCTGTATTCCACAAGACCGACGATTTCATCCTCGAATTCAAGACTGTCGGGAACTCCTGAAATGCCTTCAGCCATTTCCTTCAGTTCTTCTATTGTATACAGGGGCAACTTTGCATCCTTCAGCCTTTCAAGAAGGTCACTTCTCCTTGGATTCACAGCTATACCTCTTTCCGTGACAATGATGTCAACAGTTTCACCGGGAGTTGTAACCGTTGTTACATCATCGACAATTATTGGAAGCCTTCCCTTGATGAGCTTGGTAACAACTATTGCCAGCTTTGAACCTGCTGCCGTATCACTGTGACCTCCGGAACCTCCCATAATGTTGCCGTTTGAGCTTGTAGTGACATTTACGTTGAAGTCAGTATCGACTTCAGTCGCTCCAAGAATCATGACATCAAGATTGTTGACCACAGCACCCTTGTTGTGGGGATTTCCGTACATTGATGCCGACATTGCCTGGTGTTTCATATTCCTTCCATAGGATTCTATGGAATACATGTCAAAACACTGTACGTCAAAGAGTGACTTGAAAAGCCCTTCCTCCAGCATTTCAACAAGAAACTTTGTTATTCCTCCTGCTGCAAAACTTCCCTTAATGTCCTGTTCCTTCATCTTTTCCTTGACAAAGGCAGCCACTGCAAGGGATGTACCTCCCGCACCCGTCTGGAAGGAAAATCCATCCTTGAGAAGCCCTGAGCTTTCTATTATCTCCGCAGTCATCTTTGCGATTTTCAGGTCAATTGGATTTTTAGTAACCTGGGTTGTACCTGACACTATGCCCTTTGGATCCCCTATGGAATCCACCACAACAATATAATCTATATATTCCTGGCTTATGTCTATGGGACATGCAGGATAGTCAACCATATTGTCAGTAAGGGCTACTGTCCTGTCCGCATACATGGCATCAGGCACTGCATATCCCAGTGTTCCGCATGCCGATGGTCCTTCAACTCCATTGATGTTGCCGTAAGAGTCAGCCGCCGGTGATGCTATGAAGGCAACGTCTATGTGTAGGTCTCCCGACTCTATTGCCCTTGCCCTTCCACCATGGGTATGCATGATTGCAGGATATTTAAGCTTCCCTTCAGATATGGCATCGGCAACAGGTCCCGACATGTAATTGGCACAGATTCCCGTCACAATGCCCTTTTCAATATATTCAACTAGAGGGCTGTGGGCAGGAAAGATGGAACTTGCCGCCACCCTCAGGTTCTTGATGCCAAGGGCTGCAATTTCCTCCATTACAAGATTCAAAACCTTGTCACCATTCCTCAAATGATGGTGGAAGGATATGGTCATGCCGTCCTTCAGTCCGCATTTTTTAATTGCTTCCCTGATGGATTCCAATATCTTGTCTTCACCAGGTTTCACACAGGATAAAACAGGCTGTTTTCTTGTTGCTTGCCTAATATTCTCATAGGGACCGTCGAAAGGCTTTGTCGTCCCGTAGTTTTCTATTTTTTCAGGTATTTCTCTACCTATGCTGTTCTTCACATTATCACCTCAGATAAGCTGTGCCTGTCTTGCAATCTCTACAACTTTTTCAGCTCTTGATATTATAGGTGCGTCAATCATTTTGCCGTCCAGGGATATTACACCCTTTCCTTCCCTTGCAGCCTTTTGGGCTGCATTTATGATCCTTGTAGCCTCGTCTATCTCTTCTCCTGACGGAGAATAGACACTGTTTATACTTTCTATCTGACGTGGATTTATTGCAGCCTTTCCCGTCATGCCAAGGGATTTCCCAACCAGGGTATCCCTTTCAAGTCCTTTTTCGTCATTGGTATCTGTAAATGGAGTGTCTATAGCATCCAACCCAAAAGCCTTGCATGCTGCAGCAATCCTGTTCCTTGCATAGAATATCTCGCTGCCTTCCTTGGTTCTCTTGATTCCCATGTCCGCAGTGAAATCTTCTGCTCCGAATAGAAGACCTTTGATCCTGTCAGATGACTTGATGATATCTGTAACAGTCTCAAGGCTGTATGCCCCTTCTATAATGGGAAAAAGAGTTATTTCCGTATCCTTTATCATTTCATGGACAGTTTCCATATATTCAACAGTTGCCTTTGGTACCATTATGCCATCAGGTCTGGCTAGAAGGAGTGCCTTGATATCCAAAGCACCTTCTTCTGTATCCATTCCGTTTATTCTGACTACGGTTTCAACATTACCAAGATCCAGATTTGCCAGTGCATTCCTAACGAGAAGCCTGGAAGAATCTTTCTCCGTAGCTCCCACTGCATCCTCCAGGTCTATGATGACACTGTCTGCACCGAAAACATCGGCATTCTGAATCATTCCCGGATTATCTCCGGGAATGAACAACATTGTTCTTCTCAATTTATTCAATGGTTTCCGCCTCCTGTTTGGACAGTCTATTTTGACGAACGTCTAGCTGCCGCCTCGACTCTTGCCTTTATAGTACAATCAAGGGCCCCCTTGTCTACGGCAACAATATCTGCATTTTCAACATTCAGTTCTCTAAGGCTTTCTGATATTACCTTCTTGATCTGACTGCCAAACTGCTTCATGACTATGCTTTCAAGCTTTATATTTATTCCTTGGCCGTCGTTTGGATATAGGGTTATGTAGATATCGCTTGATTCCAATGTTCCAGCCTTTGCCGGTTTCAATAATTCCATATCATCACCTGCTTAGTTTTGATAATGCAAGTATCCTGTTCATCTCGTTGTTCACTATCATGAATCCTTCATCAACACCCATGCCAGGCTTCGCAAGGCACTGGTCTGCTCCACAGGCTACTGCAATATTTGTACAGATCTGTGCTGATCTGTCAGTCTCGTTGCAGGTTCCTCCGCAATATGCTCCTACATCGTTTCTCTTGCAGTAAAGTATTGCTTCGATGATATTGTTGATTCCTCCAAGGTCCGGAGTCTTTATTTGAACCATGTCCGCAGCATCTTCATCGACAAATAGCTTGATATCTTCAAAAGTATTGCACCATTCGTCTGCAACTATTTCAACATTGATGTTTTTCTCAGTGAGAATAGCCTTAAGGTTTTTGAGTATGTCGACCTGCTTTTCCCTGTTCTCTATATCTATAGGTCCTTCTATTCTTAGCCTATGGGGCCTTGCTGCATCTTCAAGTACGCTGAAATATTCAGCAATCTTTCCAAGGTCGTTGTCAAAAGCAAGTCCTATGGTTCCGTAAACATCTATATGGAATACTATGTCCTTCGACTTGTCTGTATTGTACTTTGCAATTCTGTCCCTTAACCAACCTACATATTCAAGCAGCTTTTTACCGTCATTTCCAAGCTTTTCTTCAACATTGTTGATGAGTCCGTGAGGAATTACATCGGCTCCCTTGATGATCATCTTGTCCGTATTATCATATCTGTCGTCGCCACATTGTGTAAATATTGGTATTCTCTTGAATTCAACATTTGTATCATATTCATCCTTGATAACCTGAGCCATTGTCTTTCTCTTTGCCTTTGATACACCGTCAAGTATAGCCTGGGTAACTCCATATCTCAATGCAGTATGCATGTTTCTGCCGTCTATCTGCATAGTATCAAATTCTTCTGCAAGGTCCTTGAAACTTTCAAGTTCTCTTCCAACAAGCTTTGGAGTAACATTCTTCTCAAGCACTGGTATAAATTCATCTGCAAGGAAAAGATTATCCCTTCCACCTGCTCCCGAGTATTGTACCGCTGCACAGTCACCATGGGCAACCTGACCATCTTCAAGTACGATCATGACCGAAACACATTCTCCGGCCTGTCTTACACTTTTGAATCCGTCAGTTACTGCTTCTCCCTTATACATGAACCCGTCCTTGCCGGCTCCCTTCTTTATTGCTCTCTGATCATCAAAATAAAATCCAGTTCTTCCTTTTGTATATACTACATCTATAATCTTCATTTTATAATCTCCTGTAAATACCGACTATTCCGGTCTTCCTATTAGTATTCCCTTGCTAACTGCAAATATATCGTCTATGACCATGTCAAAACTTACATCTCTTTTTTCATAAACGCCTCTTTCTTCAAGAAGTTTTTTATGATACTCCTTTACTTCCTTGTCTGCAGGTATGTTTCCAAAATCAAGATATCTTACTGCGCCATAATTGTCTCTAGCAGGAAGTATCTTTCCCTGGTTGAACTTGCTTGGTGCAAAAGGTATATCCATTATTCCCATTTCAAATGCTTTTACGACACCCTTTGCCAGGTCGCCCATTCCAACCTCAAATACCTTGTCGATTATGCATCTTGTTTCTCTTTTTATCATTTCTATTTCCTGGTCTAATTCACTGAATACAGGAATGCTTTGATATTTTGTAAGATTTATTATCTGTTTTGTAGCCTTGATTCCCTGAGCATTTGCTTCCTTTGTAGGAATTCCAAGTGCCTCATGAGGTGTCTTTACTATAACCTTTGTAGCTCCAGCAAATGATGCTGCAACAGAACCCCAGCTTATTACAGAAAATGCCTTTGACTCGTCTTCAGGGAAACCACCCATCCACTGGTGGAATACTGTAGTAAGTTCCACATCATATCCATAATCTTCAAAATATGATTCAGCCTGCTGAGTAAGTGCCTTTATAGCCGCTATATCCTGTATAAGACTTCCGCACTGTCCATAGCCAAGAGTAAGGTTCTTAACTCCCTGCTCTGCAGCAAGAAGACCTTCTATTATTGCAACTGCATTCGATATGGATGGAGGAACAAGAGTTCCTGTAAGAGGTCCGAATGGCTCTCTGTTTATCTTGATACCATTTTCCTCATATATTCCAGCAAGTCTGTCGCAGTACTGCCAGTCATAAAGTGTCTTTTCAAGAGAAACATTCTTGGCGTAAGGAATATTGTATGATATTCCTCCACCTTCGTTGGATGTCCATCCACCGGCATGGATGATTTCAGTCAAGAGTCTTGCATCAGGTGTACCGTGTCTTGCCTGTAGGGGTCTCTTCACATTTTCAAGGACCTTTCTACAGTTGTGAACACCATGGTTTACTACAGGGAATCCATTAAGGAGTGACCTGTTTTCCTTCATGCTTTCATCTATTCCACTTTGACATTCATTGTATCTGTTCTGTCTTGTATAACTGTCTATGGTTGATGGTAAAAGGTCTGCTCCACCTTCATCCTGAAGAAAATTCAAAAGTTCTATATGCTCATCCACCAAGGCAACTCCCGCTCTAGGCTGAACAAGGGTTACGCCGCTGTCCTTTGCCTTCTTGAGCTGGACGGAAAAGTTCTTCTCATCAGGAACCTTGCTCATATAGTCAAGGGCTTCCTTGAAGTCAACATCCTTTCCTGTGCTCCAGTGTGTCAAAACATCTTCTCTTATTTTGTGAAATAAATCATCACTTAATCTCTTGTTTTTTAATTTCATACCTAATAATCTCCTCAAATAATATACTCTTTTCTTTAAAACAATTCCCTTTCAAACCTACATAGCTAGTCATTAATCAACAATATCTTAATAGCTTAATATAATTTCATAATCTTATTGATCTCATGTTCCTATATTTACAACATGCTTCTTCAATATCCTAAGTGCCTTGTTGGGATACTTTTCCGACAAAAGTCCCATGGCTGACAATATATAATCCCGGTCCAGCAAGTATTCAGGCTTTCCAGGTTTCAGATACTTTTCATCCTCAATGCTGTCAAGTCCTGCCTTTAAAATTCTTACGGGATTTCTGCTGTTGACAATTGCTCCACCTGTTCCAAGTACATATCCTGTTTCAGTGAGATCCTTTCCTTCCTGGGAATATATGACACCCATGGGCGAATACTCTGCAGCAACTTTTCCTATATGTCTTTCTATAGCCATTCCCACTGCAGTGGTACAAATTGTTTCATCGACAGCCATTTCCTCTTCAGTATAAGGAATCACTCCCCGGTTTCTTGAAAGATATTGGCATCTTTCCTTTATATCTATGGATTCATCTGCCATGAATTTCTTCATTTTCACAAATCCAGCAGACTCATAAAGTGAAATGGCACTTTCCCTCATCCCCAGGTCACCTTCCACAGTCCGCTTTGCATATGGCTCCTGCAATCCTTTAAATACTACTCCTGACTTTGTGGGCTCTCCCTTTGATATGGAATGGACATCTGTAGTGGCCCCTCCAATATCAACAACAAGTATTTCTCCTATGCCTTCTTCTTCATTAGTTCCATCAGCTAATAAATTGACTGCCTTCAATACGGCAGTCGGTGTAGGCATCATTATGTTGTCTATCTCTTTCTCCGCTTGACCAAGTCCCTTTGCATCTATTATCTTCTCCATGAAAACATCTCTTATGGCTTCTCTGGCTGGTTCAACATTTAATATATTGAGCCTTGGCATTACATTGTCAGTTATCTTGTAATATGTTCCACTCTCATCAAATATATCTTCTATATCATCTACGGCATTTTTGTTTCCTGATACTACTACCGGGATTTCACCGATTTTTCCAGACAGGGCCTCTGCATTTTTGATAATACAGTTTTTATTCCCCCCGTCCGTACCTCCAGCCAAGAGTATGATGTCGGGCTTTTCCTCGACTATGCTCTTTATTTCCCTGACACTGAGCTCGTGGCTGTAGGTCTTGTAGACCTTTGATCCTGCACCAAGAGCTGCTCTCTTGGCTGCCTCGGAAGTAAGGCTCTCTACAAGGCCAATGGATATCATCTTCAGTCCACCAGCCGCACTGCTGCAGGCAAGCTTTTCCACATATTCAATATTTATGCCTTCAGTTTGTCTTTCGATTTTTTTGAAGGCTTTATAGAAACCATCCATTATGTTTGTATCCACTGTTGTTTCACTTGAAGCTAGCCCAATTATTTCATCATTTTCCATATCAACTGTCGTCAGCTTGGTATAAGTGCTTCCAAAGTCAATCAATAATACCGCTTTCATCTTAATCAGTCCTTTTATACAGCCATTGTTCCTATATTGAAATTCAAGTCTTCTCTAAGATCTGCAATAGACTCTGCCGGTGAAGTTCCAGGTGCATAAACCCTGTCAAATCCCATGTCCTTGAATCTTTTCTCAACAATGTCAAAATCCTGCTTTCCAACTACTAAGTTTCCACCTGCATAAAGTATTACATCTTCAAGCCCTGCTTCTATACATTTATCCTTTAGACCCTTGCAGTCTATTTCTCCATGTCCATACAGCGATGAAACAAGAATTGCTTTTGCATCAGTCTCTATGGCTGCATCTATGAATTCCTCCTGAGAACTGAGTACTCCTATATTAACAACATTAAATCCAGCCTTTGAAAATGCATGGTCCAATATTTTATTTCCTACTGCGTGACAATCTGCCCCTATAACCCCTAATACGATAGATTTATTCATAATCTTTCTCCTCCCAGTCCAATTGGCACCATCCAATGTCAATTGGTATTATGGACTAGTCCATTGAGGTCAATATAGCATACCTTTTTGCAAAGGTCAACAGTATTTAATAAATTGATTTATCAACTTATATTCCTGCATTTTCAAGTTTTTTACAGGATATTTCATATTCGGTAGAACCTTCTTTGTTCCATTGTAATCAGTACGCTCAAAAGCCAATAACTATAAATTGGCACTAAAAAAGGTTGCAATTTTGATTGCAACCTTCGAAAACTTTCATGTATTTTAGAGCTTTTTTCTCATTGGCTCACATCATTTCAGTTCCATAAGCCTTGATTTTATGATTTTGATGGATTCTTGATCAAGGAAATACAAGAAATTTATCATTTCCTTCCTGTCTCCTACTATTTCCGCAACCTTCTTTCCCCTTCCAGGAGAAATAATCACTACATCAACTTTTTCCACCACTTCCCTTATTGCTTTTTCCTCAGTGCTTATGGTCTGGATAATTTCAATATTCTCAATACCGGACAGCTCCAGAGCATCTTCCACTTTCTTAAGAAATTCATAGGACTGACTTACAAGACCATATTTTGTTCCTGGCGGGTATTTGGCCATCTTAACTATTGATTCCAAGCTTGGATTTATGGCCGCTCCCATTATTTCCATATTATAGTTTTCAAGAAGCTCCTTGGTTTCCTTTAAATGCTTGTATGTCACTATAGCAAACTGGGTATTTCCAAGTTTTTCCAACATTTGGTCATCAGGTTTCTCCAGCTCAGACAATACAACAGGTGATACTTTCATATCCGTAGTTTTATTCAGCTGTTCCGAAAAAACCTGTGCCTGTTCTATGTTGCACTCAATGAATATGGCATTGACGCTCTTCATCTGGCTTTCCTTTTCCTCTATACGATCCTGGACTAGTTCTACAAATTCCTCTGACGAAAGACCAGATCCAAGCGCTTCATCAATTGCCAGGTCAACTATCTTCAATACCTTGTCTTGAACTGCATGCCTTTTCCACATGTGTGCCGTCTCATCTACGAAGGTTCCCCTACCCTGATAGGAAACCAGTACCCCTTCATGTTCAAGAAGCTTATAGGCATTGGTTATTGTATTCCTGCTTATTTTCAATTCACTTGCAAGCTGCCTTTCTGTAGGAAGCTTATCTCCTACTTTCAAAACACCCTTCTTTATATTATTGGTTATCTGATTTTTTATCTGTATATAGTAGGGTACTCCACTATTTCTATCTATATCTATTTTCATAGTCCACCTCCACAATATTGATTATGGATTAATTTTACAATATTCAGACTGGCTAAGCAATGATTTAATTGATACTTTGCCCTTTTCCATTCTCTTTCCTCTTCTCCCTCCAGTCCTTGTACTTTTCAAGGTCTGCTTCTATCTGTTTCATCGCCAGCGTGACTACGGCAAGGTCATCAATAAAACCTAGACCTGAAATGAAATCCGGTACGAAATCAAAAGGAAGTACAAAGTACAATACAGCTGCAGTTGCCAGTATAATGGAACCGTAGGGTATCTGCTTGTATTCCCCATTCATATAGTCCTGAATAAGAAGTATCATGAAGTTTACATTGTCGAAAAGCTTCCTGATTGGACCCTTTTTCCTTTCATCCAGCTTCTTTTCAGCCCGTTTCAGCATCTTTTCCATTTTGCTGTAGTCTTCCAGAAGCTTCTCTGCTTCAGGAGACCATTTTTCGTCACTTTCCCTTAGGAATCTTTCTCTTGAGTTTTTTTCAATAATATCCTTGTTAAACATCAAAGTCACCTTTTAATATATTTAGAGCATGATTTAGAAGCTTGTCCCTGCTGTTCTCGCTTGGAAAATCCAGTACGATGGTAAGAAGCCTGTCAAGGATCTCTCCTACTAGAGGACCTTCGTCAACTCCTATTGTCTTCAGGTCGTATCCTGAAACTTCCAGATCCTTCAAGCTTAGAGGATCCCTTCTTCCAAGAATCATCATTGTCTTCTCTTCCATATTCTTAAGCTTATCAAGTCCTTTCCTGTTGGACTTTCCTATAATATCCGCATAGTTCAGATTGAACATGTCGTTCAGGTTTTCCTTTCCCACCTTGTTTATATATCTTTTGACACCCTTGTCTCCAATATTCATTTCCTTAAGGGGATGGTATCTTATAAGCTTCCACACCTTGTCTATAATCTCGTTTGAATATTTGAGCCTGGTCAATATCTTCCTGCTGAGTTCCGCCGATTCTATATGGTGTCCATAGAAGTGCCCTTCATTGCTTTCATCCATAGTCAGACAGTAAGGCTTCGTTATATCATGAAACAGTGCAGCAAGCCTAATAACAGTCTTTGGAGCCGTATTGTCAAGTACCGCCATGGTATGGTCAAAAACATCCTTGTCGTGGTAACTGCTGTGCTGCTGGAAGCCTACACAGGGTATCATTTCTGGAAATAGCTGCTCAAGTATGTTTGTGTGGAGCATCTTGTAGAAACCTGCAGAGGGAACCTGTGACAGAAGTATCCTGTTCAGTTCATTCTGTATCCTTTCAGGGCTAATATATTTGATTTTGCTTGAATTCATCCTCATGGAATCAACTGTGCTCTCTTCTATCTGGAATCCAAGCTCGGCCATAAACCTTATTGCTCTAAGCATACGCAAGGCATCCTCCCTGAATCTAAGCTCAGGTTCTCCAATTGCCCTTATGATCTTCCTTTTGATATCGGCTACACCATCTAGAGGGTCCACAACATTTCCTTCCTTGTCCATACATACAGCATTGATGGTGAAATCCCTTCTGGTAAGGTCCTCTTCCAAGTCTGTGGAAAAATGGACTACAGAAGGTCTTCTACTATCCACATATTCGTAGTCCTTTCTGTAGGTTGTTATCTCATAGAAGGTTGATTCCACGATTACCGTTACTGTTCCGTAGTCTATTCCAGTGGGTATTGTTCTTTCAAAAAGATTCATTATTGTAACGGGATGGGCATTAGTTGTAATGTCGTAATCTCTGACAGGGAGCCCTAGGAACAAATTCCTTACTGCACCTCCCACAAGGTAAGCTTCATAACCGTTTTCATTTATTTTATTGAGTATATAGTAAACATCTTTATTTATTTCCATTGTCAACCTCTTTTGTCATCTTATTAATATAATTATAGCACAAAATCAGCATTTCTAGATTAATCACAGATTAAATGTTTTGCGACACTTAATTTTATTTTGTAAAAGCAGAAATTTATTAACAAATCAAACATAAATATAAAAAAATTAAAATTCAAATATAAAGTTAGTGACTAAAAGCCTCATATTTGGTTATAATACTAACATCAGGTAAAATTGGCGGTGAAAGATGAAAAAGAAAATTCTTGCATTTACTCTAATATTGCTGATCATCACAGGCACATTTCTTTTTGCTTATTCCGAGACATATACAATCTCGACAGCATATGATCTAGAAAACACAATATTGAGCAATCTCTACAACAGAAACACAAATATTTCCATTAACTACACAGGTAGTCTGCCAGGGCTGGAAAATACATTGAATAGAATCATCTACAAGGATGAGTACCTTAAGTACACTATAGGAAACTGGAAATGGAGCTACAAGGGCTACGAAGGCAACCTTGACATAAATATTGAAGCATCACACTTAATCAGCAGGACAGAAGAAGACATGTCCAACATTAAGATTGATGAAATACTCAACAACATAATTACGCGAGACATGACGGTTCATGAAAAAATCAAGGCCGTACATGATTATATTGTACTAAATGTGGCTTATGACCAGACGCTTACATACAGAACCCAATACGATGCACTATTCAGAAACACATCAGTATGCCACGGTTATGCTTTATTGTTCTATAGAATGATGGAGGAACTGAATATCCCTGTAAGACTTGTAATCGGAAGCGCAGGCAGTGCACATATATGGAACATGGTCCAGGTGGACAATACTTGGTACCATATCGACACTACTTTCGATGATCCGGTTCCAGACAGGTTGAATCAGGTTTCCTACGAATACTACATGCTGACTGAAGAAGAAATTTCTAAGGATCATGTTATAGAAGAAGAAAACATACCAGATACTTCAACTACATACGAATATCTTTTGAACGAGCTGGTTGAAAACTCAGGCAATACTGTATATATCACTTTGCTAAACTCTCTGGGATATGATTACAATAGTCCTGTACCATCACCAATAAACATCTTTGCAATAGATGATTATGTTAAGTATGACACTTCCTACGGTTTTCCCTTCATAGATGAAAACAACAGGACCCAGGTTCCATTCAGAATCACACTTGAAAACCTTGGTGCTGATGTTTCATGGGATGGTGAAGCAAGTACAGCCATTGCAGAGCTCAATGGCATCGAAGTGAAGATACCAATAGGAAAATCATATATTGTCGTTGATGGCAAGTATGTGGAAAATGACACTGCGTCCCTCATAAAGGATGGACGGACCTATCTCCCAATCAGAAAGGTTATGGAATCTTTCGGTTATACAGTAGGATGGGACGGACTTACACAGACCGTTCTAATAAGCGAATAATTTATTCAAAGCAAACTAAAACCGGCCAGTGGCCGGTTTTGATTTTTTTGATTGAATTTAATTGCATTGTTAATTTTACCAACTAGATAAAAGCATGTCCTTCTTCATCTGATATATCCTCTTCATCAAGAGTACATTCAGTCTTGGACCCGTAAAATTCAAGAACCGGAAGTACGAACATACATCCAACACCTGGTTCATTGAAGCAATCAAGCTCTCTTTTTATTTTTTTTACGATTCTCTTAAGCTTATCTTCTTCTTTTACAATACTGAAAACTAGCTTGTTGTATGGCTTTCTGCCGTCAATAAGCTTTCTCATGCTGGCAAGCATAGGTACATGAACATTGTGATCCAAAAGAACCTTACCCATACCCTGACTGTCAATCGTAGTTGCGCCTAGCTCCTCTTCGTAAAAAAGTTCGTGTATCATATCCAGTCTATATACATCATTTAATATTAAAAATAAAGCGTACACTATACTTTCCTCCTTTTCATTGTTTATAATATTATAGCACAGCAGCCAATTCAAATAAACACTTATTCTTTATTATAATCTTTCATTTATCCACTGCATCACATAATCCATAACCTCATCCTTTTCCTTTTCATTCAATATTTCATGATAAAGGTCCGGATAAATCTTAATGGACTTGTCTTTTGAGCTTATGGTTTCATATAAATTGACTGATGCTTCCTTAGGGATTATTTTATCACTACCTCCATGGAGAATCAAACAAGAATATTCATATTTAGGCAAGTTTTTTACGAGGTAATCTGTTCCACTAACCAAAAATTGATAATAGAAACCTGCTGTTGCCTTGTTGAAAACCAATTCATCCTTTCTATACACCTCTACAATATCAACATCTCTTGATAAACCTGCAGATAAATCATTTTTTATATAAAAATCAGGTTTTATACTGTTAACAAGCTTCATAAATTTTCCCTTCAAACCATTTAAATCTTCATTAAAATATGAAGCTGCTCCTGAAAGTATCTGCCCACGAAGCTTCTTTGGATAGGTGATGCCATAAAGCAAGGAAATAAAACCACCCATACTGTGACCAATCATATATATGGGTATGTCAGGATTTTCCCTTTCTGCAATATCAACTACCACATCTGCATCATATACAAAGTCCATGTAGTTTTCAAGGTGTCCCCTTTTACCCTGGCTTCTTCCATGACCCCTGTTGTCAAATCTATAGACAGTCAGTCCTCCTGAATTCATTCTTTTAGCAAAATAATCATATCTTCCCATATGTTCTGCAAATCCATGAATAACTATTAAAACAGCCTTTGGATTTTCCACTTGCTCCTTGCAGCAAGCAAGTAGCAGCTCGTCTTTTGTTATTGCATTAAATTCCGTCCTCGCCATTCTTATGCCTCCTTCCAAACAATAATCCCGCAACTACAGCCGTAATGGGAATGGTCAACACTATTCCAATACTTCCTGTTATTGCTCTTATTATCTCTGTAGCTATGGTATCAAGATTGAGTACATCAGTCATTGTAGAATTGTAGGCTGTAAATATCATCATTATTGGAAGGGACGCTCCCGTATATGCAAGTATAAGAGTATTTGTCATAGTTCCCATAATATCCCTTCCCACATTCATTCCAGAACTGATAAGCTTGGATATTGTAATATCCGGTTTAATCGATTTAATTTCATGCATGGAGGAAGATATGGACATACTTACATCCATTACCGCTCCCAGAGTACCGATTACTATTCCTGCAAAGAGTATCCCCTGTAGATTCAAATCCACATCTCCAGGAAGATATAATAACATGGCGGATTCTTCAGAATTCAACCCTGTAAGGCTTGCCATGTTCCCTACTACATATGCTATGGTTGCCGACAACAAAACACCTGAAAGGGTTCCTATAATTGCCGACATGGTCTTTTCATTGATACCCGATACCACAAATAGTGTAAATATTGTAATAATGATACTTGCAATTACTGATACCAGAATCGGACTGGTTCCCTTAATTATTAAAGGAAGCATAAACTTGAGGATCACGAGTATTGTAGCTCCAAGTGTCACTATTGACTTGACACCTTTCACCCTTCCTACAATTATTAGAAGGATCAGAAACAAGACTATGATATACATTTCATACTTATCTCTTACATAGCTTGAAATATGTACCTGCATGGTATCTGAAGTCTTGTCAAGCATAAGAATGACTTCCTGATTTTCCTTGACCCTTATGTTGTAATAATCGTTGTCTCCAAGATTGTTTTCAACTAGGTATTCCTTTCCTTCGTAATCACCTTCAAGAATTCTCACCTTTACAACCTGTCTTTCCTGAATCATAGACCCAGGTTGAGCACCAAGATCCTCAGCAGACATATGGGTTACAATCTCCACAACCTTTCCCCGGACTGAAACAAGCTGATCCATACTAGTCTCTGATGCCAGGGCAGCCTGTGAAGACAATAGAACAATGAGAATCAAAAACAGAATAATTTTATTTTTCATAGCCGTCAATCCAATTCAATGGTTTCATCGGAATCCATTACGATAACTACAGCCTCTTCAACCTTGTCTTCAAATTCCAAAGGATCGGTTTTTATGACATCGAAAGTATCATAATGCATGGGAATGACAATTTTAGGCTTTATAAAGTCTACAGCCTTTACTGCATCCTTCACATCCATAGTGAAATTCCCTCCTATGGGCAACATGGCAATATCAATGTTTTCATCTTCAAGAAGTTTCATATCCATTATAAGTCCCGTGTCCCCCGCATGATAAACCTTGTTTGATTTCGTTTCTATCACAAAACCTCCTGGGTTTCCTCCATATATCATCTTGTCGCCATCCATTATTCCCGATCCATGTACAGCATTAGTCATCTTTACTGTACCAAAGTCAAAGGTATACCTTCCACCTATATGCATGGCATGAAGGTTCTCAAGACCCTTATTTGACAGATAATTCACTATTTCAAAATTGGTTATTACCAGCGCCCCCGTTTTTTTCGCAAGTTCAACTGCATCACCAATATGGTCTCCATGTCCGTGTGTGATGAAAATATGGGTCAAATCTGTAAAATCATCAACAGATGCCTGACAATAGTCATTTCCATTTATAAAGGGATCAATTATCCCTTTAAACCCTTCTTCTTCAAGTACAAATACCGAATGTCCATAATATGTAATCTTCATTATATACCTCCTGTAAACAGTCATTGAAATCTATGATTCCAAATCAACTATTATTCATTGAATTTTTATTTTTAGTGAATATTCACCATTAGACAAACTCTTTTCACTATATCATCTAACTAATAATACTATAGATATAGTCCACATTTCAATCTATACTATAATATTAAACGTTTTCATCCTTAATTTTTCATTAATTTTCAATACATAAATTGCTTTTTAAATTCTTTTTGTTATAATAATATATACATATTTATCAGGAGGCGCTATGAAACAGTTGTACAATGTAGGATTGGATATAGGGTCAACAACAGTAAAAATTGTAATTATTGACAACAAATACAATATCATTCATAAGGAATATAAAAGACATTATTCGGACGTAAGAAAAACTGTTATTGAAACAATAAAAGATTCAGGAAAAATATTAAAAAATAATAGAATGAAAATAAATGTTACCGGTTCAGGTGCAGTGGATGTTTCAAAATTTCTTGAAATACCCTTCATACAGGAAGTAGCCGCATCAACAGCTGCCATAGAACAAAAGATTCCATATACTGATGTGGCAATAGAACTGGGTGGCGAAGATGCCAAAATCACATATATATCGGGACAGCTTGAACAGAGAATGAACGGAACATGCGCAGGTGGTACCGGTGCATTCATAGACCAGATGGCCATACTTCTTAAAACAGATGCCTCAGGCTTAAATGATTTGGCAAAAGAACATGAAGTAATCTACCCAATTGCTTCAAGATGTGGCGTTTTTGCTAAAACCGACATCCAGCCCCTTTTAAACGAAGGAGCAAGAAAGGAAGACATAGCAGCATCAATTTTCCAGGCTGTTGTAAATCAGACTATAAGCGGCCTTGCCCAGGGAAGACCAATAAGAGGTAATGTAGCATTTCTTGGGGGACCACTCTCTTTCCTACCGGAACTAAGAAAGAGATTTATAGAAACATTGAAATTGAAACCTGAACAAGTTGTCTTCCCTGAAGATTCACACTATTTTGTTGCCCTTGGAGCTGCAATTTCGGCTGAGGAATCTGAAGAAACTAATATTGAAAAATATCTGGACAGAATAGGTCATATGGACAGCAGCAAAATTACTAGAAAAAAAGAGCTGGACAGCCTCTTTGAAACGGAAAAAGACTATGAAGAATTCAAGATCAGACACGGGAAAAACAAGGTTAAGCGCGAAGATATAAAAGGTTATGCAGGAAAAGCCTATCTGGGTATTGATGCAGGGTCAACAACTACAAAACTTGCACTTATAGGCGACCAGGGTCAGCTTCTCTACTCATTTTACGGAAGCAATGAAGGAAACCCTTTGAACTCAACAATAAATGCCCTTAAAAACCTTTACAGGGAAATGAACGACTCCACAATAATTGTCAAATCCACTGTTACAGGCTATGGAGAGCATCTTATTAAATCTGCCCTCAATATTGACATGGGAGAAATTGAAACAATAGCCCATTACAAGGCTGCAGACTTCTTTCTAAAGGGCGTCGATTTCGTAATAGATATCGGTGGTCAGGACATGAAAAGTCTGAAAATCAAGAATGGAGTAATAGATTCAATAATGCTCAATGAAGCCTGTTCTTCCGGATGTGGTTCATTCATTGAAACATTTGCCAATTCCCTGAACCTTTCAGTGAAGGAGTTTGCAAAAATGGCCGTTGAATCTGAACATCCAGTGGATCTTGGAACAAGATGTACTGTTTTCATGAATTCCAAGGTTAAACAGGCACAAAGAGAAGGGGCCACAGTCGGCGATATCTCTGCAGGAATATCCTATTCAGTAATTAAGAACGCCCTTTTCAAGGTTATAAGACTGAAATCAGTTGATGACATGGGCGATAAGCTTGTTGTACAGGGAGGAACCTTCTACAATGAAGCCGTATTGAGAGCATTTGAACTTATTACCGGAAGAGAAGTCATCCGTCCTGATATCGCAGGAATAATGGGTGCATTCGGTGCTGCCCTCATAAGCATGGAAACTGCAGGCAAATTGAAAAAAAGCGCTGTTCTCAAGCTAACGGAACTGGATGCATTTACAAGTCATGTATCCCTTGAAAGATGCGGTCTCTGTGGAAACAACTGCCTACTTACCATCAACAGATTCAACAACGGCAAATCTTTCATTACCGGCAACAGATGTGAAAAAGGCTCTGAAAAAATACTTAAAAATCTAAAGAAAAAAACAGCAGATGAAATACCGAATCTTTACAAGTACAAATATAAGAGAGTTTTTGACTACAACTCTCTTCCTCTGGCTGAAGCAAAACGCGGTATGATTGGAATACCAAGGGTTTTAAACATGTATGAAGACTATCCATTCTGGCATACACTATTGACAGTTCTTGGATACAGGGTTGTACTTTCAGGTCATTCCAACAAGAAGATATATGAACTGGGAATTGAAACCATTCCATCGGAATCAGTATGTTATCCGGGGAAAATTGCCCATGGCCATATTGAGAATCTAATAAACAAAAAAGTCAAGAAGATTTTCTATCCATGTGTACCTTTCAATATCAGGGAAGACTCAAGATCGGACAACCACTACAACTGCCCTGTTGTAACCGCCTATCCTGAAACAATCAAGGCAAACATGAATCTTACCCACAAGGATATCAAGTTTTTCAAGCCTTTTGTAAACCTTGATGACAAGGAAACACTAATGAAAAAACTATTCCTCTCTCTAAAGGAGGAAGGAGTTACTGAATACGAAGTAAACAAAGCTGTAGAGAAAGGATATGAAGCCCTTACATCATACAAGTCCGATGTAAGAAGAGCAGGTCATGAAGCAATTGAATACATAAACAAGAAGGGTGCCTACGGCATAGTTCTAGCTGGAAGACCTTATCATATTGACCCTGAGATAAACCATGGAATACCGGAAATGATAAATTCATACGGTTTCGTAGTTTTGTCCGAAGACAGTATATCCCACCTTTCAAAAGTCAAACGCCCTCTTAGGGTTGTCGACCAATGGGCATACCATACAAGACTTTACAATGCAGCTGAATTCGTTGCAAAAAGAAATGATATCGAACTTGTACAACTTACATCTTTTGGATGCGGTCTTGACGCCGTCACTACCGATCAGGTTCATGAGATACTAGAAGACAACAACAAGATATATACGCTTATAAAGATTGATGAAATAAACAACCTAGGTGCAGTAAGGATACGTATACGTTCACTTCTTGCAGCAATAAAGGAAAGACGCGAAAAGAACATCCTTGTTAAAGAATCACCACCTAGATACAAGAAAGTTATCTTCACAAAGGAAATGAAAAAAGACTATACCATACTGGCACCTCAAATGTCGCCAATCCATTTTCAGTTTTTCAAGACAGGTGCCAACAAATCAGGAATAAATATTGAAGTCCTCCCATCAGTAGATAAAAATGCCGTCGATGAAGGTCTTAAGTTTGTCAACAACGATGCATGCTATCCTTCAATCATAACCATAGGTCAATACTTAAATGCCTTAAAATCAGGAAAATACAACGTTGATAAGACCGCTCTTATAATGTCTCAGACAGGCGGCGGATGCAGGGCTACAAACTATATAGCATTCACTAGAAAAGCTTTGAAGGACAACGGCATGGAACAGGTTCCTGTTATTTCATTCTCGGCAGGACTCGATAATCATCCTGGATTCAAAATAACACCAAGACTGCTCCATAACCTCATAATGAGTATAGTCTACGGAGACCTTTTCATGAAGGTTCTCTACAAGACAAGACCTTATGAAAAAATAAAGGGTTCTGCAAACAAGCTTTATGAACACTGGGTCGAAGAGTGCCACAAGTCTATAGAAATCGGAGGAATTAGAAGGTTTAATAATACGGTCAGAGGCATAATTAGGGATTTTGACAATCTTGAGCTGGATGACAGTATTGTGAAGCCAAAGGTTGGTGTTGTTGGAGAAATTCTGGTTAAGTTCCATCCTACGGCAAACAACGACATTGTAGGACTACTTGAAGATGAAGGAGCAGAAGCTGTAGTACCTGACCTTCTGGACTTCTTCCTCTATTCATCATACAACTCAATAATAAAGCACAGGGATTATATAAAAAGAGACTGGAAGATGGCATTCCTGAACAGTCTTGCCATCAAGTTCATCGATGCATACAGACATGTCATGAAAAAAGAGCTTGCTGGAAGCAAAAGATTCACTCCTCAGATTCCAATTTCGGAACTTGCCAAAGGAGCCGAGAAACATCTTTCTCTGGGCAACCAGATGGGAGAGGGTTGGTTTCTCACTGCTGAAATGGTTGAACTTATAGAAAGCGGTGTAAACAACATAGTATGCCTTCAGCCATTCGCCTGTCTGCCTAACCATATTACGGGCAAGGGAATGAT
The DNA here is from genome assembly GCA_964523535.1 of uncultured Clostridia bacterium. Lineage (GTDB taxonomy): Bacteria > Bacillota > Clostridia > Tissierellales > Dethiosulfatibacteraceae > Dethiosulfatibacter. The sequence continues at coordinate 20,292 of CAZFYP010000014.1, forward strand.
TCAGGAACTTAAGAAATCTTATCCTGAGTCCAACATAGCTCCAATAGATTTCGATCCTGGAGCAAGCGAAGTCAACCAGATAAACAGGATTAAGCTTATGCTTACGACAGCTAACAAAAGCCTTATCAAGAAGAAGCAAATACCAAAAAAAGTCATAGGCAAGGAAGCCATGTAGATCCTAATGAATTCCAGGAACTCTTTGGTAAGGCAGGTTATTGACAAAATTAAAATTTAGTGATATCATCATTTTTGGCATTAGCCATTAAGGAGGAATAAAATATGGCAGATAATTGTAATACATGCCCTTCAAACGGGTCATGTTCAACAGAAAAAAAAGAAACTTGCATGATAGAAAATAATCCGCTTAACAATGTTAAACATATAATCGGAGTAATGAGCGGAAAGGGAGGCGTTGGTAAATCAACTGTTTCCGCAGTACTTGCCTACGAACTTCTAAGAAACGGCTTCAAGGTTGGTTTGATGGATGCAGACATTACAGGACCAAGCATACCAAGACTTGTAAAACTACAGGATAAAAGAATAACAAGCAATTCTGAAAAAGGAATGCTTCCAATAACTGCACCGGGCGGACTTAAGGTAATGTCTACAAACTTCCTTGTTGAAAATGAAGACTCACCTGTACTTTGGAGAGGTCCTATAATAGGAAATCTTGTAAAACAGTTTTGGACTGATGTTATCTGGGGAGAGCTTGACTACCTGATAGTTGATATGCCACCCGGAACTGCAGATGTTGCCATTACTGCAATGCAGTCGATGCCAATGTCTGGAATTGTAATGGTTACCATTCCACAGGATATGGTTTCTATGATTGTATCCAAAGCTGTTCACATGGCAAACAAGATGAATGTTCCAGTTCTTGGAGTTGTAGAAAACATGAGCTATATCAAATGTCCAAACTGTAATGAAACTATAGACATGTTTGAATACAATAACGACAACTTCATGTCTCCAGATGTGGAAATTCTTTGCAAGCTTCCAATGTGCAAGGAACTTATTAACTTCGCACAAAAAGGAATACTTGGTGTTGGAGATGATATATTAAGCGAATTCAACAAGGTAATAGCTGCAATAACAAAACTGTAAACTACAGTCAAATAACAAAAATAAAAAACCGGAATCTCCTGAATGAAAATTCAGAAATTCCGGTTTGTTTTATTTTTTTCATGTTTCTTTCTATCATCCGCCTCCCCTGAGAAAGGCTATTCTTAAACTGTCTGTGAATTCTTCATAAATGTCTTCATTGATTTCAAGTTCTAACCTTACACTGGTAAATTCCAGTTTGAACCTTATGCTCTTTTCCTCTTCATGAACTAGCGCCTTCCATCCGTCACCAATGAATACAATATCATCTTCAGTGCTTCCTATAGATTTAAAGAATTCAACAAATTCTTCCCGTTTGAAAGAACTGTAAATTTTTTCGATTTTTATGCGATCCATATTATTCAGACAATTCTTTTATCTTTACCCAGACTGCATCCCTGTTAAGCTTTTCAGAGGCCGAAAAAGGAATTATTTTCTTCACATCATCTATTCCAAGAGCTTTTCTTACATCTGCAATATGCTTCTGTCTCTTGCCCTTGGATATCTTGTCAGCCTTTGTTGCAACTACATATCCTTCAAATCCACATTCCTTTATCCAGTTGTACATTAGAATATCATTCTGACTTGGCACATGTCTTATATCCACCAGGAGAATGACATCTCTGAGTTGTTCCCTCTCATTAAGGTACTCCTCTATCATTCTTCCCCATTTTTCTCTTTCCTTCTTAGACACCTTGGCATAACCATATCCTGGCAAATCCACCAGCATCTGGCTGTCATTTACAGAATAAAAATTAATTGTCTGAGTCTTACCCGGTTTTGCACTAGTTCTTGCAAACCTCTTTCTGTTTATAAGAACATTTATAAGGGAGGATTTTCCAACATTGGACCTCCCTGCAAATGCAACTTCAGGATAGTCCGTTTCAGGATATTGACTTTTATTTCCTGCCGTCATTAGCAGGTCAACTTTCTTGATAATCAATCTATTCACCTTTCACAAGTGCATTTTCCAATACATCTTCCATATTTTCAACAAAGACAAGCTCTACAGTCTTCTTTACATTTGCGGGTATCTTGTCCCCGTCTTTCTCATTTTCCTTCGGTAGGAGAATTTTTGTTATTCCTGCACGCTTTGCAGCAAGGACTTTTTCCTTTACCCCGCCTATTGGAAGCACTCTTCCCCTTAGAGTAATCTCTCCTGTCATTGCCACATCCTTGTTGATAGGAATGCCTGTCAGTGCCGAAACAACTGCCGTTGCCATTGTTATTCCTGCTGACGGTCCATCCTTAGGTATTGCTCCTTCTGGAACATGGATATGTATATCCTTCTTCTTATAGAACTCCTCATCAATGTCAAACTTGGCAAGATTTGCTCTGATATAAGACAAGCCTGTCTGAGCCGATTCTTTCATTACATCTCCAAGCTGTCCTGTGAGTTGTATCTTACCTTCTCCGTTCATAAGGTTGACCTCTATGAATAGAGTCTCTCCGCCAACAGCCGTCCAGGCAAGTCCTGTAGCCAATCCTATTTGATGAGTCTTGTTAATCTCATCATATCTGTATCTAGGTATTCCCAAGTATTTCTCAAGGTTTGTCTTGGATACTGTAACAGAGGTCTTTTTATTTTCAACAAACTGCACAGCAGATTTTCTTATGATGCTACCGATTTTTCTCTCAAGATTCCTTACCCCAGATTCACGGGTATACTTCTGAATAATCTCAGTAAGGGTATTGTCAGACATCTTGAATGCATCACTTGTAAGTCCATGTTCTTTCAACTGCTTTGGAAGAAGGTATCTTTTTCCTATCTGCATTTTTTCCTGGTCCGTATACCCGGATATTTCAATAAGCTCCATCCTGTCTAGAAGAGGTCTAGGAATTGTACTAGTAGTGTTTGCAGTAGTTATGAACATAACTTTTGAAAGATCGAAGGCTGTTTCCAGATAATGGTCCGTAAATGTTCCATTTTGTTCCGGATCAAGAACTTCAAGGAGTGCAGATGCAGGATCTCCTCTGAAATCACTTGCCAACTTATCTATTTCATCAAATAAATACACTGGATTATTTGATTTAACCTTGGATATATTTGTTACTATCCTACCTGGTATTGCACCAATATATGTCCTTCTATGCCCTCTTATTTCAGCCTCATCCCTTACTCCACCAAGTGACATCCTGATGAATTTTCTTCCAAGTGACCTTGCTATTGATTTTGCTATTGACGTCTTTCCAACTCCAGGAGGTCCAACAAGACATATGATAGGACTTTTCATCTTTGGATTAAGCTGTCTTACTGCAAGGAACTCTAGTATCCTTTCCTTTACATCCTCAAGACCGTAATGGTCCTCTTCGAGAACATTTCTTGCGAAAGCAATGTCCTTGTTGTCCTTGGTAGACTTATTCCATGGAAGGTCTATGAGCCAGTCAAGGTAGGTTCTAATTACTCCGGCTTCAGGTGATGAAGAATTAATCTTTAGCAATCTACCTGCTTCCTTCTCGGCCTTTTCCTTGGCTTCCTTTGGCATTTTAGCCTTGTGGATCTTTGTCATATATTCGTCAACTTCACTGCCTGTATCATAGTCTTCTCCCAATTCCTGTTGAATGGCTTTCATCTGTTCCTTAAGATAGTATTCCTTCTGGAACTGGTTGATTTGTTTTCTTACTCTCTGGTTTATTGATTCCTCAAGTTCTATTACCTTGATTTCCTGTCTAAGTAGTACTTCAAGCCTTTCAAGTCTCTCAAATGGATTGAGTATTTCCAGAAGATCCTGCTTGTCTGCGGATTTCAGAAATACATATGATACTATCATGTCCGACAATCTATTAGGCTCGTTGATTTCATTGACAGACATAATTGCATCGTCGGGAATCTTTGTATTTATGGTACAATATTCTTCAAAAGACTCCTTAACAAGTCTCATCATTGCGTCAGTCTTGTCTTCTATCTCAATATTATCTTCCATGTAGTTGTATTCTTCGATTTCAACCTTCAGGTATGGTTCATCATCTATTAAGTCAATTATTCTTCCTCTTGTAATACCTTCTACAAGAACCCTGATATTGTCACCAGGCATTTTAAGCATTTGCTTTACCTTGCTTACAACTCCGATTTCATAATATTCATCCTCTGTAGGATCATCTATATTGGCATCCTTCTGGGTGGTTAGAAAAATTATGGAATCCTTGACCATTGACTCTTCAAGAGCATTTATTGATTTTTCCCTGCCTACATCAAAATGTACTACCATATTCGGGAATACATGCATTCCCCTTAGAGGAATCATCGGCAGTATCTTGTTTTCCGTACTATAACTTACTGTCATATCTCTCGACTCCATTTTCATATTTTATTCGCTACTTTGTTCGCATAGTAATTCTATCAGTAATCACAACTTATTTCAACAAGAAAGTGGCTTAGCCACGTTAAATGCATAAGCATTTATTAAGTTGAGAAGAAAAGTAACCCTATATGTATAAATCAACGCTTTAATGGTTTATGCATATATTACTTTTATAAACTATAAAAAATGCCTGATAACAGGCATTTTTATTAGCAAACTTAAGCAGTTTCCGGGTTTTCATCGATTTTCATTTTCGACTTTGAACTCAACACCAAAGTTGGGTCCGTTTTATTTACTATTGTTTCTCTTGTTACTATGCACTTCTCTATATCGTCTCTTGAAGGTATGTCGAACATTATATCAGTCATTACCTTTTCAAGAATTCCTCTAAGACCTCTGGCACCAGTTTTTATATGAAGTGCCTGCTTAGCAATTTCTTCAAGGGCTCCCTCCTCGATTTCAAGCTCTACACCGTCAATCTTGAAGAGTTCCTTGTATTGGTCAACGAGACAATTCTTAGTATTGGTCATGATGGAAATCAATGCTTCCTTGTCAAGTTCCTTAAGGGTAACTATCATAGGCATCCTTCCAACAAACTCCGGTATAAGACCAAACTTAAGGAGGTCTTCCGGCTCTACATTAGCAATGAGCTCACCAAAACTCTTGTCCTTATTATCCATTACATCAGCACCAAAGCCCATGGCCTTCTTTCCACCTCTTTTTTGTATGATTTTTTCCAATCCTGCAAAGGCACCACCAAGTATAAACAGAATATTTGTAGTATCAATCTGTATGAATTCCTGATGAGGATGCTTTCTTCCACCCTGTGGCGGAACATTGGCAACAGTACCTTCCAGTATTTTCAACAAAGCCTGTTGAACGCCTTCGCCACTGACATCTCTTGTTATTGACGGATTGTCGCCTCTTCTGGCAATCTTGTCAATCTCATCAATATAGATAATGCCTCTTTCTGCAGATTCTATATCATAGTCTGCAGCCTGAATAAGTCTAAGGATGATGTTTTCAACATCTTCTCCAACATAACCCGCTTCAGTAAGGGATGTTGCATCTGCAATAGCAAACGGCACGTTAAGCATTTTTGCAAGAACCTGAGCCAGGTAGGTCTTACCGCTTCCTGTAGGTCCAAGTACAAGGATATTACTCTTTTGCAGTTCTACATCCTTGGTTCTTTTCTTGTTGTTTATTCTTTTGTAGTGGTTGTACACTGCAACCGCCAGGGCTTTTTTCGCATCGTCCTGTTTGATTACATACTGGTCGAGATAATTCTTGATTTCCACAGGCTTGGGTAGTTTCTTGAATTCCTCGTCCTCGATGAAGTCTATCTCCTCATCAATTATTTCTTTACACAACTCAACACATTCATTGCAGATATATACATTTGGACCTGCAATCAGCCTTTTTACCTGATCCTGTGTCTTACCACAAAATGAACATCTTAATTGCTTATCGTCATGTTTAGACATCAAAGCCCCCCTTATTTCCTATACATTATTACTTCATCAATCAAGCCATATTCTTTGGCTTCAGCTGCAGTCATGAAATTGTCCCTTTCAGTGTCAGCAGCAACTTTTTCAACAGCTTGTCCAGTTCTTTCAGCCAGAATATTATTTAAATCATCTTTCATTTTCAAAATTCTTTTTGCCTGGATTTCTATATCCGTAGCTTGTCCTCTAGAACCTCCTGATGGCTGATGAATCATTACTTCAGCGCTAGGCAAAGCAAATCTCTTGCCTTTTTTTCCAGCTGCAAGCAAGAACGCACCCATACTTGCCGCCATTCCTATACAAATGGTAGATACATCTGGCTTGATATATTGCATTGTGTCATATATTGCCATTCCTGCAGTTATGGAACCGCCAGGACTGTTAATATATATTTGAATATCTTTGTCTGGATCATCAGCTTCCAAAAATAACAATTGTGCTACCATTACACTGGCTGAAGCATCTGATACCTCTTCGCCAAGGAAAATTATTCTTTCCTTTAATAGTCTGGAATAAATGTCGTAGGATCTTTCTCCTCTTCCTGTTTGTTCAATTACATAGGGTACTAATGGCATGTCATGCACCTCCGTGAATTATTTTTCAGAATCTTCTTCTGCCTCTTCGGATTCTTCTTTTTTCTCGACAAATTTAACATTTGAAGCCAAATACTCAATAGCTTTTCTTCTATTGATTGTATCATTTATATAATCTAAGCTCTGAGTTTTAAGGTTTTCTTTAAACTCATCGATTTTCTCTTCATCTTCTATTTTATACTGTTTTGCAAGTTTTTCAAGTTCTTCGTTAACTTCTTCTTCAGAAACTTCAAAATTCTGCTGCTTTATTAGTTCTCCAATAACCAGTTCAGTCTTTGCACTTACTTCTGCCTGAGGTCTGATATTATCTCTTAGATCACTCATGTCGGAACCTATCATTTTATAATAATCCTGCATGTTGATTCCCTGCATTGACATCTGCTGCTCAAAGTTTCTTATCTGGTAGTCGATTTCATTTTCTACAAGTACGTCAGGAACTAGAGTTTCACATGCTTTTGTGAATGCATCAACCGCTGCATTCTGGTTTGCAACCTTTTCACTGTCTTCAGCTCTTTTAATCATGTTTGCTTTTGTATCAGCCTTCATTTCTTCAAATGTATCAAATTCACTTATATCTTTTGCAAATTCATCATCAAGCTCAGGAAGCTCTTTTCCCTTAACTTCGTTTATCTTAACCTTGAATACTACAGGCTTTCCTGCAAGTTCTTCTGAGTGATATTCTTCAGGGAAAGTCACATTAACCTCTACTTCCTCTCCTGTTTTCTTACCTATAAGCTGCTCTTCAAATCCTGGTATGAAAGATCCTGAACCGATTTCAAGAGAATGATTATCTGCAGTTCCACCTTCAAACTGCTCTTCTCCATTGAAACCTGCATAATCGATTACTGCAGTGTCTCCGTTTTCAATGCCTCTGTCTTCTATATTTATGATTCTTGCATTTTGCTCCTGCATTCTCTTCATTTCATTGTCTACATCTTCATCAGAAACATTGTAGTCAACTTTTTCAACTTCTAAAGCTGAAACATCTGCAAGAGTAACTTCAGGCATGACTTCGATTTCTGCTCCAATCAAAACATCCTTACCTTCTTCCATTTCTTTTACATCAATAGAAGGTCTGTTGATAGGATTGATTTCAAGTTCCTTGATTGCCGCTTCATATGCATCTGGAAGAGCTATATCAATAGCATCCTGATAGAATACTTCTTTACCATAATTCATCTCTATAATCTTTCTTGGTGCTTTTCCTTTTCTGAATCCCGGAATGTTTATTCTTCCTCTCATCTTTTTGTAAGCTGCGTCAACACCTTTCTGAAACTCGGGTTGAGATATTTCAAACTCTATTGATACTACATTTTTTTCTTTGCCGACTAATTTAGCCATTGCTTCCTCCTAAAATTGTAAAATTATTTATATATAAACGATATAATCATCGATATAAAGTTGATAATACGTTTATGTACTTTTATACTTGAGATAAACTCAACTATAGATTTTTCGATTAAATCTACATATATAATTTAACTCAAAATCAAGTTTCGTCCTTATCGCAATTCTTTCCGTGTTCAGTTGTTGCATCCAAACTCTTCATTCATTGAGATAAACTCAACTATGGATTTTTCGATTAAATCTACATATATAATTTAACTCAAAATCAAGTTTCGTCCTT
>CAZFYP010000015.1:0-23171 GCA_964523535.1 uncultured Clostridia bacterium
AAAAAAGGCACACGTTGCAAAAAAACGTGTGCAGTCATTAATTCAATTATATTTCAGTTGTATCAGTGTGTCAAGATATGACAATACATAATCAGCATTTTTATTGCAATTGAATACTTATTCCTTTATTCTTATTGAATTTTTTTCTCCATACTGTATTTGGGGGATTAATCATCAAGTCAACCTACAACTATTATATATTTATTATTAAGGACAAACATGATTTTTTCCTATTTTATCACATCATAGATGAAGAGATACCAGCAAGGAAATAAGATGCCTTAAAATAGGCATGAACATAAAGTTACAACACTCTGTAATCCCTATATTTCAACAGTTTAGACGCTTATTGTATTATTGTTTAAAATTGCTAAATAAACCATTGAAAAAATCAAAAAAAAGTATATAATTATTGTCGTAGCCTAATAATAGAAGGCTTTTTACTTGACATTACTAAACTTAAATTCAAGTGTTGTAAAAGGAATGTGAATAAATGAAAAATATTAAAGTTGCAGCCATCCAGATGAGCTGTTCCAGAAATGTAAAAGAAAATATTGATAAAGCCGACAAGCTGGTGCGGGAAGCAGCTTCCCAAGGGGCAAAAATTATTCTTCTTCAGGAGCTCTTTGAAAATGTGTATTTCTGCCAGAAAGAAAAACTTGAATATTACAGATTTTCAAAAACTGTGGAAGAAAATGATGCTGTAAAACACTTCACTACTCTTGCAAAAGAGCTTGGTATTGTACTTCCGGTGAACTTCTATGAGAGGAAAAACAACGGAAGATACAATTCAGTCGTCGTTTTAGATGCCGATGGAAGAAATCTAGGCATATACCGCAAAAGTCATATCCCCGACGGCCCGGGTTATGAAGAAAAGTTTTATTTCAACAATGGTGATACTGGCTTTAAGGTATTCAAGACCAAGTACGCATCCATAGGAGTCGGTATTTGCTGGGATCAATGGTTCCCTGAGGCAGCTCGAATCATGACATTGAAAGGGGCTGAACTACTTTTCTACCCAACTGCAATCGGGTCGGAACCTGATGGTTCAGATACGAAATCAAAGGAGCACTGGCAAAGATGCATGCAGGGACATGCAGCGGCCAATATCATACCTGTAATCGCCTCTAACCGGATAGGCAAAGAAATCGAGGATGAAATGGAGATTGACTTCTATGGCGGGTCCTTCATGACTGATGAAAAAGGTAAGATAGTAGTTCAGGCAAAAGACAAAGAAGAAGTCATATATTCAACATATGATTTGGATGATATAGATTTGAAAAGAGTGGATTGGGGAGTATTCAGGGACAGAAGACCTGATCTTTACCAACCAATATTAACGTTAGATGGAGGAAACGATGAATAATTACATGCCAACAGGCGGAATAGAGTGGTCTCAAGACTGGGATCCAACAACAAAGTTGAGTATAAAGGTTACAAGACACCTGCATGCTGAAAAATCAGAATATCAGCAAATTGATTTCTTTGAATCCGAAACATATGGTCGTTTCTTTACATTGGACGGACTGATGATGGTGAATGAAAAAGATGAATTCGTCTATCATGAAATGATCACACATGTTGCCATGGCAACAAATCCAAATATCAAGAATGTTTTGATAATAGGTGGTGGTGACGGAGGTACATCAAGAGAAATCTCCAGATACGATAGTATTGAAAGAATAGACATGGTGGAAATTGATGAAAGGGTAGTGAGCCTGTGTCAGGAATATCTTCCTTTTACTGCAGACCATCTGGACAAGGATAAAAGGATTAACTTGGAGTTCACTGACGGCTTCCAGTATGTCATAGATACTCCTGACAATAGTTATGATCTCATACTGGTCGATTCAACAGACCCAATCGGTCCTGGAGAAGGATTGTTCACCAGGGAATTCTATTCAAACTGCTTTAGAATACTTACAGATGACGGTATACTAATAAACCAGCACGAGTCTCCCTACTACGATTTTCATGTACATGGTATGAAAAGGGCTCATTTGAGAATTGAAGAGTTGTTTCCAATTGTACATGTATACCAGTATCATATGCCCACTTATCCTTCTGGACACTGGCTTTTTGGTTTTGCTTCAAAAAAATATGACCCTATAAAAGACCAGGACAGAGAATGGTGGGAATCATTGAATCTGAAAACCAGATACTACAACAGTGATATACACTCAGGAGCATTCATGCTTCCAAATTTCGTAAAGGAGAAAATGAAATAGTGCCTGACAAACTAAAATTATATGGTTTTAACAATCTGACTAAAACTCTCAGTTTTAATATTTATGATATCAGCTACACCAGAAATGCAGAAGACAAGAAAAAATACATAGAATATATAGATGAGCAATATAATGCCAAGAGGCTAACGGACATACTATCTGAAGTAACAGAAACTATAGGAGCATGTATTCTCAATATAGCTAAACAGGATTATGATCCCCAGGGAGCCAGCGTAACCATACTTATATCCGAAGCTCCTCTTGATGATAATGAAATCGACGAATCATGCAATAAGGGAATATTAAGCTACAGGGATTCAGTAGTTGGTCATTTAGACAAGAGCCATATCACAGTTCACACCTATCCCGAAAGCCATCCATATGATGGTATTTCCACATTTAGAGTGGATATTGATGTGTCGACATGCGGTATGATTTCCCCCCTTAATGCCCTTAATTTCCTAATTAAGTCCTTTGATTCCGACATAATAAATCTGGACTACAGGGTTCGCGGTTTCACCAGGGACATTGATGGCGCCAAACATTTTATCGACCATAAGATCAAATCCATACAGGATTATATTAACGATGACATTCTTGATAAATATAATGCCATAGACAGCAACATATACAAGGAGAACATCTTTCATACTAAAATGCTTCTTGACAAGGTCGACCTTGACGACTACCTCTTTTCTACGGAAAAAGTCGATCTGTCAGATGAAGAAAGAAAAGAAATCAGAAAAAAACTAAAGACTGAAATGGAAGAAATATATTATGGAAAAAACTACTCTTGATCAGAATATAACACCACTATATGATGCCTTGAAGGAACATATAGAAAAAAGGATGATACCCTTTGATGTTCCAGGACATAAACAAGGTGCAGGAAACAGTGAGCTTTTGAAGCTGTTCCCGAAATCCGTACTGGAGGCTGATGTGAATTCAATGAAGCCTCTGGATTTTCTATGCAATCCTATTTCCGTCATAAAGAAAGCTGAAGACCTTATGGCAGAGGCCTATTCTGCTGATGAATCTTTTTTCATAGTTAACGGAACAACACAGGCTGTCCAGGCAATGATAATGAGTGCTGTTTCAGAAGGTGAAAAAATCATTCTCCCAAGAAATGTACATAAATCAGCTATTAACGCATTGATACTTTGCGGTGCTACACCTCACTACATGTATCCATATTTCGAAGAAAAGTTCGGCATGTCCTCAGGTGTTTCACTGGACAATGTCAAGTCTGCAATTTCAGAAGCTCCAGACGCCAAGGCCATTTTGCTAGTAAATCCAACATATTATGGGGTTGTATCTGAGTTAAAAGCCATTATAGACTATTCCCACAATAAAGGTCTCCTCGTACTGGTGGATGAAGCCCATGGAGCACACTTCCCCTTCCACGAGGAACTTCCAAAGGCAGCTAGTGAGCTTGGGGCGGACATTTCCGCTGTCAGTATTCACAAGACTGGAGGTTCCCTCACACAAAGTTCTGCATTGCTGCTTAATACCAAGAGTATATCTAGGAACTATGTGAAAACGGTACTCAATCTGACTCAATCTACAAGCTCGTCATATTTGCTGATGACAAGTCTTGATCTTACAAGAAAGTTTCTAGTGACTGAAGGCAGGAATAAATTGACAGAAGTCTTGAAGTTGGTACGAGATGCCAGAAATAGGATAAATAAAATTGAAGGACTCACTGCATATTCCAAGTTCGACTTCAATGACAATGGATGCTTCGGATTTGATGAAACAAAGCTTGGAGTCAATGTCACAGGTATAGGTCTAACGGGAATACACGTATACGACATCCTTAGGGACGAATACAATATTCAAGTGGAAATGGGCGAAAGTCACAATATTCTCGCAATATTCAGCGTGGGTGATACACAAAGACGTGTAAACCAGCTAGTTTCAGCATTAAATGCCATAGTCAGTAGATACGGTTCAAAACCCCTTAAAATGACATTTAGGTCATTCAATGCAACCGAAGCTTTGATTTCACCTAGGAAGGCTTTCTATTCCCCAAAAGATAAATTTCTGCTGAGTGAATCAATTGACATGATTAGTGGTGAATTCGTAATGATTTATCCTCCAGGCATTCCCATACTTGCACCTGGAGAAAAAATAACCAAAGAGATTATAGACTACATAGAATTGTTAAAATCAGAAAAAGGTTCCATTTCAGGCCTTGAAGATACTGAAGTGAACTATATATATTGTATCAAGGAGGCATAAATGAAACTTTGGTTCAAGGACAAACACACTGACAATGTCAATTTTTCAATAGCAGTTGAAGAACAACTATACCATGGTAAAAGCCAATACCAGACTATAGATTTCTATAATTCGCTTGAATTCGGAGTTTTCCTGGCCCTTGATGGAGATATAATGGTCACTGAAAAAGATGAATTCATATACCATGACATGATAGTTCATGTAGCCATGGCAACAAATCCGGGAATCAAGAAAGTGCTTGTAATTGGTGGTGGCGATGGAGGTACCGTAAGGGAACTAACACGATACTTGACAATTGAAAGAATCGATATGGTTGAAATTGACGAGAAAGTTGTAAGACTTTCCCAAAAGTATCTTCCAACAATAGCCTCAAAGCTTGATGACAAAAGGGTCAATCTATATTTCGAAGACGGCGTATCCTTCGTTGCAGGTCTTAAGAAAGTATATGACCTTATAATTGTTGATTCCACTGACCCCTACGGACCAGGAGAGGGACTGTTTTCAAAGGCATTCTATGAAAACTGCCACAGTGCCCTATCAGAGGACGGCATACTGGTCAATCAGCATGAAAGCCCCTTTTATGAAAATGATGCCCGGGAAATGAAGAAATCGCATCAAAAAATCAAGAAGACCTTCCCTGTTTCCAAGGTCTATCAATTCCATATGCCTACCTATCCATCAGGACACTGGCTCTTTGGATTTGCATCAAAAAAGTATGACCCCGAATCTGCAGACCTTGATGAATGGCTGAAATTCAATCTTGATACAAGATATTACAATACAAAGATACACAAGGCAAGCTTCGCACTGCCAACTTATGTAGAAAAAATGCTTGATGAAATATAAAAATCCTGTGAATTTCTTTTGCCGAGTCCTGTAAAATCAAGCTACCTATCCGTAAAAAACATTTCATGCATTTTATATAAAATGACAACCATGGAATATATTAACTTCTGTCACTACAGTTGACAATATATTCCATGGTCAAAAGTATAAATGCGAATCCTAGTATGGCTGAAATAACCAATCCTGTATTGCCAAATGGAACCTTGTATGGTCTTGGTGTCTCTGAATCAGTAAAGTAGAAATAGTACCCATCAACAAATATGAATAATCAGGTGTATCGTACTTGGCATGTCTATGTCCCAGCAGCTTGGTTTTTTTTGTAAACTCTGCTTCATCAAGAACTTCGACACCACCCAGTGTCCATGAAATCATGTTGGAAACCAAGGTTAAGAGTCCACCGACCATAATGACCTTGAATATAATATCGGCAGCCATTCCATCGCCAAATACTGTACAAAGTTCTCTGATGGCATACAGGAACCCATCTAGGGGATCAATAGAGAAGGTATAAAAAACAAAATAGCTGTCAACAACCAGACGGTAATGGACGAAACGCCCATTGCTGCCGGTGCCACAAAGGTATCCAACACAACTATACCACATACGGTAAAGGACACCATTTTGAATAAATCAACTTTTTTCCCTTTTGTATTATTATCTACTTGCATAGATTTCTCCTCTTGCATAATTTTCTCCTTTAATATGCACTTTCTCAACAGTTATTTCCCTGAAGGCTGTTGTTGAGTAATGCAGTGGATATTTCCGCCGCCAAGAATTATTTCTCTTGCGTAAATTCCTACTATTTCCCTGTCAGGGAATATCTCCGCCATTGTATCCATAGCCGCCTTGTCGTGTAACTCATCACCAAACAAAGGTAGAATTACAGCCTTGTTGGCTATATAGAAGTTGGCATAAGATGCCGCCTGTCTGTCTCCTTCAATTCTCGGAAGTGTTCCATCAACTGAATCGACACCTTCGCTTTCCTCTTTGGTAATAAGCACTTCATCAGGAATATGTACCTTGTGGATCTTCAATTCACGTCCCCTTGCATCCTTTTCATTGGTCAGGTAATCTAAGGCTGCCTTGGACAATGGATACTGGGGATCCTTTTCATCATCCGTCCATGCCAGAACCAGTTCACCAGGTGCGACATAGTGAACTATATTGTCAACATGTTCATTTGTTTCATCAAGATATATTCCATGTGGAAGCCACAAGACCTTGTCGACTCCCAGATAATCTTTTAATGTATTTTCAATCCCTTCCTTGTCCATATCGGGATTACGGCTTTCATGCAAAAGACAGACTTCAGTCACAATAGCCGTTCCATCTCCGTCGGAATGAATTGAACCGCCTTCAAGTACAAAGCTTTCCAGGCTGTAGTAATCCTTATTCTCGATTTCACAAACCTTTACAGCAACCTTGTCATCCCTGTCCCAGGGGAAGTACAAACCGTCAACCAGGCCGCCCCATGCATTAAATCTCCAATCGATTCCTCTAACATCACTCTTGTCATTTACTACAAAGGTTGGACCTACATCCCTCATCCATGCATCATCATTTGACATTTCAACCAAACGTACATTTTCGCTGAGCATTTCCTTGGCAGCCATAAACTGACGCTCGGAAACACACATTGTTACTTCCTCATATTTTGCTATTGCTTCCGCTACTTCAACAAATGCTTTTTGAGCAGGCTTTCCACCGTTTCTCCAATTATCTGTTCTTTCCGGCCAAATCATCCAACAGCCTTTGTGGTCTTCAAATTCTCCAGGCATTCTATAGCCGTCTTTTTTTGGTGTGCTATCTATTCTCTTAGACATTTTATCCTCCGAATTAGATGGTTTTCAAGAAATCATAAATTTTATCTTCATGCTTTTTCTTGACTTCTTCTGATGGAACATCAATGAATTCATTCGTAAAGTATACAAGGATTGCCAACTGTGCAGTCAGTCTGTTCTCTGCTTCATCAAAAGCCACAGAATATTCACCTTCAAGGGCTTCTCTTGTTACTTCTTCCTTATCGTTTGCCGGCAAGCAGTGCAGCAGCATGGCACCGTCTTTTGCTTTTGCCATTAGTTCTTCAGTGATAACATAATCAGGCATGAATGCAGCAAGTCTTTCTTCTTTCTCATCCATTTGAGTCACCCAGTAGAAACTGTCTCCGTAAACAACATCGCATTCACGTATTTTTTCTACATCGTCAGTGATTTCATATGTAGCACCTGATTCCTTGCAATACTCGTCTGCAATATCCAGCCACTCTTTTTCCATCTGATACTTTACAGGTCCCAGCTGCTTGAAATTCATTCCATATTTGGTACATGTAAGAAGCAATGAACGACATACATCTGTTGCATCACCCATAAATGCCAAGGTAAGGTCGGACAGTTTTCTTCCATCAGTAATATGTTCCTTTATAGTGAACAAGTCCGCCAGCATTTGCGTTGGATGGAATCTTGTGTCAAGTCCGTTTATAACGGGTACTGTTGACATCCTGCAGAGGGCATCTATAGTTTCAGGTTCATTCGTTCTTGCCATTACTATATCACACATTCTTGACAGTACGCGAGCGGTATCATCGATGGATTCTTTTTTACCCAAGTGGATATCCCTTGGCGACAAGAACAAACCATGTCCGCCAAGAAGAGTAGCAGCAACTTCAAATGAAACCCTGGTTCTAGTTGATCCCGCTTCAAATATCATGGCAACAGATTTGTCTTTAAACAAGGGTGGAATCGCATTGTCTCTTCTGGCATCTTTCAGCATTGACATGAGTTCCATCATATCATCCATTTCCTTGGTCGTGAAATCTTTCATTGAAATCATATGTCTCATATTTTCTTTGTTTAGATTTGTTGCACTCGATGATGGCTGTTTCATTAAATTTTCCTTTAACATTGTATTCTCCTTAATACCAAAAATAATCTACAATATAGATCAGTGGCTTCCTGTCTCATCGGATTTTAAAGAGTAATAAAAAAGCACTTGTTTCGGTTAGCTACACATTCCCGAATACAAGTGCTTTCATGTTTCTAATCAATACCTGTTTATATCGATTTTTTTATCCAAGATCGAATCTATCTGCATTCATAACCTTGTTCCATGCTGCAATAAAATCATTTACAAATTTATCCTTGGAATCGTCACTGGCATAAACTTCAGCCAAAGCACGAAGCTGTGAGTTTGATCCAAATACAAGGTCTACACGGCTTGCAGTCCACTTGAGCTCTCCCGTTTTACGGTCACGACCATCAAAAACATCTCCATCCTGAGTGGTAGCTTCCCATACGGTAGCCATATCCAGCAGATTTACGAAGAAATCATTTGTCAGGCTTTCCGGATTATTAGTGAATACACCAAGTTGCGACTGTCCATAATTTACATTGAGTACACGCATTCCACCAATCAAGGCAGTCATTTCAGGTGCTGTCAATGTCAGAAGCTGTGCTTTGTCTATAAGCAATTCATCTGCAGGTACTGCAAATTTGGCCCTAGTATAGTTTCTGAATCCATCTGCTACAGGTTCCAGAACTGCAATTGAATACACAGCAGTCTGTTCTTGGCTTGCATCTGTACGTCCTGGGATAAATGGTACTTCCACTTCTATTCCCGCATTCTTCGCCGCCTCTTCTATACCGGCACATCCTCCTAGTACTATCAAGTCGGCCATTGAAACCTTCTTGTTTCCCGACTGAGAATTGTTGAATTCGTTTTCTATCACTTCAAGAGTCTTAAGAATCGCTTGAAGTTTCTCAGGCTGGTTAACATCCCAATCCTTCATTGGTGCAAGGCGGATGCGGGCTCCATTGGCTCCTCCACGCTTGTCTGAACCTCTGAAGGTTGAAGCAGACGCCCAGGCTGTAGAAACAAGCTGGGATACGGTAAGACCGGAAGCAAGTATCATCTTCTTGAGTTCCTTTATATCCTTATCATCAATGAGATCATGATCAACTGCCGGTAGGGGATCCTGCCAAATCAATTCTTGATCAGGCACTTCAGAACCCAGATAACGGGATCTAGGACCCATATCTCTGTGAGTCAGCTTGAACCATGCTTTTGCAAAAGCTTCCTCCATTTCTTCAGGATGCTCCATGAATCTCTTAGAAATAGGTCCATATATTGGGTCCATCCTTAATGCAAGGTCTGCAGTAGTCATCATAGGTGCATGTCTCTTGGACGGATCTTCTGCGTCAGGTACAGTATTTCCTGCCGAAGGATCAGTTGGTATCCACTGCCATGCTCCTGCAGGACTTTTTACCAAGTCCCAGTCATATTTATAAAGGGTTTCCAAGTAGCTGTTGTCCCATTTGGTTGGTGTAGGGTTCCAAGCTCCTTCAATACCGCTTGATATAGTATCTCCGCCCTTACCTTTTTTATAAGTACTCTTCCATCCAAGTCCCTGATTTTCAATTCCTGCACCTTCAGGCTCAGGACCTACATGATCGGCACTTCCTGCTCCGTGACATTTACCAAAGGTATGTCCCCCTGCAATTAGTGCTACAGTCTCTTCATCATCCATAGCCATACGGGCAAAAGTTTCACGAATATCCTTTCCCGATGCCAAGGCACTGGGTTGGCCGTTTGGTCCTTCAGGGTTGACATAAATGAGTCCCATCTGTACTGCCGCCAATGGATTATCAAGCTTCCTGTCCCCTGAATAACGATTGTCTGCAAGCCATTCATTTTCGTCTCCCCAGTATGTATCCTCTTCAGGCTCCCAAATATCCTCACGACCGCCGCAGAAACCATAAGTTTTGAATCCCATTGATTCAAGTGCACAGTTTCCTGCTAATATCATAAGATCTGCCCAGGATATCTTTTTGCCATATTTTTTCTTTATTGGCCAAAGCAAACGTCTTGCCTTGTCCAGATTTACATTATCCGGCCAGCTGTTCAAGGGAGCAAATCTCTGATTTCCTGTTCCTGCTCCACCTCGACCATCGCTTGTACGGTAGGTTCCAGCACTATGCCAGGCCATCCGTATGAATAGGGGGCCATAGTGACCATAATCTGCAGGCCACCAGTCCTGTGAATCAGTCATCAAATCAAACAGATCCTTTTTCAATGCTTCAAGATCCAATTTCTTGAACTCTTCTGCATAATTGAAATCCTTGTCCATAGGATTTGCCTTTGAAGAATGCTGCCTAAGAATATTAAGATTTAACTGATTTGGCCACCAGTCCTTGTTTCCTGTTCCGCTGCTAGCAGTTGTTGCCTTGCTGTGTCCAGTTACGGGACATTTTCCTTTTTCATGCATAATTTTTCCTCCTATCATTTTTTAAACTTTTGCACAGTAATACCATGACTATTAATCCTGTGAAACCTCTTTTTTGATTAAGCTAGTTTTTTGTAAAATGAATTGCCAATCCTAAAGGAATGGCGAAGAAACTTTTATTGTACTCTATTATATCACATTTATCAGAAATTTCGAATTGGATGCAAAAGAAAAAAACAAGGCACCCCAATGGGAATGCCTCAATAATCTACTTATATTGTAGAACTTCTACTCCTGTACTCTTTATGATTTCAATAAGCCTCTCCATTGTATTTTGACTTGGAATCTGTTCCCTGCTGTATGGATAGCTTAAATTCAGTGCTTCATATTTATCTTTACCATATTCATGATAAGGCAGAAGCTCTATTTTGGGATTATCAATATTTTCTTTTACGAATCTAGCTGTTTTTGCAATATTCTCTTCATCTGAATTGATACCATTCAAAACTGGAATTCTAACTACAAGATTCTTGTTCAATTTACCTATTTTGCATATATTTGACAATATAATATCATTGTCAACACCAGTCAATTTTCTATGCTCATCTTTATCATAGTGCTTGATATCCACGAAGATCATATCCATTTTTTTAAGTATCCATTCAACTTTTTCAAATAAAAAGTATCCACATGTTTCAATAGCCATATCAATGCCACGTTCATAAAAAGCAGTTACCATCTCACCCAAAAATTCAATTTGCAAAGTAGGTTCACCACCGGAAAAAGTTATTCCACCGCCTGATTTCGAGAAAAAAATAAAGTCTCCTTTTACCTCATCTATTACCTCATCCACACTCATATAATAACCATTAACGCTTCTAGCACCATACTGGCAGCTTGAGACACATCTATTGCATTTTACACATTTATTTTCATCAATATGATAAGTTACCTTGTCTATGGCATCATGGTCACAAGCTTCTATACAGGCATTGCAATGTTTGCATTTATTTCTGTAGTACATGCTTCTTTGCGTCAGTTTCTTTGTTTCAGGATTTGCGCACCATTTGCATTCAAGGGGACAACCGCTTAGAAATATTGTACTTCGTATACCTTCACCATCATTAATGGAAAATTTTTGTATATTTGATACCAATCCCTTACTTAGATTTCCATCCATCAGAAGTCATGCTCTGTTCTAGCAATAATGGCATCCTGAACTTCTTTTGACAAATTACAAAACTGAGTGCTATAGCCTGCAACCCTAACCACCAAGTCTCTGTATTCTTCCGGATTCTTCTGTGCTTCTCTCAGTATGTCATTTGACAATACATTAAACTGAACATGAAAAGCTCCCAATTCGAAATAGGATCTTATCATGGAGCATAGATTTCTTTTGCCCCTGGTCGTCTTTACAACCTCAGGTGATAACCTAATATTTAAAAGAGTTCCACAAACATGTACATTATGATTCATTTTCGCAACTGATCTCATGGATGCCAGAGGACCTGACAACTCGGTACCAACATATGGAGAAATACCCTCAGCCGAAACCTGTTTTGCATACCTTCCACATGGTGTTGCACCAACTACTTTTCCGGCCGGTATATAGTTTGACGTACCCATAATTAAATGTCAATCCAAAATAATCCTTATGCTTTCTTGTCTCTATATAAAATTCATCGGATACTTCAAGGGCCAATGAATCCACATAATCGTCATCATTGCCATATTTAGGAACAGCCAAAGCTTTCAGTCTCAAGTCTTCATAGCCTTTCCAGTCCTTGTTTAATGCATCATTCAATTCTTCAAGGCTAACAATCTTGTCTTCAAATACCAGCTTTTTAATTACAGCCAACGAGTTTGCAACCACTGATAATCCAATAGCTGAAAATCCCGGACCAATATTATATACTGATCCACCTCTACTAATATCTAACCCCTTTTCCATGCAACCGTCTACACAGGTTGATAGGAAGGGTCTCGGAATCATTTCCATATGGAGCTTTTGGGCAACAACAGTACCTATTACGGCATGTTTTATCAAGTTTTTTGTCTGTTTAAAGTAGGCCGCCTTAACCTGGTCAAAATCATCAAATGAAGACTTGTCTTCAATGCCCATGACTTGACCAGTCAATCTGCTTTTACCATCATTGAGGGCATATTCCAAAGCAGATGGTAAATTAATATCTGCTGCAGATGTCCACTGAGCTGTTTTCCTGAAATTAGGGACAACACAACCAAGGCTACTCCAATCTCTTGCATCTTCAGGTGCATATCCTGCTTGTATCAACATTTCATAGCCGGCAATATCATTATGAATGGCCGGATATCCCATTCCTTCACTTACCAGGTCTGCTACAGCCATGATAAATTCATCAGGACAATTGGGATGTATCTTTACAGAAAGTCCAGGTTGATGAGTTTTTACTCTCTTTGTAGCTTCCATACACATAAGTCATTAGTACCATCTGTTCCATCCCTTTTTCTTCCACCTACAGTAAGATTCTGGAACTGATTGTATCCAGCATAGAAGTCGGCAGTATTTGCTGAAATTGTCCATACCCATTCTGAAAGCTTTATCCACAGACAATCAATGAGCTCTTCAGCCCTAGCTTTGTCAATAATTCCCTCTTCCAGATCTTTCTTATAGTAGGGATACATGTATTGATCAAATCTTCCAAGATTCAAAGACAGGGGATTTTCTGAAATGATTCCACCAAGTTGTACGAACCAAATAAACTGCATTGCCTCGAAAAATGTTTCAGGTGGATTTTCCGGAACCTTGTCGCAAATTACCGACATGTCAATCAATTCCTTCTTCCTTTTCTCATCAGTTTCCGACCTGCTTAATTCCATCAATTTTTTTGAATAGCGTTTAGCCAGACTTATTATTCCTTCCCCTGTAAGTATTATTGACTTATAGAAGTTCATTTTGTCGATATTCTCTCTAGATGACATTTCCAATGCATTCAGTTTTACCCTTGCTTCTTCTATAATTCCCTTATATCCTTTTTTTAACAATATATCCTGATAATCAGGAGTAACCTCTCCTACAGAACTTCTCCACTTGTAGTCATTTTCGATAATACCTGTGTCAATTATTAGATGTGCAGTATCTTCAGGTACTCTTTTTAGGAAATGTTCTTCCAGTGACTTCCCCTTCCAGTATGGAAATATATTTTTTCTGATATAATCCTTCTGTTGGTCTGTTATATAGTATGGATCCTGGGGACGGTCTTGGAATGTATCCATCTCCGAATCCACCCATTGCCATGAAAACTCAGGAGTCAGTATTCCAGACTTTTTAAATTCACCAGCCACACCGACTATCAATTCACCTTCATATACATTTACAGAAAGATTTTCACATGCCATTTTAAAAGCCTTGGCACTTCTAACAGCCCTATCCTCGCCTTCAGTTTCCTTAAAGGATTCAGTCCAAAGTTTTGCTCTTTCATAACAGATTGCCGGCTTTGCATAAAGATATTCTTTTTTTGCTGTATTAATTCTATCGTTCATGATACATCTCCTTGTGTAAATTTGATTGCCTTATGTTATTTATCAATATATTAATCCAGGAAAACCCCTCTTGTGTCAGTTTTATTGATTCTAAAACATGATACAATAGGAGTTCTCTCTATAAATAATCAGGATTGTTTATATTAGTTTTGCAATTTAGCTCTTACTTTATTCTGCTACTCCATCACTTACATGAAGTTCCTTTTGATTTTGTGGAGCCGATGGATCATCTTCAAGTTTCATAATCGATATGCCTGTATATCCGTAGAACATTGAAATTAACGGGTTTAACCAGTTAAGTACACAATATGGAACATATAACCAGGGAGCCACACCAAGTGTTGCAATCATATATACTCCACAATTATTCCATGGTATCAGAGGAGAAGTGATTGTACCGGCATCCTCCAATATTCTTGACAGGTTTCTAGGTGCCAAGCCTCTTTCTTCATAGGCATCCTTGAACATTCTTCCTGGAAGTATTATGGCTAAATACTGTTCCCCTCCGAATACATTCATCAAGAAAGATGTTGCTACTGTAGATGCAACCAAAGATCCTGTAGACTTGGCACGTTTCAATATAGACCTAACAATTGCTTCAAGCATTCCAGATTTTTCCATTACTCCACCATACATCATTGCACAAATCATCATTGATACTGTCCACATCATGTGATCCATACCTCCACCATTAAGCAGGTCATCTACAATGACAACACCTGTACTGTATTCATTTCCATAGTGAAGTGCCAATGCAGCGTCTGTTACTGATGTTCCCTGTGCTACAACGGATACTATTGCTCCTATAATAGCTCCTCCAAACAAGGCTGGTATTGCTGGAATTTTCAATACAATTGCTCCCAAGGTTACCAGTACAACCAACATTAATGCCGGATTCAAGTTGAAGGTTGCCTCCAAGGCTTTGGATATTTCATCAATCTGTCCCAGATCAACATTTGACCCTGAATATCTGGCTCCTATTACTGCAAATACAATGATTGTAACAATATATGATGGTACTGTTGTATAGACCATGTGCTTTATATGATCAAAAAGCTTTGCACCTGCAACGGCCGGAGCAAGGTTGGTTGTATCCGACAAGGGTGACATTTTATCTCCAAAATATGATCCTGATATTATAGCACCTGCTATTATTTCTCTTGGTATTCCAAGTCCAAGGCCGATTCCCATGAGTGCTATACCTATGGTTGCTATAGTTCCCCATGATGAACCTGTACTTATTGAAATTATTGAACATATCAACAATGTTGCCACCAGGAAAATGTTGGGTGATAAAACTTTCATTCCATAGTAAATCATTACAGGTACTACCCCTGCTTGCGTCCATGCCCCGACTACAAGACCTATGACCATTAATATAATTATTGGTCCCATTGCTGTCTTTATTGTTTCAACCATTCCCTCCTGTACTTCTTCCCATGACATTCCAAGGATAAATATGCTAACTGCTGCTGCAATCATAGCCGAAAGTAGTATAGGAATATGGACATCAATTTTTAACACCTGAACACTTATTAACAGTATTACTATTAAGGACATAATGGGAATCATTGCTATTGCCAGTGTGGCTTCTCTTCTTTTTTTCATTATAAATTCCTCCAAATTTTATAAATACAATCCTGATGTGTTTGTTTAGAAACGTTTTTATAGATTTACATTTACTCCAATGTTTTTCTCATTGGCTTTTTTGAATGCCAGCTGGGCAGTAATAATATCCAGCAAGGCTGTTCCAGTAGCATCAAACACCGTGATTTGACCATCATCTTCTCTGCCTGATACTTTACCATTAATAACGTCTCCAATCTCCCCTGCAACCTCTTCAGCTTTAAGAATACCTTCTTTTATTGCAGTTTCAATTTCACCAATATTGCTGCATTGATTCAAATCATCTACGAATACTCTTGATTCTCCTAATATGTTGGGATCAATTTCTACCTTGCCAGGCATATCGGCACCGATACAGCTGAAATGCGTACCAGCTTTTACCCAGTCCCTTTTAATCATTGCTTGTCTTGATGGCGTTGCCGTAATGACAATATCACTAATTCCAACAGCTTCTTCTAATTCTTCACCAGCTACTATTTCAATGTCTCTATCTACATTAAATTCATCCTTGATGATATTCTTCAACTTTGATGCCAGGGTCACAGCCGACTCATTATTTATTGGGTCATGGATTATAACCTTGTTAATACTTGGTACAGCCAATAGTGTTGCTCCAATCTCAAATTTGGCAATATGTCCCGTACCTACCATTAGCAGTGTTTCAGAATTATCCTTGGCAAGATACTTAGCACCGATTGCACCGGCAGCACCTGTCCTCATACCTGTAATGTGCTCCCCATCAAGCAAACCAATGGGTATACCCGTCTTATCATCAAAGACCATTATGACTCCTACTATAACCGGTAAATCCTTTTTCTTGTTTTCAGAAAAGAATGATACAAGTTTCATGCCGTACAAGCCATTTTCCTTTAACCAGCCTGACTTTATATCCATATCAGCAATTCCAGGATTGAACTCATGGAATACCCAGTCAAATATGGTAGCGTTTTTATCAGCCTTTTGGGAATAAGCCGCTTCGACTACTGGTATCACATCTGTCATTTCCAGTACTTTTTCTGTTTCTTCTTTACATAATACCTTTATTTCAAACATTACTTTTCATCTCCACTTTATTTAGTCTCTCGATGAAGTCTGTAGACAGCTTCACTTCATCAAACTGATTTGCATAAGCATGCACTGCAGGACTTCCACCAAGGTGCATCAACAGTACCCTGCTTCCTTTTTCAAATCGACCTTTTTCTGACAATTCTCTCAATCCTCTGATAGCCTTGCCTTCATATACGGGATCTGCTATAATTCCTTCTGATTGAGCCAGTAGTTTTATACCCTCAAATGTTTTGACATCGGATACTCCATATACATTATCATCACCAGCGAATATTTCAACATCATCCTCAGTCACTCTTGCATCTACTCCAATCATCTCCAGAGCATCATTTGCCAAGTCCATAACTCTGCCTCTTTTTATGATAGTTTCATCATCATCCGCTAAACCAAGGACCCTGATTTTTTCACCCAAGGCAGCAAATCCTGCAACAAGACCAGCCTGCGTGCTACTGCTTCCCGTGCAGTGAACCAGGTAGTCAAACTCTATGTTCATCTCTCTGCATTGTTTCACAATTTCCGCTGCACAGACCATATATCCCAGACATCCCAGTCTATGCTCCGATGCACCACCGGGGATCAGGTATGGCTTGCTTCCTTTTTCAGCAAGATAATCACAGAATTCCTCCAATGGACCCTGATCATCTATTGGTCTTGGTGTGTCGTCTACATGCAAGTCCGCTCCCATAATACTACTTAGTAGAATATTACCTACTTTTCTGTAGTTTGGTCCAGCGTCCTTGGTCCATCCAAAGTGCATTAGGGCACATTTTAGTCCTGCTTTTGCAGCAGCTGCTGCAGTCTGACGTGTATGATTGGATTGGATTGCTCCTATGGTCACCAATGTATCTGCACCTTTTTCAATGGCATCCCCAACCAAAAATTCAAGTTTTCTGGTTTTGTTTCCTCCACCTTCAAGTCCTGTCAAGTCATCCCTTTTCATCCATAAATCAATTCCATCAAATTGCTTGGCGAAATTTTCAAGGGGCTGCATTGGTGTAGGCAATAAGGCCAGCTTCTTGCGTGGAAATTCCTTTAACTCAATTAATTCATCGCATGTTATTTTTTTCTCCATTTCTTCTCCTCCATACTATGCTTATGTTCTATATCAATATTATATAGAGAATATGCCTCATAGTCATTTCACTAAATACAAATTATTATCTTTTTCTTTTCATTATTTACAACTCTCAATAATCCCTTCAATATATTATTGAACAATTTGAATTCAATTTCTTATATGACTATATTGTAATTATATTGCGTTTTACACCTACTATCTATCAAGATATCCTCCATTTATATCGTAATATTGATTAGAATGTTTAAATATGAAGAAAAAGGATTATAAAGCAACAATAAAAGAAAGCTCCTTGCAAGTTGATTAGTTTACCAACAAAATCAACTTGCAAGGAGCTTTCTTTAACTATTCAACTTCAAATAATTACATATATATGTTATGATTATATTGTCTAAAAAAGGTATAATCCACTTGAATATCGTCGATTTATATCATAATATTGATTTACAGGAGGTAATTTAATGCAGAAATATCACATTCCATTATCAAATGCCTTTGAAGAAATCACTGCTCACGGATCGTAAGACTTTCTAACCGCCATCTATGAAACTCCACTTAACAAAAATATCCTTGGCTATACTCCTTTACACTGGCACAATCATATGCAGTTTTCTTTGGTCACTAAAGGAAGTATCTGTTTTACCATAAATCAGACAAAGTATTATATTAAAGAGAATCAAGGTGTCTTTATTAATTCCGAATGTCTTCATTCTGCCACTTCATATGATTCAGGAGACTGCTCTTATCTCTGCTTCAATATTTCACCTGATTTTTTTGCTTCATCAGAAAGTATCCTTCAAAAAAAATATATACAACCCTTTCTAAAATCAAAATCTATTTCTTCACTTGAACTCAATGAATCTATCCCCTGGCAAAAGGCGATACTAAATATTTTGAAGAACTTATATAAAATATACTACAATGAAGATTTCGGTTATGAATTTGAAATGTACTATAAAACCCATCATATCTGGCATTTAATGATTACCAATACTCCCGATTACATTAATGAAATCAATACAGAACCCTTCGTTGAAGATCAAAGAATAAAAGAAATGCTGACTTTTATTCACCAGAATTATAAAGAAAAGATTTCTTTGGATGATATTGCAAATATTGGTAATATCAGTCGTGCCGAATGCTGTAGAATATTCAAGCGAATGATTCAATTGACTCCATTTGAATATCTCATTACCCACCGTATCAACCAGAGCATCCTTCTCTTAAAAAATACTGAGTTAAATATTACAGAAATTGCAATGGATGTTGGCTTTGGGAGTGTGAGTTACTTTATCGAGAAATTCAAAAAACAAACAAGTTATACTCCCAAAAAATTTAGGTTTTATAGCTCTTCTAGCAATAATGAATACTATAAAACAGACCCTGTATAAATAGAGTCTGTTCTCGTCTGAACTTAAACAATACTACAATAAATTTAATTTATACCTGTTTTTATCAAGTTCATACAAATGGATTGCCAAGGCAAGGGTCTCATATTGCATGCCCGGATAATTCTCCAATTCAAGTATGCTTTTTAATTTACGGATTCGGTACCTGACAGTATTAACATGCTGATATAAAAGCTCTGCAGTCTTTTTGATGTCTCCGTCAGAATTTATATATGCCACTGCCGAAGTGAACAAATCACTCTGATGAAGCTTGTCGTATTCATGGATTTTTTCTATCATGTCATGATAAAATTTGCCATAAACAGGCTGGTCCAACAAGGGTATCAATATTTGATAGATGCCAATACTCTTGTAGCTTATTACAGATTCATCCTTATAAAAGGCATATTTCAATGCTGTCCTGCTTTCATTTATGAGCTGTCCCAACAGCCCCAGATCATTGGCTATAGTGCTGACTCCTATATGGTAATTTTCCGGTTTAAGTCCTAATTTTTGTATAACGGTATTTTCTTCAATATCTTCATCATGACTTGAATATATAACCATATATGTATCGTCAATTGGAATTATTGAAGCATTCTTGCCCAATATGGTCCTTGCAGTTTTTATGTCAAACATGGCAGTATTTGTTTCAGACCTCTTCATTAAACAAACCATTATTCTTTCCTTGAAATATCTGTTCATCTCATATGCACAATTCTTAATCTCATAGGATGATAGTTTACCACTCTGGATTTTCTCAATTATCTCAATTTTTTTTGCAAGCAGCCTGCCTAAATTTACAACCTGGTCAACATCACGTATCAACTGATCCATAAAAATTTCATCAAAGAGAAATAAAGGATAGTCATGCTTGTTTGCCAATTCAATGGCTTCTTCAGGAAACTCCTTGAAAAGATTGGTTTTTAATGCAAAGCATTCTGTCTGTCCAAGTATCAAAGCTTCAACATAATTAACTATTTCCTCGGGATGACCTTTTATCATTGGCAGATTGCTGAATATCATCTGATTCTTCAGATTGCTTTCCTTCAACTCTTCTACGCTCTCATGATCTATGAAGCCTCCGATAGATATCATTCTATCAAGACCATTGGCACCTGCTATCAACCTGAATGAACCGAAATTTTTCAAAGCTAGAATCTCGTGTATTTTAACCATTTCCCTACTCCTTAATGTCTTTGATTCCAGTCTATACTATTTTGTCTATCTCCGCAAACACAAAATAATCACTTGCCAAAGCCTATATTCACAAGGTCTTATATTGAACATCTCCCATCTTCATTGTATACTTGTATTAATCAAACACCAAGACAGGAGCATTTATGAATATTACCTTTATAGAACCTTTTTATTCAGGTTCCCATAAAAGATTTACAGATCAACTGATCAATCACAGCAGTCACAAGTTCAATCTTCTGACACTTGAAGGCAGAAACTGGAAATGGAGGCTTTACGGCTCAGCTCAGGTATTGGCAGATATGTTCAACAATTCAGAATTTGAAACTGATATCCTCATGGTATCTGCCATGATGGACCTGGCCGTCTTCACAAGTCTAACAAGAAAGCGACTTAAAAACACCCCTGTAGTAACTTATTTTCACGAAAACCAGATAGCCTATCCCTATCATGAAGAGGGTGATGACCATAGATTGAAAAGAAATCTCCATTATGGAATGATAAACTACAACACCACCTGTGTCAGTGACTATGTACTTTTTAATTCAAGTCATAATATGGAAAGCTTCTATGACGGCATTGGCTCCATTCTAAAGAAAATGCCCGACAACAGACATGACCACAAACTGACAAGTATAAGAGAAAAATCCATGGTTATGCCTTTGGGACTGGAACTCAAACCACTTCTTAAGGACAGACCCTTCGTCAATGATATCCCGGTCATACTTTGGAACCACAGATGGGAATTCGACAAAGACCCTGACACCTTTTTCAAGAGTCTCTATAGCATCAAAGACAAGGGAATTCCCTTTAAACTGATAATTGCAGGTCAGTCATATAAGAACTCACCCGATATTTTTTATGCGGCAAAAGAAAGGCTAAAAGATGAAATCATACACTTTGGTTATCCTTCTTACAAGGAATATGTTTCTTTCCTCAACATGACTGATATACTACCTGTCACATCCATACACGATTTCTTCGGTATCAGCGTCATGGAGGCGATTCACTGCGGAGCCTTTCCCCTTTTACCAAAGGACCTGGCCTACCCTGAAATATACAATCCTGCAGAAAATCCTGGGATTTTCTACGATGATTTTGATGACCTCTGCCGCAAGCTTGAAAAAGCATGCAATGAGTTCATGACCAACAAACATTTGAATAATTATAGTCATATAAGTGAAAAATATGACTGGTCTAACATGATAGAGAAATATAATGAGTTTTTCTCTAAAATATGTAAGTTATAAATTCTTTAGAGATAGACTTAACGTTATAGAAGCTAAATCTTATACTATTCACACGTATGCTAATATTAATAATTTTGAAAGCTTGTTAAAAATAATAAATTAGTAGGAGATGGTTTAAATGAAAATAGCAGTTTTAGTCAAGGACGGTTTTGAAGAACTTGAAATGCTGGGAATTGTTGACATGGCACGCAGGATGGATGTGGTATGCCATATCATCGGGTGTGATGATAATTTTGTCATAGGAAGTCATCAAGTAAAAATCAAAGCTGATTTAAGATTTGAAGAAATGGATGATGACTATGATGCCATAGTCCTGCCCGGAGGTCCTGGGGCATCTGATCTGAGGGATGACAACAGAATAATCGACATAGTCAAAGACTATTACGAAAGAAACAAAGTAGTTGCAGCTATTTGCGCCGCACCAATAGTTTTGGAAAAAGCAGGAATAATAAAAGGCAAAAAAGTTACATCATACCCTACCGTAAGTAATGAACTGAAATCAGCAAACTATGAAAGATCCCTAGTACAAACCGATGGAAATATCATTACAGGAAACGGTCCAGCAGCCACATTTCCATTTGCTTTTGCAGTACTTGAAGCACTGGGTCTTGATACTAAAAAACTACGAGAAGGAACCCAATACGAATTTTTGCTCAGTCATAAGAATTAGGGTATTTTCTAATTAATATATTATTTTATCTACACATGTGAAGTAGCGGTCGCAGTTAGTCTCAAGAATAAAAAATCTTCCACAGAAATATTTCATTTTTCCATGGAAGATTCATATCAAATCGGAAAACTAGTTGTTGTTGTAATAGTATATATTTTAAAAACTACTCAAATGGATAAACTTCGTGTTCAAATACTTTTTCATCGTGTCCTGGCAAAACATAGTCACACAATCTTTTCATTTTTTTAAAAGATTCATAATAATCTTCTAAAGAAACATGAATTCCTGATGGGGTAGGTTCACCCATTGTTCCAATTTCCCAGTTTTCCATTAGTCCTACACAGTCACCAGCTATTAAATATTTTCCTTTTGTTGTATTAACCAATACACCTTGAAAGCCTGGTGTATGTCCAGGTAATGTGATTAAATCTATACCTTCTTTTATATTATAATCTCCATCCACCGTTACAAATCTATTCATACTTTCAATCCATTTAGGTGTCATACCAATTTGATAAGATTCATAATATGAATATTGGGTAGGTATAGGACTGATCGCAAAACGTATTTCATCTCTTTGAACATATATTTTTGCATTTTTAAATATGTCATTATTAAAGCAATGATCCCAGTGTAAATGTGTATTAATAATTATATTTATGTCTTCTGGTTTCACATCAAACTTCTTAAGTGCATTTACTGGTTTCATTTCTTCTGATTGATTTATGGGATGATGATATTTTTTTGCCCATTTTTCATCACTTCCTCCCGTATCAACCAAAATTAATGTATCTTCTCCTTTTATTAGATACATTATAATGGGAGCTCTTAATTTGACT
>CAZFYP010000015.1:23271-28354 GCA_964523535.1 uncultured Clostridia bacterium
TTCCTCCATTGCCATTAAATATATACTAATAATAATTGTATCGCTAATAATAATTGTATCACTAATAATCGTTATCTACAATTAAAAGTCATTAGGGCTCCTAATTAAATTATGTCTATATGTTCTATTCTACAATTTCCCCATTCACACTCAAAAACAGTTGTGCCGGTGGAACTTGGGAAGAAAACTGCATAGGTGAAAGTACAGCTGCATAGCTTCCTGCATTGGTCATCACCACTACATCTCCGCATTTAAGTTTAGGCATAAGAATATCCTTTGCGACAACATCAGTCCCCGTACACAGATTGCCAACTAGGCTAACTACTTCCTCTTGGGACTCATCAGTAAGAGCAATAAAATCAAAAGCATTTACACTGGTAAACAATGGCTCGCTTCCTGCAGGGCTTTCATCAGATGAATAGCTGGAGATCAACTGTGCAAGAGATGGTCTAATGAATCCATTGAGGGTATTCTTTAAAATAACGAAGGTCTTGCCGTAAGACTGCTTTATGTCAACTACCTTAGTAGCATATACTCCGCTCTTTGTCACTGCAAAGCGCCCTGTTTCTATAAATACTGTCACTTGGGGCATATTTCTTTTCAAGTCGACAATGAGTTTTTCTGCTGCACTACCAAGAGCAGTCGTATCCAGTGGATTGTCATCTACAGAATAGTTGATACCTATTCCAGATCCAAGATTAATGAATTCCAGGTTAATATCAAGTTCTTTTTGTACTTTCTTTGCAAGATTCAATATTCTTTCATAGTATTTCCAGATAACTTCCGCCTGCAGCTCCTGACTGCGTACATGAACATGTATACCTGTGATCTCAACATTTTCAAGTTTCTTGAGCACCTTTCCATTTTCAAAGATGATTTCTTCATCGATGCCAAACTTGGAGGCTATACCCTTATCTGAGTAAAAACCGAAATTAGGGTTAATCCTTATTCCAATTTTTGCTGTGACGCCTTTTTCTTTTGCTACTTCCTGAATTCTCAAAATTTCATCCAAACTGTCTGCAACAATAACTGAAATATCCATGGCCCCATGAATATCCTCCATGCTTTTACCAGGTGCTGAATAATATATTTTTTCTTTAGTCAATCCATGATTGCTACTGGAAATAACTTCTGCCAGACTAGCAGAGTCCGAACCAAAACCCTGTAAAAACACTGTCTTCAATATCATGGGATAGGGATTCGACTTGTTGGAATATAGAAACTCCACATTGTTGAACTTTTCTTTCAATTGATTTGTATACTCTATAATCTTGCTCTCGTCATAAAGATAAAAGCTATCATATTCTTTTGCACATTTTATTACTACTTCTTTATTAAACATTATCTCGTAAACCCTCCAAGTTCAATTATTACTCCTATACTAACATGTTCCCAGCTCACCCGTATATGGTCCTTAATAGGCTCGTAATCTTTTCTTGTTTTAATGAAACAGTGATACTGCACAATACACCAGCAATAAAAACAAGGCAGTATTGACCAGCTTGTAGTGTCTGTCGAATATGAAATTGAAGCCGGAACCAAAGAGCGCCCAGCAGTTCACTGAAATGAATGCAACAAATGCAAGTATAACTGCAGAAATCCCTATAAGAGGAAATGAATTGTAATGAGGTAGAATGAAGGTAGACAAGGTAGTTATGCCGTAGAGAATAACCTTGGGATTGACAAATTGCAGCATGAATCCTGCCAGAAATGTATTTTCACCTTTCTTTTCATCACCCTCACCATTAGGCTTGCTTCTGAATATCTTCCATGAAAGCCATAGAATATAAGCTGCACCAACATAGGTCATATATGGTTTTATACTGGGCATTAGATTGAACAAGGTTGCGCTGAAGGCTGCACACAAGATCATTATTATGATGAATCCTGAAAACACCCCAAGTGTAAAAGATATGCTTTTTCTGTAGCCATACTTTACCGCATTTGTCATGGACATTATGTTGTTGGGACCAGGTGTAAAAGTCGTTATCATTACATATGATAAAAAGGCACCTAAATTAGGCATTGTCTTCACCTCTCAATTTTTTTAATTGAAACTTCATATTGTTTACTCTCACTGCTTATGAAAGTATTTGATTACTATATAACAATACAATATGTAGAATACATTATCAAGGATGAATGATTATTTTATAAATATGTGGTAAAATCAATTATATAACAATAATCAAGGAGATAACTTTAATGAAAAATTTAAGAAAATGGTTCCTGTCTGGAGTAGCCACCATACTTCCAGTAGGAATAACTGTACTTGTACTTATATGGGTGTTCAACATTTTTGACGGTGTACTTGAAAAACCAATGATATGGATATTGGGAAGAAAAATCCCGGGACTTGGACTGGTGGTATTTGTAGCCTTTGTAATACTCATAGGTATGCTTACTTCAAATCTCTTCGGCAAAAAAATTGCTAAGTGGGGAGAAAGCCTCTTGAGCAGGATTCCACTCATAAACATTATATACAACCCCATCAAGGATGTTGTATCCACACTTTCAAACAACAAGTCAAAAAGCTTTCAGAAAGTGGCAATGGTTGAATTTCCTTCAAAAGGAATCAAAAGCATAGGTTTTGTTACAAACTCATCCTTTACTATCGACGGTCAAGAAAAACTCAGTGTATTCATTCCAACTACACCAAATCCAACAAACGGATTTCTTGTAATAATGGAAAAATCGGAAGTAATCCTTCTCGACATACCCGTTGACGAAGGAATAAAGATGGTTGTTTCCATGGGAAGTGTAATGAAGGAAAACATTGATAGTCTCAATGAGAATATATTCTAATAAACACATGATCAATTTTAATTTCCCAATTGACCTTACACCCCCTGTAAGGTGTATTATATTTTAAATATAGATATTTCCGTACACGAAAAAATAAAACTTTAACTAGGAGATGCACATGAAATATACAGTTGATAATTATGTTTTTGAAAAAAATCCTGATGTATGCTTTGGTATTATCATCGGAAAAGATTTAAAAAATTCCGCAACCACTGATGACGATTCCCAAAAACTGAAAAACTCAGAGGATGGACTAAAGGAAGTTATAAACACAGAAAACCTGAAAACTCATCCTTCAATGGCTGTTTACAGGGATGCACTAAAAAACGTTTCAATAAATCCCAACAAGTTCATGAACTCCGTAGAGGCTATGTGCAAAAGGGTTGTAAAAGGAGGATCTCTTCCAAGGATTAATGCCCTGGTCGACTTATGCAATGCAGTAGCTCTCAAGAACATCATATCCCTTGGCGGTCACGATCTAAGAGATATCAAGTACGATCTTGAAGTAAGACTTACTGTAGAAGGAGACAAGTTCCTTCCATTCGGTAAGGAAGAATTCGAAGATGTAAAAGCAGGAGAGCTTGTATTCACAAGCGGAAATGAAATCCAAACCAGACAGTGGCTGTGGAGACAAAGTGAACTAGGAAAGGTAAACCTTGACAGTTCTGAATTGATATTCCAGCTGGTTGGCTTCAAGGGAGAACACGAAGATCAGTTTAAGAATGCCATGAAGGAAGTTGAAGAACTTGTGTCAGAAAGATTTTCCGGCACATTCCAATCCTTTCTTGTAGACAGCAGCAATCCTTCAATAGAGTTTTAGTACTCATCTGATAATTAAAACTACAAAAACAACTATGCCCATTGAACATTAAGATTCAATGGGCATTTTTTATTTTAATCCTTTCAAAAATCCTTTTAAATATTCATCGCTGCATCTTTTATAATGCTTGTGTCCTTCTTTTCTAAAGAATGTTGTAAGGTCACCTTTGGATACATAAATGCCCACTTCCTTAAACAAATCAACCATATCATCATTTGTCAGTGAGAAGGCTATCTTCAGTTTCTTGAGGATTACATTATTAACATTTTTACGACTTTTTATGGCTAGAGGCGGCTTTTCAGGTCGTCCTTCTTTAGGCTCCTGCTTTCCTCTCTTGAATATTATGAAGCCGTTTAAAAACGACTCAAGAGCAAGATCATCACACTTCAAGTATTCTCCCATGGCAGCGGCGGCAGTGGCTTCTTCGTTACTGTCGTAGTCTGCAACCTTAAACATCTTAAGTAACGCCTCTTCAGTTATCTCAAAATCTCCAAGGTTAAATATCTCCACCATTTCCTTTATTTCCATATGAAGGTTTTCCCTCAATTCAATCAATATCTCATTATTATTCATCAATACATCTCCTACAGTTTTAAATATATTCAATTATAGCATACTAGTCATTTTATTGCTTGATTCATCTCTTTAAACACATAAACTAAAACCTTAAGGCTAGCAAAACCTCCGAGTAATAGGTCAGTCGAAACATCTCAGGCAATTAACAAAAAATTCTGCCCTAAGACAGAATTTCATTATCATTATTGATTTTTAATCATTTACCTATCCAAGCAGACTGTAGCCATCCTGACCTATCAAGGCTTCCTCTTCAATAAGTCCGTTAACAATGATATCTACATGTTCAGCAAAGTCCATTCCCATGTCTTCCATAGAAGCTATGAGTTCTTCCCTGTCCACAGCAGCTGCAAATCTCTTGTCCTTCATCTTCTTCTTGACTGATTTTGCCTTTAGTCCTTCGAATTTTGTAGGTCTCATGAGGGCTACTGCAATGATAAAGCTTGCCATCTCATCTACAGCATGAAGACATTTTCTCTCCATGAGATCTCTTGGAACTTCCATATTCTCTCCATGAGAAAGTATAGAATCCACAAATTCATCATCAAATCCAGAACCTTTAAGAAGTTCAGGTGCATGGTGGGGATGTTCATCAGGATACTTTTCAAAGTCTATATCATGAAGGAGTCCAAGGTTACCCCATTTTTCTTCATCTTCTCCAAATTTTTTGGAATAAGCAACCATCGCAGCCTCAACTGCAAAGGAATGCCTCAATAACTGATCTGACTTTACGTGTTCTTTCAACAATTCCAATGCTTCATTTCTTTTCATGCCAGCCTCCTCTAACAATGATAATTATATAATACTGTCATATTCAAACAGTTTTCAATGATTCCAATATATTAAAGTATAAACATAAATAAATACTAATGCAAGTCTATATGC
>CAZFYP010000016.1:0-27781 GCA_964523535.1 uncultured Clostridia bacterium
TCATAAGGTGTTGTAATGAAATCCCTGCAACATCCACAAATGGAAAATATATCTTTCCTATCTGCATATGCTTCAAGACCCATATTCATATATTCAAGAAACCTGTCTGAAACAATTATATCATCTTCCATGTAAATCAATCTTCCATGCTTCTTTACAACATAATCCTTGCCTTTTTGAAGTGATAAGAAAGCACCATAGTTTTCCTCCCTGAAGATAAATCTTACTTCCTTGAAACCTGTAATCTTTCTTGAGTATTCCCTCACTTTGTTAATTCTATCCTCATGTTCAACACAACTTGGGGCATCAGATACAACATAAAGTATTGTCTCCTCAGCTCCCTCGTTGGCCTTTATAGCCTCGATACATTTACCGAAATGCTCTATCCTGTCATATACAAATACTGCTACCGGTGCATAATCCATATCATCTAACCCCTTAATCTAAATTTTCTTACTTCCTCAATCTTGAAATATAGATCTTTTCCCTTAATAAATTCGGCGTTAATCTTACAAGCGTTCTAATTATCATATTGACTGTCATCCTGAAAAATCCGTTGAAGCCTATTTCATGAAAAAACTTCTGCAGCTTGATGTCTGATACAGCGTACTTGAATCCTCCACGCCGCTTGTACATATCCCTGCCGGTTCTTGCATATACCAGAAAGTCTTCAATATTTGCACAGACAGCTCCATTCATTATCATTCTGACCCACAGGTTGTAATCCTCATTGAGCTTGGATTCCTGATAATTTCCAGCTTCCACGACAGCCTTTTTCCTGTACATGACAGTCATATGATTGAAAGGGTTTCTCAAATGTGCAAACCTTACAATATCTTCGGATTTGTTTGGCACTCTTCTTACAGCCAGAACATTATCTATATCATCCTCAAATTCAATTATATCGGATCCTACAATGTCAAGATCAGGATTATCTGCAATATAACTCGCCTGTATTTCAAATCTGTCATTTCTTGAAATATCATCTGAATCCATCCTCGCTATCCAGTCATTACTGCATTCCAGAATTCCAATTCTAAGGGCATTTCCAAGACCCTGATTTTCTTCCAGACTGACTATATTGAACAATTCAGGATAAGCTTTTTCAAAACCCTCTATGACATTTTCCAATGCATTTGTCAAAGGACCATCCTTGACTATTACAATCTCATCAGGCATAAATGTCTGTTCCCTTATGCTCTCCAGGGCTTTCTTGAAATATTCTTCGTTTTCTTTAATATAAACAGCCATCAATACTGAAAACTTCATGGTAATTCCTCCTGCTACAATTTTAAATCCAAAATATAATGTATTTCCCTCTTGTTCTCATCGGGAATCCTCATATAGTCACCATACTGCTCAATCAAAATTTCATCATATTTCTTGGGCAAATAGAATTCCCTGTATTCAAACTTATGTTTTATACAGGGAAACAAATCATTATAGTTTGAAATATTGGAAAAATAACCCCTATTCTTGTATATATCGGAATAATTATCATAATCGTCATTCATATACTTTCTAGCAATCTCATCAGTCCTTACATTCCAGTAACCAGGTTTCCTGAAAGAAAATATGAATCCAATAATCTTCCTTGCCTTCATAATATAATTTGCAGTCTTATTGTTTCTTATGACCAGGTCAAGTCTTTTGGAAGGATACCTATAGAAGGCCGTTGCTATGGTAACCTGCCTGTGAAAATTGAATATCAAATTATGGATCTTCCTCTTTATTGAAGAACCCGGTATCTTGTCAAGAGGTGCTATATCTATAAATACCCCCTTGTCTATTGGAAGCCCCTCAGTTTCATATTCCAGAAACAGAGTATCCCTCTTTCTTATCTTCATCCTACCAAAAGTAGCATTTGGCTCAACTCTTGGAACCTGTAGGATATATCTGTCGCCAAGCTCCTTGTCAAAAACTTCAATAAGCTTTTCATAATCATTCCTAAGCATCATGAAATCCATATCATCATCCCAGGGAATGAAGCCGTCATGACGAACGGCCCCCAAGAGTGTTCCAAATGCTGCCATAAGCTTAATTCCATGCTTTTCACATACTTCATCCACATCACTTGCAATGACCAGCAAGGTTTTCTTAAGATCTCTAAGCTCTTCAGGTGATATTTTTTTAAGACCGGCACTTCTGGCCGAATCATTGTAAACAGTCTTCATTCGCAATCTTTTCATATCCCATACTCCAGTGTAATTATGTTTATCTATCTTTTTTCTAAGCACACTAATTAATTTTAATACATTTCATCAATTATTCCAATACAAACATCCATTATAAGCATAAACTATATTAGATAAATTTCAAATTCCCAATAGACCATACCCTCCATTAATGATAACATATACTTGGTAAATCCATAATCACTGAATCAAGGAGGCATCATGAAAACAATAGCCATTATTCTTGCCGGAGGTTCCGGTGTAAGATTCAACAATGAAATACCCAAACAATATGCTCTTATAAAGAACAAGACAAGACTTGAACATACACTTGATAAATTCCAGATAAATTCTTCAATTGATGAAATCATAGTTGCACTGAATGATTACCATATAAGCCAGGCCTTCAAGGACAATCTTTTAGAATCCTATCCAAAGATTACTGCCTTGACAAGGAACGGGTCAAACAGGAGATTAAGCATCTATTATGCCCTTTCCACAATAAAGGATGATGACTGCAAGGTTCTCGTTCACAACGGCACATGTCCACTTGTTGCAGATACAGTCATTAGCAATTGCGTCCAAGGTCTCAATAAATATGAAGCTGTATATCCTGCCGTTCCCATGTCAAATACCCTTCTCATGCACAAGGACGGCTTTGTTGACAAAATGCCTTCAAGAAAGGACTATATGCTAAGCCAAACACCTCAGGGCTTCAAATGCAGCATCCTGAAGAAGGCTCATGAACTGGCAAAAGATAATCCTGAAATGGATAAACTCTACAACAATGATATAGGTATCATCTGGCACTATGATTTATGCAAGGTTAAGATTATTGAGGGTAACAGGGAGAACATCAAACTAACCTTTCCTGAGGAACTTATAATGTTCGAGGCACTAATAGGAAAAGTCTAGCAACAAAGTAACGACTCCTCTACGTAAAGAACAAAGGCACTTGAAACCGAAATTTCAAGTGCCTTAAATTTATTTATACAATTATGCTACTTTCTTGAGTTTTGCTCTTTTAGGATTGTAGATAGCCTTACCTATAGGCAATACATCCTTGCCAAAAGCTCCGTTTACGATTATAGCTCCAGAACCATAGAATGAAACCATGGAAATAATAAATTCTGAATATGCTGCAAGACTGTGTCCAAACTCTCCCATTATATGAAATGTAGAAAGTGACAGTCCAAGAAACAGCAAATCGATAAGGAAAAATATTATAAACAACACCTTGTTTGTAGCAAGTGACCCAATAGTCATGAATACGCTGAATATGAAGTAACCTATAAATGCAAATCCAAGCTGTCTTGGATCAACCGAAGAAGCAAGAGTCTCACCAAACACTCCTGCGCCTATCATCCATGCCATTGCCATGGAATACCAGAACAAAGCATATCCACCAAAAGCCGTTGCACCAAACATATTGTCTTTCTTGAAATCCATGAAGCATGCTATGAGCTGTGCAGTAGCTCCTAAAAAGACCACCCATGGTATCAAGTATGAAACTCCCGAAGTAAGTCCCAACTTTGAAGACGATGCCACCATAGTGACAAGAGCCAATCCCAACAAACCTAATGGCGTAGGATTAGCTACAGTAATTTTTCTTTCATTCATTAAATTGAATCCTCCTAATTATATAACTGACCTCAAATATTTTACCATTCCAAATCCCACCATGCAATACAAAAATGAATTCTTGCATAAATTCCGTTTTATTCGTTATTTTATACATACTATTCCTAAAAAAACTAGGCAGCCATAGGCATATAACCAACTCGCCTAATGATCATTCATATTTTAACTTTCCTTGGTCAAATCAATCCTCATCTATGCTATAATTAGTGATATTCAGTTTTTTTACTAAGAACGACTGTTAAAACTTCTCTAACACTGGATTAAATCATTAACAAAGAGGACTTGAATTTGGAATCAAAAAAACTCAACTATATATTAGCAGCATCAATGATAACAGTGGCAATCCTTTATATGGCAGACCAGGTCCTAATGGTCACCTACAATATGAAAATACTGATAAAGCTTATTGCCTTTCTGACATTCCCTTTGATCTATATAACTACATCCGGAGACAATGTAATAAAAGACTCTCTTGAACGAGCAATAGTAAATTTTAAAAATCCCAGGTTAAAAAGCATCAGCACCATATTGGGAATTTTATTGTTTGCTTTTCTTATTGGTGTATATTATATATTCAAAGGATTTCTTGACCTAGACGCCATAAGAACAGATTTTGTTGACAAATACAAGATTACAAAAGACAGTCTCCTTTTCTACGGACTATATATGTCATTCGTAAACTCCCTCCTAGAGGAATTCTTCTTCAGGGGATTCATCTTCCTGAACCTGAAAAAGATTGGCTATAGAAAAACAGGATACATTGCAAGTTCCCTGCTCTTTGCAATCTACCATATAGCAAATTTCCAGAATTGGTTTTCACCCTTTTTGTATATGCTTGCCATTGTAGGACTCTTTGTTGGGGGAAGCATATTCAATCTAATGGATGACAAGGAAAATACCTTTTTCAACAGCTGGTTCATACATATATGCGCAGACCTTGCAATAGTTCTCATAGGTTTTATGATATTTTCATAAAACAAAAAACAAAAGGAACCGTCCCTTTTGTTTTTTGACGGTTCCGAAAAAAATTATCCCAAAAACGAAACTAGCTCCCTTAGCATTGGCTATGAGAACTAGTTTCTATACATCTGCTTTCATGTTACTCCTTTCGGGTTTTGCCCCTAGGCAGAATTATCGTAATGTTCCATTCCTAGAACATGTACTACAACATTACTTTTATTCATTTATCTTTTACTAACACCTTTTGAGTTATTGATAAACCTCTTTCTCTTAACTATTTTCAGGGTACTTCCTTGAATTCCTTCAAGTTTTCCCTTTTATTTTGGTTAAAATATTTAGATTCTCTTTAACTTTTATTTTGTGCTTTCAATTTTATGAATATAGTATTTGTTGTACTATTATTATAGCACGAAAGTTCAGATTTGTAAACGTTTGCACAGGGTGAAGCTATATGTTTTTTTGTCAGTTTCAAATCTATTCCCTCTCATTAAGATAATAAGTCTTACCAACTCTTTTACCGCCTCGCCTCTTGCTTGTAAGAGACCTGTAGAAGTAAAGCTTGGACATCTGGAAGTAGGGTACAAGAACCAAAAATCCAATTCCCATGGTTATAAGACAAAGTGCCGCCCATCCCAGGAAGGACAGACAAAACTTGAAGAATTCCCACTTGTGTCCATTCATAAGTTCAGAAGATTTTCTTAAAGCCTCCATTGCTTCCATTTCAGGATTCTCAGCCAAGAGATAATATGACATGGAATATCTTATGGCTGCCATTATTCCCGGCACAATAAGAAGACATGTCCATAGTAATATGAATATGGTGGAGAGCACATGGTAAAGGAAGGTTCTCTTAAAGTCCTTGAAACTATCAAAAATCATATAGAAGTTAAGATCCTTCTTTTTCTTCTCTATGGCCATGTAGAACCTTGCCACTCCAAGGGACAAGGGTCCTGTAATAAGGAGACTCAGCAGGTTTGCAGTATTGAATCTTTCAAGCTGTCCGCCGTGCTGTGTGATTTCCACAAAATTTTGCTGGGTATAGGCATCTGTCAGCAACCATACGACGAAGGTCACAATTACAGCCTGCAGCCAATATTCCTTGAGTATCTTGTACGCCTTTTTCTTTAATTCGTCTGTATACATGACCTCTCTCCTTCCAATATTTCTCATTCTCTATAGTAATATTCTCGAATATTTATTGGTCTACTTTAAGTTTATCAATATAAATTCATTAATGCAACAAACAATAAGCCAACTTAGTGAATTTAAATGTTCTTGTTACCATATTCCTCAATCTGAGCCTTGTATTGATTGGATACCTCAATCTTCACATCAAGATAGTGTTCTCTAAGTTCCTGTACCACGGCTACATCGTATTGGTATTCCTCAAGATCGTTCTGCATATCATAAAGGACCTTGTAAACCTGGTTGTCGGATTTGCTTTCAGCTTTTCCCAATTCATCAAGAATGCCATCTATTTCTTGGTCTCTCTTTGTTTCATCCTCCATGTCTATGGCAGTCCTCAGCATTTCGTAGTAACTCTCACAAGTCTCCAAATACTCAGCCTCCAGGTTTTCAAGAAATGATACATATCCCTCCACCAAAAGTTCCTCATGAGTTTTTTCAATGGCTTCCTCATTTATATTTTCACCTGAGTCAGGATTGCTATCTTCAACTTTCAAGGGATTATCTACTTGTACAACATCTGTCATGTTCCCTTGAGCTTGGACAGTTCCAACATTCCCTTCATCATATGAACTGTCTTCTGCTTTCTCAGCTTCTCCATCACTAGTATAGTCTGGAGAGTCATCGCCTCTTGCTGACATATCTGGAACATACATATTCTCTGTATTGTTTTCAATATCTTCAGCTGCTACTTCAATATCCGATGTTGACAACATCACTCTGGACATGAAAATAGCAGTAGCAATGATTCCCACAGCTGTAACTGCAACAAATCTAGTCCTTGAAACTTTTCCTGATTTTCTTTTTCCCTTGCCTTCCAAGAAGACAACTACATCTTGTCCCTTGATTATCCTTTCAGGATTATCTAGAAATATTCTATCTGCAGCTTCTCTGCCGTATTTTCTCCTGGCTGCATCATAGGTCTTCTTAAGTCCGGGAGATCTGTCTTCCATGTTGTGGCAGTCACTTGCAACAAGATCCACAAGACCTCTTTTCATTAGTTCTTCAACTACTTTAGAATTCCTGCTTACTTTTTTGAAGCTGTCCCTGTTACACTGTACTATTGCACCATCAGCTCTCATCTGTCTTATGTCATCAAATTTTTCCCTAACTGAACGATACTGTTCTATGTGTGCAATTACTGTCTTGTATCCCTTTAACTTCAATTCATGTACAGCCATATCCATTTCATGGAACTTCACATTCCTTGAAAACTCCACAAGTACATATTTTGTATTGTTTATTGACCTTATATCCATCTTATCCATTTGGGACAAGATCTTTCTTGAAATATATACTTCACCACCAGGATATATTTTAAGGTCTGGAAATCTTTCTTCCACAATTTTTTTGAAATCACAAAAAATCCCATCGTAATCACCCTCTCCTGAAAAACCAAGGGGATGATTGAGATGAGATGTCATTACAATATGTCTTATTCCATCCTTATATGAAGCCTCTATCATATCAAGGGCTTCTTTTTTATCTGCCGGTCCGTCATCCACTGCCGGCAACATGTGACAATGAATATCAAACACTTTCAGTGGCACTCTCCTCTGAATAGTAATAATAATATGACTGGTAAGCCTTGGGGTCATCCATAGGAATCCTGTTGAGAACAACACCTAAAATTTCTATTCCACTTGCTACCAAAGACTCTTTAGCCTTCTTAACCAAGTCAATTTCAGCTCCACCTGATTCTACAACAAGTATAGCTCCTTCTATATAACTGGACATAACCACAGCATCAGTTACTGGAACTACCGGTGGTGAATCAAAAAAAACATAGTCATATTTATACTTCAATGCTTCAACCATTTCCTTCATTACATTTGAATGTAATAATTCTGAAGGATTGCTTGGAATCTTACCAGAAGTCATTACATCAATATTAAGGCTATCAATCCTATGTATGAAAGTGGAAATATCATCCCCTTTCATAAGAAACTCTGCCAATCCCGAATTGTTGGATATTTTAAGAGCCTTATGAATTCTAGGCTTTCTCATATCACAGTCTATCACTATTACCTTTTTATCATTCTGTGCCATTGCAACAGAAAGATTTAGCAATGTTGAAGTTTTTCCTTCACCTGGAGTTGCACTTGTAACCAGTATGGTTTTCATGTTATTGTCCAGGTTGGCAA
The DNA here is from genome assembly GCA_964523535.1 of uncultured Clostridia bacterium. Classification (GTDB taxonomy): domain Bacteria; phylum Bacillota; class Clostridia; order Tissierellales; family Dethiosulfatibacteraceae; genus Dethiosulfatibacter. The sequence continues at coordinate 8,105 of CAZFYP010000016.1, forward strand.
ACTGTATATTTGTCCTCAAACTTCTATAAGCTTCCGATATGGGCGACTTAGGCCTGTTGTGTACTATCAAATCATACAAACCTTTCATTTATTTCTCCTTTACACTGCTGAATTCAACTATGCTTCCAATTACAGGAAGGCCAAGATGCTTTTCCACATCTTCCGCAGTTTTTATTGTTCTGTCGAGCATTTCAAGAATGAATATTATGAATACTCCGGCCATGATTCCCAGAATGAAAGCTATTGCGGCATTAAGCATGAGCTTGATATTGATTGGTTTTTCAATAGGTATGGCCTTGTCGATTATTTCAACATTGTCAACCTTCAGTATCCTCATAACTTCCTTTATGAATACGTCCGATATTGTATTTGCAATTTCAGCAGCTTCTGCTGGATTCACATCCTTTACTGAAATCTTCAATATTTCAGTTGATCCCACAGGACTTGATGTAATGCTCGACAAAAGACCATTATATGTCATATCAAGATCAAGTCTATCTATTACAGCTTCCAGTACTATCCTTGATTTTACAATTTCACTGTATGTAACAACAAGCTTCTGGCTCAAGTTTATGCTTCCAATATCGAAGCCAGAAGCAATATCACTGATACTGCTTCCCTTTGAACTGTTGACCATTAGAGTAGTATTCGACTCGTACATGGGTGTTATAGCAAACATAGTTACAAGTATGGATATGACTGTTGCTATTATTGTAGTCGCTACTATTATCCACTTTCTTTTTAGAACTATATGTACAAGTTCCAGCAAATCCAGTTCTTCTTCCATTATTTCCTCCAAAATCACATAATATTCCCAATATTATTGTTTATTTAATTTACTGACCGTCGAAAAAATCCTTCAATGTTGTTAGATAGTCGGCAGCCACCGATGCCCTTATTGCCATTTCAATATCTTCCTGTTTTTCCTCGGAAAGCTGGTGATATCTGTCTTTTACATCATCCATTTCCGATTCATAATCATATTCATAGTTATCAAGATAATTCTCCATCGTATCCTTGATGTCGGATACTATATCCTGAGAAGTTTTATCAAGCTTGCTGGTATAGGAGTTTTCCCCCAAGAGTACCTTTTCAAGTCCTGATATAGTCTTTTCCATAGAATATATCACATCTGCATCAGGCTGGTCAACAGTATTGTCGTCACCAGAAGAACCTCCACTAGATGACCCTGCAGATGAACTATCACTCTCTGTTGAATCAAGCTCTTCTTCCTTAAGATAAAGGGTTTTAAGAAGTGCCACAACTACATCTTCCCTTGTATCTGCATTCTCTCCATTAAAATATCCATCTTCAAGAACCATTATTTCTCTCTGCAAAAGAGCATTTACCGCATCCTCAGCCCAGATGGCTATTTCATCCTCTGTTTCTGCAAAAACTTCAGCATGATATTCAAGTATGCTGTTGAGGACATAGGCAACTTCCTGCCTGCTAATCTCATCTTCAGGTCTGAATGTTCCATCGGGATAACCTTGTATATATCCGTTTCCAACGGCTGTCTTGAGCTCGTCTATAAACCACTCATCACCTGCAACATCTGAAAATCCCAGACTTTCCACCTTTTCACTAAAGGCAAAGGTCCTGTTTACAAAGGTAAGGAATTCAGCCCTTGTTATTGTTCCCTCAGGTCTGAAAGTGCCATCAGGATATCCCAGCGTCAATCCCCTGTCATAGAATTCCATTATTAGGGAAGTATTTGGTTCATTTTCATCCAAATCAGTAAACGCAAATACTGCCTGGCTGAAAAACAAGCCAAGCAAGAGGGATAAAATAAATATTTTTGAATAGTATTTAAGATTCATTGTTCAAGCTCCATTTGTATAAACAGCATTTAAAGAGGGAACATGAATATCCCTCTTTAAAAATGTCATTACATATTTATTGTTTATCTAATTATTACAAGGTTTCAAAGGTTGAAGTCTTGCTTGTATCATTACCATCGTCGAGTATTATTATCATTTCATATTTAACTGTTGTTGTTGTATCCATACTAGATAATGGATCCATTACAGCTTCTATGAAATCTTCCTTGTCTGATCCTTGAATATACTTGGCTAAAGATATTCCATCCTTAATGATCTCCATGCTCTTGAAATTGTATCCATCATATTTGATAGTTGAAAAATCGACTCTTTCCGCTACTGTTGTCAAATCATCCTTTACGACATTTACAGTTGTTAAATTGTCTGCGGTTACTGAAAGCACTTCCTTAAGCATAGCTTTCTTTTCCTCAGCTGTATATTCAACACCGGATTTCAACGGCAATGAATCGTATATTGTTCCTGTCAAGTCTGCAGCTTCAGCATATTCAAAGAATGTCAATGCATCTATAAGAAGCATTCCTTCCTTTCCTAGAATTTCATCTTCTATATCATCATAACGATTATCGAAATTCAATACAAAGAAATCAAGGAATTCTTTACCAATTTCATATCCGTCAGCATCACTGTCAACTTCCAAGGTCAATGTTTCATCCAATCCTGTACTGCTTGTAAAGGCAACAGCAACATCAACAGTTGATGTAGTTGTTCCACCACTGCTTGAACCACCGCCACTGAAGCTCGAACTTTCTATTTCAACTTCCGCAGTATCATCTCCGGTCCCTACAGTTACAGAATCGGCAGTACCACCAAGTTCTTCAGGCTCCACAGCAAAAGTTACACCTTCCACATTAACGACAGCTTCTTCAAGAACACCTTCACCTATAACATCAACTGTTCCTTCAAGTGTAAGTTTTTCAATGACACATCCTGCCTGGAGATCCACTGATGCACCTTCGGCTTCTGCAGAAAGAGTTATTTCGCCTATGCTTCCATCTTCAACAGTAAGACCTGCAAGAGGACCGTTTACATCAATCTGATCCACATCGCCATTCACTGTCACTTCTATTGCTTCCTTCACTTCAATAGTTCCAAGCAATCCGGAATCATCAATAGTTACAAGAACATCAGCTGCAGCATTGTCTATTATAAGACTTCCTACAGAACCGTCTGTAATTGTAATATTTTCAATAGGAGCATCAATTGTTACCTCACCGAAATTACCGTTAAGGACAAGATCTTCACCTTCCCCTACCGTAAATATTTCTACTTTATCGAATCCGTCACCTGTCAAATGGTATTCTTCAAGTATACCTCCCGACATCATCTCTACATTAGCTATGGAAGTATCTCCTATAGCAACTATCCTTATATCTCCGCCTATCTTCACAACCAGTAGGCTTCCTATGTCAGAGTTATTTATCTTAATGGAATTTTCTCCTCCACCAAGAACTACAAGTTCTCCCTGGACAACTACATTATCAAGAGTAACATCACCGTCTCCCACAGCTTCCGTAATATATAGATTTCCCTCTATTGTAACATTTTCAAGAGTTACATCAGCTTCGTTTATTACAATATTTCCCGGATAGTTTCCAGTCATTGTCAAGGGATCCTCTACTATGACTCCCGCAATATTGCTTATAAGGGTAAGCGCTTCAGCCCTTGTAAGGTTTGCAAGTGGATCCAGTTGGTTGTTTCCTCTTCCATTCATATAACTTGATTCAACAAGTGCATTGACAGAAGCTATAGCCCATTCTGAAATGGATTCCCTGTCATTGAACATTGAATAAGCATATTCATTGTCTGCACTCAAGAGGAAGGCTCTTGCAAGAACCACTGCCGCCTCTTGTCTTGTAATCATATCCTGAGGTCTGAACATGCTGTTGGATCCCTTTATAATACCTGCAGTTGCAGCCTTGTTGACATTATGGTAAAACCAGTCATCCGAACTAACATCAGTAAACATATCAATATCTTCATCTACAAATCCAAAAAGATTATTTATCATTGTTACAAATTCAGCCCTTGTCACTACATTGTCAGGCTTGAAGGAACCGTCGGAATATCCCTTTACAATCCCGTAATTGTACCATTTTTCAATAGTCGGTTGAGCCCAATGTCCTACATAGTCAAGTCCTGCAGCTGATGCAAAACTCAATTGAGACAGTACTAATACTATTGCTAATGTTAAAACCGTAATTTTTTTCTTTATGCTTCTCATAGTATACCTCTCCCTTTAAATTATGATTTGATTAATTTTGTGTGCAAAATCCGTTTATATTTAGTCCTATCAAGTATTTCCCTCTGGTTGAGAAATAAAAAAATATCTGCCTGGCAGATATAAATGTAATACTAACAATCCCAATTTATACACCCTGCAGATATTTTAACAAATTAAATTTCATTAATCAAGGAAAAAAGCTGTTAAATTACACATTTTACAACTTTTCTCCATTAACCCTTCAATAATTATCACCAATTTCATTTTTCAAGTCCAATCAAAGGTATTTCAATAACAGATAGAAGAAGACAGAGGTTGAATAATAAATATTTTCGTCATACATTTTTTATATCTTGAAGCAGTTTCTGTATTTGTAAATATGATATAATTACTGTATAACATCACCTTATGGAAAGCAGAATATCAAGAAAGCAGCTAGGTTGCAATGACCACATTTGAGCTTATTAAACCGCGATTTCAGGCTGTAAAATAAGAATGGAGGAAATATTATGAAAAAAAGACAGATAATATTACTAGCATTCATTATTATCATGACTTCATGCTTGCCAGCATTTGGTATTGACACACTTATACCAATCATAACAGACCCAATAATTGTAGAACCTGTAATAACACCAATAATCGTAACACCCCTGATTCCCACACTTTTTTACACAAGAGCAGTATATACCACACCTTTGTACAGGCTTTACAACAGCTCGGCCGAAAAACATTCCTACACATCTTCAACGAGTGAAAAAAACGACCTAATATCTGCAGGATGGACAGATGACGGAATAGTAGCCTACGTCAGCCCCGTAAGCCTTCCCGGATATGTCCCGGTCAACAGATACGAACTTCTTGGACAATTCGAAATTTTAACTACCAGTACTTATAGTGAAAGCTGGTGGGATCATACCGGTACCTTAGGATACATCTCATCCAGTAGTTTCATGGGATCTACCACGGTTCACGAAAGCGTAAAGGCACTTGAGGAAGGAGAAAATTATTTTGACACAGACTATTACTACTCCGACAAATACAAGACCGTGGGTCCTTTTACTTTTGCTTATCCTCCAGTAGGATATAATTTGACCGATAAGCGATTTAATATGTGGGATGAATCCACCAAGGTTCAGGAAGTAATACTTACCGACATATCATCAAGTGTTACAGGTGGCAAGTCATACACCCTTAATTGGACAACACTAGTAGCAGGCGGGTATGTTGATCTTCATTATTCCACCGACAACGGAAGCAGCTGGACCACCATAGTGGAAAACAGGAGCAATTCATCCACCAGCGGTAGCTATCAGTGGACACTCCCAAACATCACAAGTGAACAGATGAAAGTCAAAATTTACTGGAAATCCACATCAGGAGGAAGTTCATCTTCATGGGATACATCAAATACTTTCTCAGTAACCAAGGACTATGGTAAGATTGAATCCATTATAGATCCAGGAATAGTCTTCACCAAACTAGCCCCTGCTTCACCTACCAGCCTCACAGCTAAAGCTTCTATTATATCACCCCAGATCACACTGTATTGGACTGACAACTCAACTATAGAAACAGGATTTACAATTCAAAGAAAGACTCCAATGAGTATTTATGTTGATATAGGAACAGCAGCTGAAAATGCAACATCATACAAGGATAGCTCCATAAGTTCCGGTGTCAAGTACACATACCGTATAAAAGCCAATGGATCAATATTGGATTCAGGCTACACAAATGAAGCAACTGGATCCTATACAGGACTCCTTGTAGAACCTACATGGCCTGAAGACCTTACTCCTCTTGATACTCCTGACCCTCCTTCAGATATAGAAGCAGAATTCACAGACGGCTCCATGACCGAAGTTCTCATAAGCTGGAATCCGCCATCAGGAGACTACACAGGATTCAATATCGAAAGAAAAACAGGCAGCACCTGGAATGCACTTGGAAGCACCACTGAAGATGACTATAATTTTGTAGATGTAGACCTGGCAGGTCTTTCAGGAGAAATATTCTACAGAGTCAAAAGTTATAACATAGCAATGACATCATCACCTTCCGACGAAGTGTCTGTCAACACTGAAGGAGAAGAAATAGAAGAACACAATATCTTTGACGACACACAATCAGCTTGGGCCGAGTCCGAACTCATAGATGCCTTTGAAAACGGCTTGACCTATCCAGGAGTAATGTACGACTATGACAGGGCAATAACAAGAGAAGAATTCTGTGTATTGGCAGTGAAACTCTATGAAAAACTGACAGGATTAAATACAAGTCATGATGAAGACCCCTTTGATGACACAGACAATCCTGACATACTAATAGCCTACAAGCTAGGTATTGTCAAGGGTATAAGCGAAACAGAGTTTGCCCCTTCAAACAATATTACAAGACAGGAAATGTGTGTAATGCTTTACAGGGCACTTGCTGCAGCAAATTATGAAACCTCCATTGAGGATACAGCAACCTTCCCATTTGATGATGTAGGTTCAATTGCATCATGGGCAATCAATGAAGTGAAATTCTGCCACCAGAATGGCATAATGAACGGTACAAGTCCTTCTACAATTGACCCCTTGCTTAACACGCCAAGAGAACAGGCTATAATCCTAGTCAACAGGACATACAATTCATTCAGTTCTCATTGAGGCGGCTGTTAATGACAAAATCGTGGATTTTGACAATTAGATTTTAAAGCAATTAATTTTTAAAAGATATGCCAAAGCCGATGAAAACAATCTTGAAGTTTTCATCGGCTTTACAAATTTCCTTTCTGCTCTATACACTTCTACCTCTTCTTAAACTTAAGAAGCTCTCCGTAATTGATATATTTTTTGCATGATTCTGCAGTCTGTTCAAGCTTAAGTCTGTCTCCATTCTTAAGGACAACATACTCACTCCCATCCTCTCTTGCAAAACCGTCAAAATAATCAACATCAAACCATCCGTTGGCACCATCCCTCTTGCAGCGTGGAGTCCTTGCCTTGTAGTGAACCATTACATGCTTATCGGAAAAAATATAGGGCACCTTGTTCTTTATGTTGAGCATCCTTCCATATACCCTTCTGTTAGCCCTTAGATTGATACAATAATGGTCTGCCATCCTGTCAACGCACCATTTCACATTCTTCAACTCCACAAACTGACCGCCATCCTTCATATGGATTTCCGTACAGTCACCTACTCCATTCTCGTATTTGGGTACAAGGGCTACAATATCATCATAAGCTATTCTTTTCCTCTTCTTTCTGTCTTTTCTATTTTTATCCATTTTATTACCCTTTTTTTAACTTTTTTACATAAGCCTCTACACAAGATTTTTTCCCGATTTATCCTTTTACTTGTAATAACTTGAATAATCAGTCTTAGAAAACTTACAAATTTGGCTCATAAATATTATATCGAACATACGTACTGTTTTCAAGTTTCTTTTTCAACTTTCTCCAATTCATTGTGGACTTTTCAAGTTTTCCAAAATGACTTTATGAATAATTCTTCAGTATTATCCATTTCTACTCTTTTTACAATATTCATACCGGCATGTATTCTTTCATCACCGGAATAAACAGAAGAGAGCTCTCTCCTACTTAGGAGAAAATCTTGAACAATAAGAATAAACAAACAAAATATACGCTTGAAGAATTCAACTTCCATCTGAAGCAGTCCCTGGAAGGAAGCCTGGAATCTACAGAACGCATCATGTATATGTCCACACCTCTAATAAAATCATCCATAAAGAAGTATTTCCTGGGAAATATATCCTATGAAGATTTGCTGCAGGAAGGATACCTCATAATCGCAGAATGCCTAAATGACTATATTCAAGATAAGAATGTACCCTTTCTAGGCTATGCTAAGACAAGGCTAAGATTCTACTACATGGACCTGGGAAGAAAATCAAACAGGGAGGAATGTGATTCCCTGAACAGACAGGTAGTGGGAAAGGAGGGATCAGTTGAAGTCATTGAACTGTTGGAAGATACTAATGCATCTGCCGAGGACAAGATATTGAAGTATGAAGAATACCTATTCCTCCTTAAATCCCTGAAGATTCTCACAAGAAGGGAAACACAGATAATCCGTCTCTATTATTTCCAGAACAAGACGATGAAGGAAATATCCAATGGACTGGAACTTTCCTACAGGACGGTGGTAAATATAAAAACAAGTGCAATAAAAAAGCTGAGAAACTGTCTATAACTTCTCAGCACGAATTCCCTTGATGTCGTTCCCTGATGGATTCTGATAAATTCTCAGACCGAATTCAGGAACAGTAGCTATTATATGGTCGAATATGTCGGCTTGAATACCTTCGTAGTTGACCCAGGCTGTATCGTTTACGAAACAGTAGATTTCAAGGGGGAGACCATACTCCACAGCAGGCAGCTGTCTAACCATGAGGGTAAAATCTTTTGTTAATATGTGGGGATTCTTTCTAAGATAGTACTCTACATATTTTCTGAAGAGACCAATATTTGTATGCTTTATCTCCCTGTCTATATCTTCAATGAATCCTCTTTCCGTAAGATCTTTCATATCCGCATCCGTCACAAAACCTACAGTACCGAGATCAATATTGATGGATCTCTTGATACGTCTTCCTCCTGCCTGGGTCATTCCCTTCCAGTTCTTGAAGGAATCCTCCAAAAACCTGTAGGCCGGTATATTGGTATATGTCTTGTCCCAGTTCCTCACTGTTATCTTGGTAAGGGATATGTCTGTGACCTCGCCGTCTGCACCGTATTTTGGCATTTCAAGCCAGTCACCTATGCTTAGTAGTTCTCCTGTAGAAAGCTGAAGTCCTGCAACAAATCCAAGTATGGAATCCCTGAAGATCAAAAGAATAACTGCAGATAGACCACCAATACTACCAAGTAGTACAGTTGCAACAGTGTTTCCGATGAATATGACAAAAATCACACCAATTCCCAAAACAGCAACCACTATCTTTACAATCTGCATTACACCCTTGATGGGCCTTCCCTTGGCTATGTCAAACCTGTTGTATATGGCAACTATTGCATCCACTGACCTGAAGAAGGACATTAGCACAATTGCCACAATATATGAAAAGGCAAGCTTCTTCACTATATCGTGAAGATCACCGAAAGAGTTGGAAAATATGTAAACAACAAGTCCCGGAGCTATATGACCCAGACTGTGAAAGACCCTCTTCTCATAGAATACCTCATCAAAAGTATTCCTGCTCTTCTCCACCAACCTTTTAACATTCCTCATTATTATTCCCTTTGTAACCTTGTCTACTATGAGACACAATATTAATATCACAACTGCCGATGAAAAATATGAAATTACAGAAATTGCCCCTTCACCAAAGGCAGTTCCCATTAGCTCTTCCAAAAAATGATTTATAAGATTGTACATTAGCTCCTCCTAGTTTTAATCAAAAGTATAGTTGAGTTTATTCATGAAATAAAAGTATCGCAACGCATCAATGCAATACGCTTTATAGAATGAATAAGTACGAAACTTACTGTTGATTAAAACATCCTTTATTTATTGTAATTATCAAAAGTATAGTTGAGTTTATTCATGAAATAAAAGTATCGCAACGCATCAATGCAATACGCTTTATAGAATGAATAAGTACGAAACTTACTGTTGATTAAAACATCCTTTATTTATTGTAATTATCAAAAGTATAGTTGAGTTTATTCATGAAATAAAAGTATCGCAACGCATCAATGCAATACGCTTTATAGAATGAATAAGTACGAAACTTACTGTTGATTAAAACATCCTTTATTTATTGTAATTATCAAAAGTATAGTTGAGTTTATTCATGAAATAAAAGTATCGCTAGATATCTTTCATTATATTATATATCCCCTACAGCCATTGTCAATAAATTGTCCAATCCTCATAGACTGTTGCCATGACAATAAATTATAATACAGCATCATAAAAACTTATACCCATTACAAGCATTCCGGGTATATACTAGTCACATGAGTTTAATAATATTTTAACAAAGTAGTGTTCAAATACGGAAATAAACATTACTTAAAATGAGTGGAGGTTTATTATGATTAAAACAGATGTATTGGTAATTGGTGGAAGTGCAACAGGTCTTGTTGCTGGAATGACTGCAAAGTCAAACAACCCTGAAAAAAGTGTAACTGTAATCAGAAAAGAAGAAAAAGTTATGATTCCTTGCGGTATCCCTTATATCTTTGGTTCTGTAGACAACAGTGACAACAACGTTCTTCCTGATGCAGGACTTATAGGACTTGGTGTTGATATAATAGTTGACGAAGTTCTTTCAGTAGATACTGAAGCAAAGACTTGCAAGACTAAAAAAGGTGAAGAATACTCATATGGAAAACTTATCATGGGTACAGGCTCCATGCCTTCTCTACCAAAATGGTTGAAAGGTACAGAACTTGATAATGTATTCACAATACCTAAGGATAAAGTATATCTTGACGACTTCCACAAGAAATTTGAAAACTTCAAAAACATAATTGTTGTTGGAGCTGGTTTCATTGGTGTTGAAGTATCTGATGAAATAAACAAAAAGGACAAAAATGTAACTTTGGTTGAAATACTTCCAAATGTACTTGGCGCAACTTTTGATGAAGAATTCGCATCACAGGCAGGAGACATGCTTGTTGAAAGAGGAGTAAACGTTAAGACAAACTGCGGAATCCAGGAAATCCTTGGAAACGGAAAAGTTGAATCTGTTAAATTTGCTGACGGAACAACAATGGAAGCAGATGCAGTAATCCTTTCTCTTGGATACATGCCTAATACAGGTCTTGCAAAAGATATGGGACTTGAGCTTAATAAGTTTGGCTTCATTAAGGCTGACCAGTACAGAAGAACAAGCGTAGAAGACGTATATGCTGCAGGGGACTGTGCAGAAAAGGTATGCTTCTCTACTGGAAAACTCTGCAAGACAATGCTTGCATCAACAGCTTGTACTGAAGCAAGAATAGCCGGTCTTAACCTTTATGACCTTAATACATTCAGCGCATTCAAGGGAACAATCGGTGTATACTCAACATGCATAGGCGATACAGGATTTGGAGTTGCCGGTCTTATTGAAAAAGTTGCAGTTGCTGAAGGATTCAAGGTAGTAACTGGTGAATTCACAGGAATGAACCGTCACCCTGGCAAACTTGCAGGAGCTCACAAGGAAACAGTGAAGCTTATAGTATCCGAACAGTCAGGCGTTATCCTTGGTGGAGAAGTAATGACTGGATCAAGTGCAGGAGAACTTACAAACGTTATGGGCTTTGCAATCCAGAACAACATGACAATCAATGATCTTCTTGTAACTCAAATAGGTACTCAGCCAATGCTTACAGCATCACCAGCTGGATATCCTCTAATAAAAGCTGCAGAAGTTGTTGCCAAGAAACTTAAGGCTGTAAAAACACCAGCAATGGCATAAACCTTCAACAAAACATAGATGAAACATAAAAAATCGAGACTTGGAATTCTCCTCCCGGTCTCGATTTTTATGTTGGTTCAACTTTTATTCAACATACTATCTCAAAACTCTTTTCGTTCCTGATTTCATCCATTTCTTCAACATCAGCAGTTTCAACATATCCAAAACTTGGACCTTCCTTGATCTTGCTTATAAACTCCGCTAGATTTGTCTTTTTTCCTTCAGCCTCTATTTCAACAGACCCGTCATAAAGATTCCTTACCCATCCGCATATTCCAAGTCTATCCGCCCACTGGTAAGTAAAGTATCTGAATCCTACACCCTGGACGGTTCCCTTAACTACAATATGGTATCTATGCTTCATGACTCCTCCTTTATCCACAGCTCTCTTTTATAATAAATCTACTGTCCACAATTTCTAACAGAAATATTAACTTAAAAATCCCCTTTATAAAGTTCCTTAAACAAATCTAGATACTCAACTGATATTTTTTTATAATCATACTTTTCCCTTATAATTACACTTGTTTCCATCAAATAACCAGGATCACTATCTGAATTAAGTGCCATCAACAGTTTTTCAGCCAATTCCCTATGGTCGTCTGCCGGACTATAGTAGGAACACCTTCCAAGAGTCACTTCCCTCACTGCCGAATTGTCAGCCAACAAGCAGGGTACACGGGCATTCATTGCTTCAACTGCAGGCATACCAAAGCCTTCAAATGAGGAAGTATTCACAAAGAGGCTGGCTTGTCCGACCATCATGTCATAGTCTTCCTTGGGCAGGTAACCTGTTAATACAAGTCTACCTGTTTGCTCCAATTCTTCCATCAACATATTTGTTTCCTTATCATCCCTGTAAACAGACCCCGATATGACAAGACTTCGGTCAGTCTTGTCCATTATGGAATAAAATGCCAGAAGGAGGGTTTTCAGATTCTTGTGCACATAAGCCAAATTGTTTGCAAATATATATTTTTTTCCTTCTACTTCAGTACTGTTGACTAGTTTCCCGGCAAAATCTATGGGATTGTAAATCAACTTTACCTTCTCACTGTATTCTCCATAGTACTTTGCTAATTCATCCCTGTCATATCCTGATATTGCAACTATTGCATCCCTCTTGTTGAAATCCCTTCCATACAAGAAGTGAAAAATCCCGAGTTCATATCCCTTGTATGTTGAAGGATTTGACTTAAACTGTATATCATGGGGTATTACAACAGTGGGTATGTTAAATCTTCCGAAGCCTGTATATGCAACCGGGAAAAGAAGGATGTCTATTCCATGGTCTTTCACCAGCCTTGGAAGTATAAATGTTCTGAAACAAATTCCATAAAAAATCTTCTTTTTCAAGAACCCTTCATGCAGGTTTACAGGTATGTATTCCATATCATCACAGATATCCTTGAATTTGCATTCGGCTTCCTTCGACCCGAATATCTTTATATCCTTACCATATCCCAAATCACAAAGTCCCCTGAGAAGATTCATTAGAACCTGTTCCTTTCCTCCCTCGTATTTTCTACTGAAGAAGGATCCATCTATCCCTATTTTCAAAGCTTCCTCCCTGACTTAGCAACATTATTAATAACTTCAAGTGTTCTCTCTGCTGTTTTTTCCCAAGTGAACATGCTGTGTCTCTCATATCCTCTTGATATGAGTTTATCTCTCAGATCTTTGTCACTTAGAAGCTCAATTATCCTGTCTCCAATCATATTCGTATCATAAGGGTCTACAAGTATTGCGGCATCACCTGTAACTTCGGGGATTGACGATACATTGGATGCTATGACTGGAGTACCTGAAGCCATTGCCTCTATAGGAGGAAATCCAAAACCTTCATAGAAAGAACAGTAAAGCATAACTTCAGCCTTTTCATAGCACCAGGCCAGCTCCTCATTCTTTAGATAGCCAGTCAACAACACTCTCTTTTCTAATTTGTTGTTCCTTATATACTCATGTATTTCATCAGACTTCCAGGCAAATCCCCCCGCAAAAAGGAGTTTGCAGTCTGTTTTATCCTTGATCCTGTCAAAGGCTTTGATTATACCCAGGTTATTCTTTCTTGGAGTGATGGTTCCCACCACCAAAAGGAATCTCTCCCCCTCCATCAATGCTTCAGGTCTTGTCTTTTTCTCATCGATATATTTTATAGTACCCAGGTGTATGGCTTCGACATTCTTCCTTCCGGGAAAATACTTTAACAAATCCCTTTTAGTGGATTGTGATACGGTTATAATACTTTCAGCCCTCTTTATAGAGCTGTCGAAGAAAAGCTTCATGTACATTCTTGCATACAAGGCACTTCCTTCACCATATATCTTGTATGCCATGTCATGTACAGTGACAATGTTTCTGCATCTTGCCGCGAGGGGCATTGTAAATGCAGGATTAAACATGAGATCAATACCCTCCCTCATTATCTTCAAAGGAAGTATTACCTGCTCCGTGAAAAGCCTGGTATATTTGTTTTTCGAAGCCAGCGGCAGATCTATTATCCTTATTCTCTCATCTATTAGTCCTCTGATCCTGCTGCCGCAGGAGGAAAAAACTATATATTCATAGGCGGAAACTTCCGCCAGGTTGTTTATTAGATTTATTGTATAATTTCCTATTCCCGAATTATTATCAGAAAGTGTAAGTGCATTGATTCCTATTTTCAATTCAGTCTCCTAATTTGCTTCATTCCAGATTTTTTCCAGCATTAATATGTTGTCTTCCCAAGTGAACCTGTCCATCATGAATGACTTTCCATTCATGGATATCCTTTCCCTTGACTCCGCATCCTTTATTAGTCTATCTATAGCTTCAATTATGTCTTCAGCATCGTCCACGGCTATGGCAATATTATCTTCAATTCCCCGAATACCGTCAAGAGCCATTGATGATGCCACTACAGGCAAGCCTGCTCCAAGTGCTTCCAGTATCTTATTCTGTAGTCCTGTTCCAGAATTCAGTAAATATACTCCTATTTCAGACTCAAGAATAATTTCAACCATATCTTCAACATTGGCTTTCACTATGATTCCGTCCCTGCTTTCCAGGCTCCTTACCTTTCTGCCAGGATTACGTCCTGCAATCACATAAGTGTATTCCGGATGTCTTTCATATATCTGCGGCCATATCTTATCTGCAAAATATAGGGCAGCCTCAGCATTTGGAAAATAATTCATATTCCCATGGAAGAGTATCTGTTTCTTCTTGTCTATATCATATCCATCGATTCTTTCCGAGTCAACATAAGTACCGTTGGGATTAACTCTTGTATTTTCAAGATTTGACCTGGATGCATCATGATCTGATACAAAGACAATCCTGTCATAATACCTGCTTAGCTTTTTTTCATATTCCTCAACCAATCTGCCTTCAAGATTCATTATCCACTTTTTTATTCCTTTTTCCTTTGAAGCCCTTCTCTTCATGTTTAAGGACAAAAGGTCTATCATATCCATTATCAACCTTGGATTATTGCCATCAGACAGTGACCTGTCACTTTTCACGATTCCATACTCAGCCATCCTTATGGTCTGTACATGTATAATATCGGGCATTATCCGTTTTATTGCTTGGCCCACTCTCTGAATCTCTTTTTTGTTGGTGAACATATTTACCTGGAAAGGCCTTCCATTCACAAGAGTTTTTAAGGCATCAAAAAACATGGAGGCCCTTGTAACATTTACATGGATCACTTCCCTGCAGAGTTTTTCAAATTCCCTGGCTTTCTTTTTATTTCCAAGAGAAGGACTTGTTACCAGGTATATGTCATAATCTCTTGAAAGCCTTTTTATCTGGTTGTATGCAATGAGCTGGTCACCCTTGTTTGGAGGCCAGGGATGCCTGCCTGTGATAAATACTATCTTTTTTCCTGTCATAATCCTGATTTAACCTTTCATGTTGAAGAATCATTCATCATGGAATCTTATTATATCATCTTCCTCTAAATAGTCTCCTATTTGCACTTCGATAATTTCAAGCGAAGTCATTCCAATGTTTTCAAGCCGATGTCTCTGCCCCGCTTTAATGAAGACACTCTCTCCAGCCTGAATTGTTTTTTCGACACCCTCTATTATAACTCCGGCTGTACCTTTCACCACTACCCAATGCTCGCTTCTGTGGTGGTGCATTTGATAACTTAACTTCTTGCCCCTTCCAACATTTATTCTCTTGATCTTGAAGGAACCTGTTTCTTCATCCAATATCTTGTAATTTCCCCATGGTCTATAGTCCTGGACATGATAATCCAGTCTCTTGTCATTCCTAGCTTTTAATTCACTTACAACTTCCTTAACCTTTTGTGACTGATTTTTCTTGCATATGAGCATTGCATCCCTGTTGTCAACTATAATCATGTCACTTATGCCAATTGTCGATATTAGTTTTCCTTTTTCTGAACTTATATAGTTATTTTGGGAATCAATAACAATATTGTCTGAATTCAAAATATTATTGGAATCATCCTTTTCCAATATATCTGACAAGGCATCAAAACTACCCAGGTCACTCCAACCAATATCAAGTGGTGTAACAACTATATTTTTACTCTTTTCCAAAATACCAAAATCTATTGAAAGCTTTTCATCAATCTTACTAAATGCCTCAAAAATACTATTGCTTGATTCAAAAGCACCATATATGTTTTTGGCATGCTCTTTCACTTCACCAATGAAAAAATCCCTATTGAACATGAATATTCCGGCATTCCAATAATAGCCTTCTTCAACATATGCAACAGCCATATCATGTTGTGGCTTTTCTTTGAATTCTTCAACAACAAAACCATTCAACTTTTTACTACCCGGTGAAATATATCCGTATCCTGTATTTGGACCATCAGGCTTTATTCCAAATGTAATGATAGAATCTTTAGTCAGTTCTTCAGAACTCTTAATAGCATCAACAAATTCTTGTACTTTGACAACCCTGTGATCAGACGGGAATACAAGAATGGATTCATTGCTGTTATCTGCACTCCCATATACACCGGCACAGATTGCAGGCAGTGTATTTTTTGATTCAGGTTCAATGAGTATATTTTCTTCCCTATAATCATAGCCCAACTCTTCAACGGCTCCCATGACCAGGAACTTATATCTCTCATTTGTGACTATATAAATATCATCTATATCGGCTAACAGCAAACTTCTGCTAAATGTCTCCTGAAATAGAGATGGCATGTTTTCTTGTAGTTTAATAAATTGTTTAGGATACCTGTTTCTACTCAATGGCCACAGCCTTGTCCCACTGCCACCGGCCAGTATTATAATCTTCAAAATATTCACCTCTGGATTTGCTGTAAATCGCTACTGTAAATAGTCTACATTATTTTATAGAGCAACACAACAAAAAAGAGCCGTCTGCAGACAGATTCCCCGCCCAGTGACAACTCTCAATATATTCGATTTAATCAATACTACAGAATCTTCTTTATAAAATCTGCAGCCCTTTTATTCTGAGTATTCTCAAATAATTCTTTCGGGCTTCCATCTTCTATGATTCTGCCATCATCCATGAATATGACCCTGTCGGAAATTTCCTTTGCAAAGTTCATCTCATGGGTTACTATGACAAGAGTCAGACCCTCGTCTTTTAGGCCTCGGATAACCTCAAGAACCTCCGTTACCATTTCAGGATCAAGAGCACTTGTAGGCTCGTCAAAAAGTATCATCCTGGGGCTTCTTGCAAGTGATCTGGCTATTGCCACCCTTTGGGATTCTCCTCCCGACAGCTGTGAAGGATATGCATCCTTCCTGTGTGAAAGATTTACCCTTTCAAGTAGTTTGATAGCTGTCTCAACTGCATTCTCCCTGGTCTTTCCCTCAACCAGCATCTGTGGTTTGACAATATTATCAAGGGCAGAATAGTGGGGAAAAAGATTGAAAGACTGGAAAACCATGTTCATATCGTTTGTAAGTTCCCTCTGCTTCTTGTGGTTCACATATTTGCCTTTGGTTACCAGGGGATGTCCATAAATCTCAATATCCCCTGCAGATATCTTCTCCAGGTTTGCTATGCACCTCAAAAGAGTGGACTTACCACTTCCACTTGGTCCTATTATGCTTATTATTTTCCCGTTTTCAACTTCAAGGGATATGTCCTTCAAGACGGTATTGTCACCAAATTTCTTTATTAGATTGTTTATTTTAATAGCTAACATGAACACACCTCTAATTGAAATAAGAGAATCTTTTTTCGATTCTTCTGAATAATCTTACAACAACCAAGGTCATCAAAAGATATAGTAGGGCAGCCACCAGATAGGGATCTGTTACGAATTCCCTGGAAGCTATGAGCTTTGTCTGTCTAAGGATATCTCCCAGTGCGATTGCTGCAACTAGGGCCGTATCCTTTACAAGGGTTATTGTCTCATTTGTAACTGAAGGCAGCACCCTCTTGACTCCCTGGGGCAGTATGATATGCATGAATGTCTTTGTCCTGGACATGCCAAGAGTCTCAGCAGCTTCATACTGACCCTTGTCTATTGACTCTATTCCTCCCCTGAATATTTCAGTGAAGTAAGCCGAATAGTTGATTGTAAAGCCTATATAAGCAACCGCCATCCTAGGGAATACAAGCCCATATACAGGCAGGCCAAACATGATGAAATAAAGTTGTAGCAACAGGGGTGTTCCCCTGATAATCCAAGTAAATGAATCTATAATGCTGCAGGTAATCTTATTGCCGTTAGTTCTAAGGACAGCCAGTGTCATACCTATAGGTATGGAAAGGACCAGTGTCACAAAATAAATCTTGAGGGTGACACTTGCACCCTCAAGAATAAACTTCAGCATTGAAGTATAGTAATCCATTATCTGGAGAATACGTCCTCTCCGAACCACTTCTCAGATATTTCACCACCTGCTCCGTCTTCAGCCATTTGGTCAAGGATTTCATCAAACTTGTCTCTCAATTCATCTTCGCCTTTTCTGAATCCTATACCGATCTGCTCATCTCCGTAAGTATCTTCAAGTACTCTGAAGATTCCAGGATTCTTTCCTATTGCATATCTTCCTGAAAGCTCGTCAACTACCATAGCGTCTAGTATTCCAGACTGAACTCCCATGTAAACCTCGTTGAAGGAAGAATATTGAACTACTTCCTCAAGAGTTGCAGCAAATTCAGCATCTCCTTCGACAGCAGCAGCTGCAGTACTTTCTATCTGTACTCCAACCTGAGTTCCTTCAAGGTCAGCCTTTGCATTTACCGGCGAATCTATAAGAACTATTATAACCTGTCTGTCATTGAAGTAAGGCTTTGAGAAATTGATGTTCTCTTTTCTCTCTTCAGTGATTGTAAGACCGTTCCATATCATGTCTATGTTTCCAGACTGAAGTTCAAGAACTTTTGAATCCCACTCAATTGGTTGAAGTTTAAGCTCAACTCCAAGTCTTGAAGCAACTTCCTTTGCAAGGTCGATATCGAAACCAACTATTTCGTTGTTCTCGTCCCTGAATCCCATAGGTGCAAAAGTATCGTCAAGTCCAAGTACGATATATCCCTGATCCATTATTGCCTGAAGTGAAGTATCCTCTTCAGCCGGTGTTTCAGTTTCTGCAGGCGCCTCTGCCTCTTCCTTTGGTGTACATCCAACAACCATAGTCATCATCATAACTAAAGCCAACATTAAAGCTAATATTTTTTTCATTTTGTCATTCTCCTCCGTGATATTTTTGACTGCATAAGTATATCATATGTAAGTATTACAGTAAATAGTGATTTATTGCTAATGCAACATTAATATCAAATTGAGTAATAAAAAATGCATGTTGCAGATTTGACTGCAGGCATGCACTTATTCTATCAACTTCCACCTCAATAGTGTGTTTGCTCTGTTTATCTAATTTAATTTCTTCTTCATCTTTTCTTACTTGTCCATTAATTTTAACTCTTGTAAATCCTTCGGTTTTTATCGAAGGAATTATCGATATAACTCTGTAAATTACATGATTGAAGAAATGCAATATTTGAAATCACTCGGATTTCAAGAAGTTTTCTTTCGCGATGAAACCTTTACTTCAAATCGTAAACGCACTATAGATTTCTGTAATGCTATGATAGATAACTCAATAAAAATCCGTTGGATTTGTAATGCTCGAGTAAATACCGTTGACTATTATCTTCTCTCCTTGATGAAGAAAGCAGGGTGTCATACAATCAAATTTGGTGTTGAATCTGGAAGTCAGAAAGTACTG
>CAZFYP010000017.1:0-7234 GCA_964523535.1 uncultured Clostridia bacterium
GCATGTTCTCCACCTATGGAATAGCAATAAAAACGGACACCCAAAGTTCTTAAGTAAAAACCTTATTGGTGTCCATTTATAATCTCCTCTATTGATTTAACAGCCTGCTTGGAAAGGTACCTGCCAGCAGGTACCTTTTAAATCTATTCTGTAATTCCCTCTATGCTGTTGTTGAACTGTTCAGCAGTTACGCAGTAGGTCTTTGTCAGTGAAAGTAGACTTATTTCCGCACTGTCCAGACTGTCATACTGTGCCAGAACGTCGTCTATGGTGCATAATCCCATTTGATATCTAAGTTCCTGCTGCTCAATCCTTTTTTCTATTTCCTGAATGTTTCTCATGCTGATGTCTATGTTGTTTTCCAGCTGGGTGAAAGTATTCAGGGTCTTTATAACAGACAGGTGAATTTGGTTCTCCATCTGCTTGAGGCCGTTTTCCGCAATTATCATATTTGCATAGGCCTCTTGTCCAAAATCAGTATCTGTAAGGGCAGTCCCTAAAATATCGCAGTATTGCCTGTAGTAGTCATATCCATACTTGGCACCTTGATATGAGGAACTTTTATCCAGTGTGTTTTCAAGCATTTGGTCAAGGGTCAGGTCACTGGAGAAGTTTTCATATTCAAGGTTGCTTGTCAATACAAGGTCCCTATCTGTGGCAAGGCCAAGTGTCATATTGAATTCCGCCATGTAGTTGTCATAGTCCAGTCTTATATTTTCAAGCTGGAGGATGGCATTTGTCAAGTTGAAGTCTGCCGAATCAAGCTCGTTTTTGGCTATTCTTCCAAGTTCATATTTTTCCCTTGTATCATCATAAGTGTCTTGTGCACGGACCAGGGCAGTTTCCTTGATTTTTATGTCCTCCAGTGTATAGACTATGTCGTAATACAAGTCTATTACTTGAGCTTCAAGGTCATTTGCCGTATATTCTATGGCTTTTTCCGAATAGTCCCTTGTTGTCACTGAAAGCTGGTAGTTGTAGCCCTTGCTTGTCATCAATGTCATCATTTGACTTTCAATGGATCCACTGTTGTAGAAAGTCACCTTTTGGTCTTCATAGGCATCATAGAGGTCCTTTTTTTCTTTGCTGTCAAGTTTTGCCAGCTCATAGTCCATCTCAGCTGTTGACACATCCAGTGAATTCTCTATTGCCAGATCCACAGCTTGATCAAGGCTTAGTGACATTGTTTGTTCAAGACCTTCATTTGCCACTATTTCTTCAGCATAGCCTCCTGTGGTGAATACCGTCAGAAAGGTCAATATCATTATTATGCTAACTGTTCTTTTCATCATCTTCTCCTTTGGCCGCTATCTTGGATCCTTCAGATATGTAGTTCTGTCCCTTGACTATAAGCTGGTCGCCGGCCTCAATATCTCCAAACACCTGTACTGCACCGCTGTTGTTGAATCCCTGTGTCACGTATACCTTTTCAGCTCTGCCGCCTTTGTTTACAAATACATAGTCGCCTTCTGAATCAGACAATATGCTCTTTTTTGCAACAACTATCTGGTCATCTTCCTCAAACACCTCGAAGAGGACGTCAACCCTGTATCCCACTTTCAGTCCGCTGTCCGACTTGTCAACTGATATGCTCACCTCAAAGGAGTCCGTGCCGTTGATTCCTCCTTGTCCTATTTCAGAGATGATTCCTTGAATTTCCGTCTCCTTGTAGGTTACAGCCACCTGGTCTCCCAGGGACAATCCTTCCATGACCCTGTTTGATACAACGGTATCTATAATAAGCTTGTCCTGGCCCATGATTTCCATATCCTTCATGCCGCTTTTCTGGCCTACTTCCACGTTGATTGCAGATATTACACCGTCTATGGTAGCTACAAGTACCGTATCATCAAGTGAATAGGCTGATGACCTAAGGATGGAGTCGTAACTTGACTGGGCATTGTCGTAATTCAGCTTGAGTACTTCCATGTTGTCATAGGAATTGTCAAGGTCTGACTTGGAAATGATTCCGCTGTCATATAGTCTTTTGTTTTCCTCATATGTTTGGGCTCCATTGTCATAGTTGAGCTTTGCAGTGGAAAGGTTGTTTTTTGCCGTTGTAACCTGGCTGTTGGTGTCATTGACTACGCTGCTCCTGTCCACTGTATAAAGAACATCTCCTGCAGATACCCTGTCGCCAACTGATACATTGATCTTTTCAACTGTTCCCGACCTGTCTGCTCCTATGGCTATGAGTGTTTCCGCATTTACCTTTCCTATTACACTCACTTCTTCCGCTATGGTCTGGAGTTCGACTGTTTCCGTCTCCACAAGTTCAATGGTCTCTTCCATTGCCGAAGCATTCTGGCCTGGGGCCTGGTCCTCCTGGCCCCCTTCTTGTCTATCACCTTTTACTCCACATCCTGCTGCAAACAGGGATACTACTATCAATAATACTGTTATTTTAGTTTTCATATACAACCTCTTGATTTATTTTTTTATTTTCTGTTCTTTGTCTTTCATCTATGAAGACCGGTACTACTTTCTTGAATCTGACCTTGGTGGTTTCAAAAGCCAGATAAAGGACTGGTATCACTATAAGGGTAAGGACTGTTGCAACCATAAGACCGAATATGAGTGAATAACCAAGCTGTGCATATGAGGGGTCCCTCATTGCAAGTGGTAGTATTCCGCCAATTGTTGTGATTGTAGTGGAGAAAACAGGTATGAACCTTGTCTTTCCACCTTCGATTATAGCCTGTCTTATGTCTTTACCTTCCTCATTCCTGAGGGAGTTTATATAGTCGATTAGGACTATTGCATCATTGATGGCTATACCTACCAGTGATACTATTCCGAAGAATGCATATACTCCAAAGTTGTTGCCTGTGATTATCAGTCCCCATATTGCACCTATTGTGGCAAGTGGTATGGCAAAGAGGATGATGAATGGCTGGAGGAGTGAATTGAACTGTATGCACAGTATTACAAAGACCATTATTATAGCCAGCACCATGCTTATTGCAAGGCTTGTAAATGACTCTTGAATGTTTTTCATGTCTCCTGCAAATTGTATGTTGATACCCTCAGGCACCTGATAATTTTCAATTTCCCCTTCAAATATGTCTGTCACTTCCGTGGAGTTGTATCCGTCAAGAAGCTCAGAGTATACAGTCTCTATTCTTTCAAGGTCCTGATGGGATATGGTATCCACTCCCTTGCTATCAGTCACTTGACCTATCTGTGAGAAGTATATTGTTGTACCGCTTGCCGACTTGAATGATATGTTGTTGAAATCCGATATGCTGTCAATGGCTTGGCCTGCATAGTTTACGTAGATTTCCACTTCTTGGCCGTCAAGCAGGACCTCGGTTGCATTTACTCCCGACAGTTTCTGGTTGATGGTATTTGCAATGGATGCCACTGACAGGCCGTACATGTTTGCCTTGTCTTCGTCTATATCTATCTTAAGTTCAGGCGGTCCGTCTGCCAGACTTGAAGAAACTTCAGTGGTACCTTCAATAGTTGACAGTATTCCCATAAGGTCTTGGGAAACCTCTTTAAGGGCAGTGGTGTCATCGCCTGTTATTTCAACGCTGATTGGATGGTCAGAACCGAAGCCCAATGTCTGCTGACCTACTGAGATCCTTGCTCCTATTATGTCGGACATGTCCTCTCTAAGGGTGTCCATAAGCTGCCTGCTAGTCACATCCCTGTATTCTTCATCGACTATCTCTATGGATACCGTAGCCTTGTCGCTTGTTATCTTTGATACCACATTGACTATCTGAGGATACTTGTAAAGCTTGTCTTCAATCTCTTGAGCAATCTCCATGGAGTCTTCTATGAGATATCCAACTGGCATATCCGCCTCTATGTCAAGGGATGTAGAGTCTTCAGGAGGCATAAGCTCGATTTGCAGCATTCCTGTAGCAAGGGTGGACAAACTGAGGACGAAAACCAATATACATGCTGTTACAAGGACTATCATCCTTGATTTTTTGGATATTATCTTCTCAAGATATTTGCCGTAAAGGCTTATTATCCTTCCACCTTCCTTATCCTGACCGAAGAACATCTTGTAGACCATGCCTGCTCCGAAGAGAATCATCGCTATATACATGACAGGACTTCCATAGAAGGCATACATGGAAAGACCCACGACAAGGACAACCGATACTGTCTTTGCCACAATGCTCATCTTGCTTTCCTTCTTGTATCTGCCTAGAAGCCTAGAACAAAGTGCCGGTGTAACGGCTATTGAAACAAGGAATGATGATGCAATGGCAAATATTACCACATATGGTATTGACTTCATGAAGTCACCCATTACTCCACCCATTAGTGCAAGGGGAATGAATGCTGATACAGTAGTCAAGGTAGCGGCGAATACTGCAGGTGCCACCTGGTTTGTAGCAACCTTTGATGAGGATATGATGTCACGTCCCCCGTCTCTTATCCTGTCTATGTTTTCCATTATTACTATGGTATTGTCAACCAGCATACCAAGGGCCAGTATCAAGGCCACCATGGACATGGTGTTAAGGGTTACATCCATGAGACTCATGCAGATGAATGACATGAGGAGTGATATTGGTATTACGAAGGCTACTATCAAGGACTCCTTGAATCCTATGAATATGAAGAGTACCACTATTACAAGAAGAAGTCCCGACAATGCATTTGACATTACATCACTCAGTGCATTTTCCACATTGACTGCATCTTCATTTGTTATGATTACATTGACAGCTTCAGGGTATATGCTTCCCTGGCCGTCAGCCAGTATGAGTCTGATATCCTCACTTATCTGGATTATGTTTGCACCGGATTCTCTCTGAATGCTAAGTGAAATGGTTGGCACCATGATTTGGTCATCCTGAAGGTCTGCATCATATCTTCTGGATACGGAATCCTTGTCTGCATATTGGTCAGACACTGTACCTATATCACCCAGGTGGAGGGGAAATCCATTTATGTTTCCTAGGATTATATTTTCAATGTCTTCCAAGGTATCCAGACCCGTATTGAATTTTATGCTGTATTCAAGGGTATCAAGTTCAGAAGAGGGTGTAGGATAATCCATGTTCCAGATATCTATCGTAGTTGCCACTGAAGACAGTGTAAGACCATACATATCAAGCTTTTCTTCATCTATGTATATGTTTATCTCCCTGTCCAGGCCTCCTGTAAGGGTTGTCTCTGAAACACCCTCCACATTTTGTATCTTGCTGTCCAGGTCCTCTGCATATGTCTTAAGGTCCGACAGGTCGTAGTCACCGCTTATTGTGATTTCCATGATTGGTCTGTCTACGGTCTTGGCTGTCATTACTACAGGGTCTGAAGCATCTGCCGGCAGGTCATTCTTTATATCTGTAATGGCGCTGTTTATGTCTGCTTCTGCATCATCCATGTCCGTATTTTCCTCAAAGGACATTATTATGGTGGAGCTGCCCAGTGTGGTGGTGGATGTTATTTCATCCAGTCCGTCTATGTCAGATACTGCATCCTCGATGACATCTGTCACCAATGATTCCATATCCTCCGGTGCCACGCCTACATACCTGGTGGAAATCATTCCAAATGGCATTGCCATCTCAGGCATTTCCTCTCTTGGCAGTCCACTGTAGGCCGAGTAGCCCAGTATGAATACCACCAATAGAATTAGATATACCGATCGATATTTGTTTATGAAATATGATGATATCTTTCCAAACACATTCTGTTTCTCATTCATTTCTATCTCCCTTGTTTTTTAGCTTGGGAAACTTTCCCTCGCAATAAATTTCTTGGTTAGATTTCTTAAAGTAAGTTTTCTAACTTCTTTAGCCCTAGTATAAGGTCTGATTCTTAAGCCAACCTTAAAGAAAGCTTGAAGTTTTTAAATATGTTTAAATATTATTAATGTGTTTAAAAGGATAAAAAAAAGACCCTCAAGGGGTCAATGTCATAGTATACTTACAGCAGCTTTTCAAGTATTCTCTTTTTAGCTTGTATAGTCAGCTTCACAGGATTGTTCTTGTCTCCCGATTCTCCGGCTATGGTGTCAATGTATCTGTCGTCAAAACCCATGGATGCCATTGTGGGTATGTCAAGCTTTTCCATATAGCAGGAAAGCATGTCAGTAAAGTCGGCATCCTTTCTGTAGAAGTCGAAATCCTTGAAAAGTGATGCAAGTTTTCCATATTTAATCATGGCTTCACCGTGGATTTCACTGTCTTCCTCTATAGTTTTTAGTGTCTCTACATTGGTTTGCAGCATGAGATTGGCACATATGGTGCCGTGGGCAATATCATAGTATTTTGATATTGTGGAGGCCATGCCGTGGACAGTACCCAGGCCTGCGTTAAGCAGGGTGATGCCGGACAGCATGGATGCAGTGGCCATGTCTGACCACAATCCCTCCTTGTGGTCATCTTCATGGTCAAATAGTCTGTGGAGGCTTGCAAGAAGAAGCTTCATTCCCTTAATGGAAAGTTGGTCAGTCACTGTGGATGATTTTGTTGAAAGGTAGGACTCCACAAGCTGGGTGAAGGCATCCATTCCGCTTGAATATGCAGTCCCCTGGGGACATGACATATAGAGAAGGGGGTCAATAATTACATGGTCAGGAATGAAGTTGTCGTGCCTCAAGGATTTCTTGTATCCATCATGGCCAAGCTTGCCAAGAGGTGCATTGGCCGTCATTTCGCTTCCTGTGCCTGCCGTCGTAGGGACAGCTATGAAGGGAAGCTTTTTTCCATCATGCTTTCTTGTCCCCATGCCATCCAGATAGTTCTCAACGGAGTGGTCTAGGTGCATCATAGCGGAAATTGCCTTGCCCGTATCCATGACGCTTCCTCCCCCTATGGCTGCAACAACTGTGATACCCTTTCCCTTGAGGGCCTCTACGCAGCCGTCTATGAAACTTGCCTTTGGCTCCTCCCTGGAAGATATGATTTCCACCTCTATGCCTGCCTTTTCAAGGTCCATTTCAACTTCCAGGTAATATTGTGATGAAACGAAGGAAGAGGCTCCTACTATTATTGCTGCCCTGTTTCCGTATTTCTTTATAAGTTCAGGCAGGATCTTAATCTTTCCCGGTCCTGCCAGTATTTCCGGTATTCTCTTTAGTTGGAATGCTTTCATCTTCATACCTCCTGTGACATGTTTGTATTTAAAAACCGTAGAATCTGTTTACTCTTGATATTACCTTTTCCTTATCCTCTTGGGTCATTCCGTAATATATTGGAAGTCTTAGGAGCCTCTCACTTTCCCTTGTGGTATGTTTATCATCTCCATGAAAGCGTCCATA
>CAZFYP010000017.1:7334-10052 GCA_964523535.1 uncultured Clostridia bacterium
TCAACCCAGGAATACTTGTCCACACTTCCCCTTAAAAAGGCTTTTCTGTTGGTTCCCTTTTCCCTTATGGTCTCGGCTCTTTCAATATACCTCTTGTCCTTTATGAGAAGTACTCCCCCTTCTCCCATGGTGAAATTCTTTGTATCATGGAAGCTGTAAGCTCCCAAGTGACCTATGGATCCAAGCTGTCTTCCCTTGTATTTTGCCATAATTCCCTGGGCTGCATCCTCAACTACATACAAGTTATGTCTTGATGCAATCTCCATAATACTATCCATGTCACAGGCTATGCCGCCATAATGAACAGGGACTATGGCCCTTGTCCTTTCACTTATTGCATCCTCAATGAGCTTTTCGTCAATGTTCATGGTATCCGGCCTTATGTCGACGAATACCATCCTTGCACCCCTTAGGACGAAGGCATTCACCGTCGACACAAAAGTAAAGGATGGAGCTATAATTTCATCCCCTTCCTTTATATCAAGCAACAATGCTGCCATTTCAAGGGCATGGGTGCAGGATGTCGTAAGGAGAGCTTTTTTTGCTCCTGACATACTTTCAAGAATCCTGCTGCATTCCATGGTGAATTCTCCGTCCCCGCTGAGCTTACCCTTATCAATGACCTTTTTAATATATTGAATTTCACTGCCCAGATTCAGGGGCCTGTTGAATGGTATTTTCATTTCTTTATCCTCTTTCTAAGCTTTTCCTGGGCATTTTTCATTAGATTTGTGTCTTTCAGGTAGAGAAAGTATATGAGCATAAAATACACAAGACCACCTGCTCCTGCAGTCACTAAAAGCTTGACAAGTCTAACTATACTTTCACCTGTTCTTATGTCTATGGCATAAGCAGCAATGAATCTCACAGTTGCAGCCATAACAGCCGATGATGCCAGCGACTTGAGCATTATGGACAGTATCCTCTTGTACTCTATCTCCAGATTCTTCTTCCTTAGAAGCCAGAACTTCAAGGATGTATGGGAAAGAGCAACTATGCTGGTTGCAAGGGCCAGGCCATTGTGGGCCATGTATCTGACAAGTATAAGGTTAAGGACTATGTTGAGGACCACAGCAAGCATTCCCGTCTTCATGGTGGTCTTTGAGTCGTGATATGCATAGTATACCTTGTCTATGAACATGCCCATTCCGCTTCCTGCCATTCCCAGGGAATAGTAGAAAAGGGCTGATGATGCCATTCTTGCATCCTCTGCATCAAAGGCTCCCCTTGCATATATCACATCAATTATTTCATTGTTTAGGGTCATTATGCCAATTGTAATGGGAATGACCAGTATGGTGATCATGCTTACCGTATAGGTGAACATCTTCTTAAGCTTTTTACTGTCTCCCTTTACTATCCATTCTGAAAAAGAAGGGTAGATGACTGTGATCATTGAATGAATGAGAAGACCGTTTATGGAGGTTCTCACAAGAGCAGCGTATTTAAGAGCTGATATGCTTCCCTCTACAAGAGTGGATGCCAGGGTTCTGTCAACTGCAAGATTGATATATGATATTATGCTGGATATCATTATTGGGAGCATAATATTATATGTAGCCTTAAGATATTCATCTCTCTTGACCGGTCCCAGGAATTTCCCACTGATTTTTCTCAAAGGTACATATATGTAGAGGGCTCTCAACCCGTAGGCCAGTATGTTGGTGAAAATAAGTCCCGGAATTCCAAAATCTTCATAGAAGAGGGCAAGGTAGACTAGGATGACTGCATTCATGACTATGCCGCCGCTTGCCACCATATAGAATTTGTTTTTGGAATGACTGAAAGCCTGGTATATGGAATACATGAAGTTGCAGAATATTACCGGCAGACCTATGCGCAAATATGACACAGCCGTATCAAGCTGGGCCCCGGTGAAACCCACTGCAAATATCTTTACAAGAGGTCTTGCAAGAAAGTAGGACACCACTATGAGAGCCAGGGAAACAAGGGTAAAGAATCTTGAAATGTTTCCTATATAGTCCCCTTCACTTGTCTTTTTTTCGTCCCTTATCCTTGAAAGAACAGGAATGATGGCAGAACCAAGACCTGCTCCCGCAAAGCCAAAGATCACCGCATATATTGTATTGGATATGAAATAGGCATCGGTTGCAAAATCGGAACCGAAACGGTATGCAATCATAACCTCCCTGAAGAAGCCTGTAAGCTTGCTGAGGGAAGTTATAACCATTATTCCTATTGTAGCCTTTATCATTGTTGTCTTTTTCATCTTGTTCTCCAAAAGACAGGTCAAGACAATGGATTATGTACCTGGTGTCTGACCTGTTTATTACTTTTTCTTTCTAATTCCGATTTCTATTTTACCATACAGGTCCATGAAGCGGAAATAAATTCAGCAAAGATCTGATTATCCTTTCCTTCTAAATTGTATCACATTTCATTATATCTTATCCATGAAATATATGAATCAGTAGGCTGGAAGTTAACTTGCTATTGAAGTCATCCTGACCCTGATGATATACTTATTTAAGATTATGGGAGGTAAAAATGTACAATTCACAAATTACAGAAATTATATCATCCTTTCCCCAGGATGTCTTGAATAAGGAAGCCATTTCATACACAGGAGGAAGGACCATTAAATATATGGATATACTGGATGCAGCCAGGGAATCCCACTCTTTCTTCAAGGAAGTCGGCATTGGAAAATCCCACCGCATTGGAGTGGTTTCACACCACGGCATCGACCTGGCACTT
>CAZFYP010000017.1:10152-27516 GCA_964523535.1 uncultured Clostridia bacterium
TCCGGAACAACATCCACACCTAAGATTGTACCCCTGACCTATGAAAACCTTCTTGTGTCCGCCAATGAGAAAGTGGATTTTTTCAAGTTCACTGAAAGGGATGTTGACCTTATAGTGACTCCCATGTACAAGGGTACTTCCATAAATTCCATGATTGCCACCCTGGTCAGCAGAGGAAAGGTTGTCATTTCAAAAGGCTTCAACCACAATGAATTCATCAGACTTTTGGGAGAGGAAAGTCTTACTTGGTTTACTGCAAGTCCTGCTATATTCAGCTCCCTCATAGACCACGCCAAAAAGCACGACTTGAATCTCAAGGCAAATTCCCTCAGGTTTGCCCGTTCAAGCGGAGCACCCTTGAAAAGGGGCATCAAGGAGTATCTGGAGGATGAACTTGGTGTACCTGTCATACAGACCTATGGAATGACTGAAACAAGAACAATCACATCCACCTACGGTCTTTCCCCCTACAAGGAGGGCTCAGTCGGTCTTTCCCTGGGTACGGATATCAGGATTGATGATGGTGAAATACTGGTCCGGGGAAAAAACGTCCTTAGAGGATATGAAAACAACTGGGAAGCAAACCGGCAGTCATTCACCGGCGGCTGGTTCAGGACTGGAGACATGGGTCATGTAGACTCGGATGGATATGTATTCATTACGGGACGGATAAAGGAAATGATCAACAGGGGCGGAGAGAAGATTTCCCCCTATGAAGTTGAAGATGCCATTGTCAAGCATGAGAATATCAAGGATGTTGCTGTATTTCCCTATCCCAACAATTACGGCTCAGACGATGCTGGTGCTGTTCTTGTATTGGAAGAAAACAATGATGCAATGAACCTGCAGATTCTGAGAAAACATCTTAAAGGGCTGGTCAAGGCCTACAAGATGCCTTCAATGCTCTATGTGGTGGATGAAATACCACTGTCTGCCTCAGGAAAGGTACAAAGAAAAATGCTTTTTGAAATTCTTGATTCCATTTACCCCCAAGTTGCCTCTGCAAGGGCGGAAAGGGATTGTTTAAATACTGCAAAAGCAAACATTAATGCTGACAATCCTTGGCTTACAGATACAGAGAAGATACTCATGGATATCTGGAAGGATATCCTCAATATAAGGACCCTGACCATAAAAGATGACTTTTTCGACTTGGGAGGAGATTCCCTTTCTGCGGCAGCCCTTTTCAGTGAAATCGAGGAAAAATTCGAAGTTCAGGTTCCTCTTGAAGAACTTTTCAAAAACAACACAATAGACAAGCTTTCAAAACTTGTTGACAGCTACTGGCAAAGTCCAGACAAACAGACCAGCTACAACTTCATAGTCCCCATGAAAAAGGGAGGTTCACAAGCTCCCATGTTCTTCGTCCATCCAGAAGACGGCGAAGTTGTAACCTATCACAAGCTGGTCAGCTTCCTCAATGAAGATAGGCCTGTCTACGGCCTCAGGTTCAAGGCAGATCATGAAGGATGGACATACCCTGTAAGCTTTGAACAGATTGGTCAAAGCTATGCAGATGAGATTATGAAGCTTTGCCCCAAGGGCCCATACCTTCTTCTTGGGACCTGCTACGGAGGGGTTCTGGCATACTATGTTGCCCAGGAGCTCAAAATGCGGGGAGGAAAGGTTTCCCTCCTTGGAATGTTCGACCCCCTCATGAACAGTCTCAACAAGGAAAAAATATCCATGAATTATGGAAAACGTGTAAGATATGCCTTTATAGACCTCTACAAGGGTGGCATGAAAAATCTACCTGCAATCCTTTTGAAAAAGACAAAAAGCCTGGTAAAGCTGGTGGGAATGAAAATAAATCTGCAGATTTATGACTATATGTGCAGAAAAAAGGATATAAAACATATTAAATATGTTATGAAGTCAGCAATCTTGAAAAAGGCAAGGAGGATTGCCACCATGAAAGCCTATGACGGCAAAATGGTATATTTCCTTCCTTCAATTACTGCTGTTGACAGCAGTTTTTCAATAGACTACTGGGAAAAGATGACAAAAGAAGTTCATGTCGTCCAGTTCCAAGGAAGCCACTACCACTATTCCGATGAAGAATCAAAGGACCTGGCTGATAGAATAAGTAAAATAATGGAGAATCTTGATGATTGAAAGAATTATTGGAGAAGGAAGAAAGAGAAATCTTTCCCCTGCTGCAGGAAGAATCAAAAAAATATTGTCTCTGCTTACAGGATTATATCTCCTGTGGTCAGTAGTCATTTATCCAGAACCCATACTACACAGGGGAATATGCTTCGGACTGTTTTTTGCACTTACCTTCATTTCCTATACTTCACCGGGAACAGAAGATGTAAAGCCAGGAAATCATGACAGTATCCCTTTCCATGATATTATCCTTGCAGTCCTGTCATTTGCCATATCCGTCTATATAGCCGTAAATCTTGACAGGCTGGTAATGAGGATTGTCTATGTAGACAGTGTCTACCCCATGGATATGGCAATGTGCATTATTGCTGTAGTACTTCTCATGGAGGGTACAAGAAGAATTGTTGGCCCCTGGCTCCCTCTTCTCAGTATACTGGCTCTCATCTATGCCTTCTACGGCAATAATATTCCCGGACGATTTGGCCACAGGGGGTTTTCTGTAAACAATATAGTCGATACCTTGTTTTTATCGTCTAATGGAATATGGGGAAGCACCATGGGTATTGCTACAAGCCATATCATGACTTTCATGATTTTTGGTGCCTTTCTCATAGAATCAGGAGCAGGTGACTTTCTATTTGACTTTGTGACTTCCATAGCTGGACGGACCAAGGGAGGAGTTGCCAAGGTTGCCATACTCACTTCAGCACTTTTCGGCATGATATCGGGAAGTGCCATTGCCAATGCATCAACTACCGGAGCATTGACAATTCCCATGATGAAGAAGAAGGGATACCCGCCCGTATATGCAGCCTCTCTTGAAAGCTGTGCATCTGTAGGCGGATGTTTCATGCCTCCAATCATGGGATCTGTAGCATTCATGATGGCTGAGGTCGTGGGAATACCCTATTACAAGATAGCCATTGCAGCATTCATACCTGCACTCATATATTTTTCAGCTCTCTTCTTCACCGTTGACATTATGTCAAGAAAGCTGAATCTGGAAGGCAATGCTTATGGCGAAAAAATGGATTTCATTAAAATATTCAAAGGAGGATTTACATTTTTCATACCTCTCTTGTATCTTATATTACGTCTTTCCATGGGAATAAGCCCGTCAAGGGTTGGACTGGAGTCCATAATCCTCATAGTAGTCATATGCATACCCACAGCAAACAGGTTCACTCTGGAAAAACTGTCAAAAGGCCTTGTTTCAGGTGTTGAAAAGGGACTGATGATTGTCACCACCATGGCTACCTGCGGAATACTCATAGGAATAATAAATGCAACAGGCATTGCTGCCAAATTCAGTTCCCTGCTCATTTCACTTGCAGGATTTTCAACTGTTGGAACGTTGATTTTTGTAATGCTCCTGGCTATATTCCTTGGTCTTGCAATGAACATAACATCATCATACCTTCTGACTGCAGTGATCTGCGCCCCCATACTGGTAAAGGCTGGCTACCAGCCATTGAGCGTACACATGTTCATCATGTTTTTCTCAGCCATGGCCACAATAACACCACCTGTAGCCCTTACATCCTTTGCGGCGGCCTCCATAGCAGGAGCTCCTCCCATGGAAACAGGCTTCAGGTCCATGAAGGCAGGTATTGCAGCCTATATACTGCCTTTCATATTCGTGTTCAATCCTGCAATACTTCTAATAGGGAAATGGTACCAAACGGCAGGAGTATTCATGATATCACTGGCTGGAGTATTTATGGTGGCGCTGGGCATGGAAGGATGGTGGCTTGACAGAAGGACAGGATTCATATACAGGGCCGCCATAATATCTTCAGGCTTCCTGCTCATATCGGGAAATCAAGCAATGATGGCAGCATCAATCGTCATTGTTGCTTTAATATATTTATATTTTAGAAATAAAGAAAGGATTCATGGAGTAGCTGCCTCGAATCCAGAAAAAACAACATCAAAAAATTTGGAGGATTAAATGAAAAGGAAACTAATTGGAAAAGGAAACATACTACTGCTTGTATTGATGGTCACAGCCCTTGTCTTGACTTCATGTACAAGCCCAGGTGAAGATACTGGTCTGCCAGCAGAGGCTGAAAACATTGAAAGCGATAATACAGAAGCTGCAGATGAAAGCAGTTTTGATTCAGAACCACTTGATATAACCATGCTTGGTGGATCTCCAACGGGTGTATGGTTCATGGTAACAACGGGTATAGGAGAATGTGTAAACCAGTCATTTCCAGGATCCATTGTACAGATAACACCGGGAGGCGGATCCGGCAACCCTAGCAGGATCTCAGCCGGTGAAGCTGCAAGTGGAATGACACACAATATACTTGCCTATGCCGCCAAAAACGGAGCGGACCCCTACGAGGAAACCCTTGGAAACATGGCTTCTATCGCTTCCTTCTATTCCAGCTCTTTCCAGCTTGTCGTTGATGAAAGTCTGGGAATAACATCATTTGATGAAATTATAGAAAACAAGATGAAAATTCGTCTTTCAATAGACAAGCCGGGATCTTCATGTCAGGTTCTCTTCTATAGGATGCTTGAAGAATACGGCCTTACATTAGAGGATATGGAAGCATGGGGATGCGAAATATATTTCAAGAATTTTGCTGACTCTTCAAGCATGATGTCCGACGGAGTGATAGACGGATTCGGAGTAAACACATTGGCTCCCGCACCACCCATTGTTGAAACTTCCCTTGGCAAGGACCTTGTACTCCTGGATATGAATACCGATATAATCAAGACTCTTCACGACAAGTACGGTTACAGCCAATATGTGATACCAGCAGGAACATACGAGTTCTGCGACGTTGACATCAACACCGCTGCAGCCACTTCAATCCTTGCAAGCTCAACGGATGTACCTGACGAAGTAGCCTACAAGCTTGCAAAGTCAATAAACGAAAACCTTGACTACATGAGAAACGTCCATGTGGCACTTGGCACTCTCACTTCAGAATCCATAGTTGAGAACCTTGGTGTGGATCTTCATCCCGGAGCTGCCCAGTATTACAGGGAGCAGGGAATAATAGAATAATCATGTATAAAACCATAAGACGTGTACTCAAGAAAAATCCTGTCTTTTACAGGTACCTATCACTGGCAAAGCAATACTACCATATGAATTATGTGGATGAGATCGCATACACCAGAAAAAAGTTCAAAAAAGAAATTGGACGTGAGCTCATTCTTGAAAATCCCAAACTTTACAATGACAAGATGCAATGGCTGAAATTCAACTGGAAAGACAATCTTGCAGCCATTTGTTCAGACAAGTGTCTTGTTTTGGATTATGTCCGGGAAAAAGGCTTCGGCGATATACTTAATGAGATATACGGCGTCTATGACTGTAGCGATGAAATAAACATCGATGACTTCCCAGAAAAGTTTGTATTGAAGGCAAATCATGGTTCCGGATGGAACAGTATCTGCTCTGACAGGCTAAGCTATAATTGGAACAGAGAAAAATACAAGCTGGATACCTGGCTGAAACTTAACTATTACTGGAAAAATATGGAGTGGGTCTACAAGGACATCAAACCTAGAATACTCTGCGAGAAATATATTGAAGAAGAAACAGGAGTAGCTCCCATAGACTACAAGATATATTGCTTCAACGGGAAACCTGCCTTTACATACACCTGCATAGACAGACATATTGGAGTAAAATATGACTACTATGACCTTGACTGGAAGAAACATCCAGTTGAATGGGGTGGAAGCTGTGGAAGTGACTCTACAATTCCCAAACCGGTCAATTATGAATACATGCTTGAAATAGCAAGGGTTCTTTCTTCACCTTTCCCCCAGGCAAGAATCGACCTCTACGAAATATCCGGCAAGGTTGTTTTCGGAGAGATAACCCTGTCACCAAGCAGCGGTCTGGACAAATTCAAAGACGAAAAGGATGAAATCAGATTCGGGAACATGCTTATACTTCCCCAAGTCGAAATGTCATGATTTGCATAAGTTAAAGGAATAAATATTAAAGAAAAGACAGGACCGCATGTTGATATGCTTACCTGTCTTTTCTTTGTTTTAATTTGGTGGAGATAAGGGGATTCGAACCCCTGACCCCCACACTGCCAGTGTGGTGCGCTCCCAGCTGCGCCATATCCCCAAATATACAAAGCGGCTTTGCCGCGTCATTGGCCTAAGCCATGTCAATTTCGTATGAATTCTTCAATTCACATTGTTCATTATAAAGTATAGTGATTCCAGTGTCTTTAGTCAAGAGAAAAAATTCCATTAAGGGAATTTTTTCAAGTTTTTCCAAAAACAGCCGAATTATATATTGGAGGTACTATCCATGAATACTTATAATGTACTGCTTGTAGAAAACAATAAAGATGATATAGGAATCATTTCATGCAAACTTAAAAAAACCATATCATGCAATATATATACATGTTCAAACGGCAACGAAGCCCTTGATTTAATGAGCCAGAAAGATTTGAATATCATTCTTGCCAATCTTGACCTGCCTGATTTCAAGAACTTTGACTTCATAGAATCAATGAGGAGCATATATAGGACAAGCACAATACCTTTCATTGCCATCTCTGACAAGCCCTTGACACTTGAGGAAAAGAAAAAGGGATACAAGCTTGATGTCCTTGATTTTCTAATAAAGCCTTTTGATGAGAAAAAGCTCCTTGATGATATTTACAGGTTTGTCAATTCTTCAAGGATTGTAAGCAATCTCACAAAGGAACTTACCTCAACCAACGATGAGTTGAGAATGCAAAACATAGTACTGACAAATGCCTACAAGAAGATCGAGCACCTTACCTTCCATGACAGTCTTACAGGTTGCTACAACAGGGCATATTTTGACAATCTTATTGACAGTGGCACCCTCATGGACAGACTTCCTGTAGGCATAATCATGGCCGACATGAACAATCTTAAACTCATAAACGATGCTTTCGGACATCAGAAGGGCGACCAGCTCATAAAGGATGCCGCCAATTATCTCAACAGGAATTTCAGGGACGATGACATGGTCATCAGATGGGGTGGAGATGAGTTTCTCATAATCATGCCCAATACCAGCTATAAAATCGCCCAGAATATAATTTCAAGGGTTGGTGATAAATATTTCAAGGTAAGCACCGATTTTCTAAAACCTCACATGGCTGTAGGTCTATCAACCTTTGAAAACAAGGGAGACACCTTTTCAGAAGCAATAAAGATTGCAGAAAACAGGATGTACAGGAACAAGATGATGGACAACAAGAGCTACAGAAGCTCAATTGTTGACTCCCTTACTAATTCCCTGTTGGAAAAGGACTATGAGTCCATGAAACATACCCAGCGAGTGGCAAACATAGTAATGAAAATTGCCAATAAAATGGATATGGCAGTAGCAGAAAAAGATGAACTTCTTCTACTTGCCAAACTTCATGACATAGGAAAGCTTGCCGTACCTGAAAAGATACTTCTCAAGAAAGAAAGACTTACTGACGAGGAGTGGGCTGCTGTCAAGAAGCATCCATTGACTGGATACAATATATGCAAGACCATACCTGAACTTTTGCCCATAGCTGAAAGTATCCTTGCCCATCATGAGTGGTGGAACGGGGAAGGCTATCCGCAAGGGCTCAAGGAAAAGGATATACCTGTCCAGGCAAGAATGATAGCCATTGCAGATGCATATGATGTAATGACAAATCCAAGGACATATAAAAAGACTGTATCCCATGAAGAGGCAGTGGAAGAGCTTAAGAAATTCTCCGGTAGCCAATTCGATCCAAATCTTCTTAAGATTTTCGTAAACTATTGCGCAGATGATGTGAAGGAATTGAATAGGGAAGCCAGTTAATAAGGCTCCATAAGATTAATAACACCATTTCAAGCCCGAGCAAATGCTCGGCTTTTTCATATCCAATTTCCTTTACACTAAAAAAATACCAGGAATTTAAGGTGTTGGAGCCATTTTTCCTGATTGACTTTTTTGCCCTGAAAAACTATAATGTACGAAACTGCTTAAACATGAAATAAGATTAAAAACGGATGGAAATAAATGATAAATACTGAAATCTGCACCAAAATAAGCAAGGCAGCCGTAAAGGCCCTTCTCTATGAAGTCAACATATCGCCAAAACCAGGTCTTGTAGACCGCTTCAACACCGGTTCCCACAAGGATATGGACATATTCACCTTCATTGAAAGTGCCTTGGCACTGGAAGGATATTTCTATGACTGCTGTCATATAACCATGGAAAACAAAGACCTTGATTTCCATGAACTCTTCAAGCTCCTGAAGAAGAGGGGTATGGTGGCCGACAAGGAAATGTTTTCAGCTACTGATGGTGTAAACACCCACAAGGGCGCAATATTCTCCTTGGGACTAATGTCTTCAGCTGCAGCAATGGCCAATGCAAGGGACAATGACTTCTCTTTCGTGAAGATCTGTCAATATGCAGGAATGCTTTCTGAATCCATAATCAAAAGAGACCTTGATGAATCCAAGGCTAGGGAAATGACCCACGGACGCCAGATATACAACAAATATCATATAAGGGGAATACGAGGCGAGGCAGAGGCAGGTTTCCCTACAATCAGAGACCATTCATATCCCTACCTTCTAAATCTTATAAAGGACGGAATGAGTTTAAACGATGCATCAGTAAATGTCCTAATGAAGATAATCATGAATACTGAAGATACCAACCTCATTTCTAGAGGAGGTCTTGATGGACTTGAATTTGCAAAGTTTTCCGCCGACAATTTCCTCCGTACAGGAGGTATGTCATCTGAAGAAGGACTAAAGGAAGCCAAGAAGATGGACAGGGCCTTCATAAAAAGAAATCTCAGCCCCGGTGGCTCGGCGGATTTGTTGGCTGTAACACTCATGCTGTATTTTTTAGGATAGGATATTAGACGCAAGAAGGAGTGAAATCCATTACAGATTTCACTCCTTTTTATTGTAAACAAATACATATCCAAGTATTCATTCAATATTCTTTTTATATTATTCATACCGCTGAGACAAGAATACTTCTTATACTACCTTGGCATATCCGCGAACTTTGTGAACCTGTCAACCCAAGTCAGTTCAACAGTTCCTATGGACCCGTTTCTATGCTTTGCCAGGATGACTTCCGCCACTCCTCTCTTGTCGTAGTTCTCGTCGTCTCCGCCTTCCCTGTCGAAATAGTATTCATCCCTGTATAGGAACATTACTATGTCGGCATCCTGCTCTATGGCTCCCGACTCTCTAAGGTCTGACAGGAGGGGTCTGTGATTGGGTCTCTG
This sequence comes from uncultured Clostridia bacterium, assembly GCA_964523535.1. Classification (GTDB taxonomy): domain Bacteria; phylum Bacillota; class Clostridia; order Tissierellales; family Dethiosulfatibacteraceae; genus Dethiosulfatibacter. The sequence continues at coordinate 19,510 of CAZFYP010000017.1, forward strand.
CTCCGGCGCCCTCGACAGCTGGGACAATGAAATCACAGGACAGTCCATTTCCCTGGCAAGTCCCTTAAGACCCCTGGAAATATTGGATATCTGCTGCTGTCTGTTGTCTCCATCGCCTTCCATGAGCTGAAGGTAGTCTATTATTACCAGATCCAGACCTTGCTGGGTCTTAAGTCTTCTGCATTTGGAAATAAGCTCGAAAAGGGTTATTCCCGGAGTGTCGTCTATATAGATGTCGGCTTCTGACATTATGCTGCTTGCATGGGCTATCTTGTCCCAATCATCATCTTCAAGCTCTCCTGTCTTTAATTTTCCACTTTCTACAAGGGATTCACTACTTACTATCCTCTGTACAAGCTGTTCCTTGGACATCTCCATTGAAAACATGGCTACCTTGGCATCTCCCTTGACTGCAGAGTTTACTGCAAAGTTAAGTGCAAGGGCTGTCTTTCCCATGGATGGCCTGGCCGCCAACAGTATGAAGTCTGATTTTTGAAATCCCGAAGTCATCATGTCCAATTCCTTGAAGCCCGTAGTCACTCCCGTCATGGAACCGTCGTGCTGGGCCCTTTCTTCAATTAGGTTGAATACATCGAGGACTATGTCCCTCATGTGGGAGAAGTCCCTTGACTGTCTTTCCTGGGATATTGCAAATATCCTTGATTCGGCAAGTTCCACAAGAGTTTTTGCCTCGCTGGTGTTTTCAAGACCCTTGTTCTTGATTTCCTCAGCTGCACCTATAAGCTCCCTGACTATTGCCTTTTCCTCGATTATATTGCAGTATGCTTCAGTATTCCTGGTAGTGGCAATATTTTCCGAGAGGCTTGCCACATAAGCGATTCCACCTACCATGTCAAGAGTCTGTCTTGTCTTCAGCTCTTCAGTTAGGGTTATGAGGTCAACAGGCTTGTTTTTGAATGTAAGAACCTTTGCAGACTCGAATATTTCCCTGTTTGCATCAAAATAGAAGTATTCAATTTTAAGTTTGTTGATGGCAGTCTCAAGGGCATTCTTGTCAAGCATTATAGCTCCAAGAACAGTTTGCTCGGCTTCAAGACTGTGTGGAAGAACCCTTCCCATCTGTTGTTCAGACATATTTCACTCCTGTTTTCCTTCTATATCCTGCTATATTCCTACTACTGTCACCTTGGCTTTTGCACTTACCTCTGGATGGAGCTTGATCTTCACTTCAAATGTTCCTACAGTCTTTATAGGGTCTTTTAGTTCGATTTTCTTCTTGTCAATCTCTATCTTGTGCTGCTTTTTGTATTGGTTAGCTATGTCCTTTGTGGCTACGGACCCGAAAAGCTTACCATTGTCTCCAGCCTTGATCTTTATTTCTATTTCAGCCTTTTCTATTTCCGCTGCAAGTACCTTTGCATCTGCAATGGAATGGGCTACCAACTCGGCCATATGCTTTTTATCTCTTTCAAGTTTCTTGATGTTTACAGGAGTAGCCTCAACTGCTATTCCCTTTGGTATGAGAAAGTTTCTTGCATAGCCGTCCTTGGCATTTACTATATCCCCTTTTTTTCCTACTTTCTTGTCGTCTTTCAATAATATTAATTTCATGATTTTTTATTGTCCTTTCTATATTTTTCTATTTCTTTAAGCAATAAGTCCCTGGCATGGTTCATGTCCTGGGTCTTTATCTGGGCACCTGCTATTTCAAGGTGTCCTCCTCCGCCAAGCTGTTCCATGATCATCTGTACGTTGACATCACCTACGGATCTGGCACTTACATGTATGTGCTTTTCCCTTCTTACAAGTACAAAGCTCACTATTACTCCCTTTACAGAAAGAAGGTCCGCTGCGCTTTGTGATGCTATGATCAAGCCATTTGGCAGGATATCATCAATTATGGATAATGCTACTTCTTCGTCTATTATCTCTGCTCTTTCAATTACTTCCGATTTTCTCTTCCATGTATCTATATCATCGCTTAAGAGTCTCTTGGCCTCTATTGTGTCTGCTCCTGCACTTCTCAAATACGAAGCAGCCTCGAAGGTCCTTACACCTGTCTTGAAGGTGAAGGCATTTGTATCCATTATTATTCCCGAAAGCATTGCATCGGCTTCCAGCTTTGTAAGATGAATCTTGTCGTCCATATACTGAAACATCTCTGCTATTAGTTCGCAGGTAGATGATGCATATGGCTCCACATAGTCAAGGATAGGATCGTCTATATATTCCTCTCCCCTTCTGTGGTGGTCTACCACTATGACTCTTTCAAAGATGTCAAGTATGTCTCCCGCCTCACAGTAGCTTGGCTTGTGGGTATCAACAACTACTGCCACCGTATCCTCATCTGCGAGTTTCTGGGCTTCTTCATTGTTTATTATTATGCTGGTATAGTCATCACCTTCAAGCTTCATCTTTTCATATATGTTGACAAGTGCAGCGTTAAGTTCATTGAGGACAATGTATGATTTCTTGCCCATGGACTTTGCTATGGCATGTATTCCAAGGGCCGCTCCCAGGGCGTCCATGTCACCAGTCTTGTGTCCAGTGATTATTACATTAGAGGACTGGGAAAATATCTGTCTTATGGCGTTTGCTATCATCCTTGCTTTTACCTTTGATCTCTTTTCTACAGCCTTGCTTCTTCCTCCGTAGTAATGGACATATTCAGGGCTCTTTACAACTGCCTGGTCACCGCCTCTACCAAGGGCTATACTTAGACCTCCCTTAGCAAAGTCCAGCTGCTGAACTAGTGTCTTTCCACCTATTCCCACACCAATTGACAGTGTAAAGAATTCATCATCTTCGTTTCGTATTTCCTTTACTTCTTCCAGTATGTCGAATTTCTTGGTTTCAAGGTTTTCAAGGAATCTTGCTTCAAAGAGTATTGCAAATCTGTCGTCAAGATATTTCACTGCAAATCCATTCATCCTCTGTGCAGAAAGGTTGATATGCTTTTCCACAGCTGCCATTAGAGTTGTTCTGGCAATCCTGTCCATCTTCTTGTACATTTCGTCATAGTTGTCTAATTCCACAAGTGCCACTATGGTCTTTTCATCGGTATAACACTCGTTCAACGATGTAAATCTTGTATTGTCCAATAAATAAAGGAGGTATACTGTGCTTTCTTCTCCACTTCCTTCAACCTTGCTGTACATTACATTGAAGTTCCTGTTGTCTGACTGTACGTCAAAGGATGAAGCATCTCCATTTTCAGCAAGGTCTTCAAGAGGAAATGCAGGGAAATATTCCTTAATATTGTCCTTGTGTCCCTTTTTGCTGGACATTACTTCCTTGAATTTTGAATTGTACCAGTAAACAACTCCCGTATCGCTGATTATAAGCAGGGGGATGGGGAAGTTTAGCAGTGCCTGTCTGGACATTCCGTCTATTGTGTTTGTGAATTCTATCAGGTACTGGTTGAGCTGCTTTTTCTTATCCTCGTATCTAGAAGTGCTGAGCCTAAGTGCAAGAAGAATCAGTATTGCTGCAACACCTGCCATTATAAATTCGCCTCTTATTACAAGTCCTACCAGCATTATCAGTGAAATGTAGAAAAAGATGCTGCTGTCTTCCATGAGGAAGTTTGGTCCTTTGAATATTTTCATTATTTACCACCTGCTTAAATTTTTAAGTTTCCTGAAGTCCAACATCTGATCGAAAAGTCCAAGGAATGTCGTTGCCAACATTAGGTATGAATTGAAAATTATGAAAATCATAAATATAACCCTCAATAGCTTTGACACCTTGTACCTGTCCATCATGTATCTCACCACTGCAAGACCCTGGATGAAGAACATTATCTGGAACATGAATACCAGGTTTGCCGTCAGTGCGTCACTGTTGATAAAATTGGTGATACTTATTATATAGGTTCCTCCCATGAATATGAGTATACCTATGGCTATGTTGTTTGGCAGTCTAAAGTGGCTGAATCTGCCTATGGGAACAATCTTGACCTTTAGCCTCCTGCCCATTCTTACTGAAGCCATATAGTTTATGGATGACATGGCCAGCGCCGATATGATAATTATACCGGGCATCAACAACACCATGGCCTCCATCATTGTTTCATACATTGTTCTTGTAGCTTCCAGCTGGTCTTCCATTCCTTCAAAGTTAGAGAAGAGGCTTTCCTGAATATTCATTCCTTCGATGAATGTTTCCCTGATCTGGTCAACAAAATCCACACCAATAAAAGCCTGCATAAGCAAAATCATGACAACGAATGACAAAAGATATGCAACCCCTCCAAATATTATAGATTTCCATGGTCTGTCATCTTTAGAAATGAAATAGCACATCACTGCAGCCATAGGTGTGTACAATACTAGGTAGTACAAGCTTGTCTGAACCATTCCTGTCAATATGAATATGATAATCGATGCAGCTACCAGTGCCAAGGCGGATATCTTCCAATCCTGTCTCTTTGCCAGCAATATGGCAGGCAGTGGATAAATGAAATCTATATAGGGAAACAAGAAGCTTCCAATCATTGCGAAGATTGCCAGTATGCTTGTAGTCAAGGCTGCGTCTGTCAGTCTTTTTGTCTTTAAGTTTCTGTTCAAAGTATTCTCCTGTCCGTTTTGGATACTTTTATACATTCTACTGATAATATCCTTATTTATAACATCTTATTTTACAATATTTTGCCTTCAATGTAAACAAATTCCGCCCTTTTCCAAGGTGTCCTGTCCGAAAATGCTGTACAAATCATGAAATTCCCTGAAAATGTAATCGATTGCAAAGTTTTCAAAGAAAAGACCTTAGAAATACCCGATAGACCAGTGTAAAGTCAAGAGCAAAGAAGTTTGTCTTCTTGATTTTCATATCTTTAGATTCAAAAAAAGTTGAAATTCCAGTCTAAAAGTGGTATATTGTTGACAATGTTATGTCAGGTGTCTTGTCATCTGAAAGGAGAATTATATGTCTATATTAAAAGAAATCGAAATTTTGAAAAAGGAAAGGAATGCAATCATTCTTGCCCACTACTATCAGCCTGGCCAAATACAGGAAATTGCAGATCATGTAGGTGATTCCTTCTATTTAAGTAAAATCGCCCAAAAGTCGAAGTCGGATTACATAGTATTCTGCGGAGTTGAGTTCATGGCTGAAAGCGCCAAGATTCTTTCCCCTGACAAGAGGATCTTCATAGGTAATGCTGGATCCAACTGCTATATGGTGGATGACTTCCCTGTTGATGAGCTTAAGAAGCTAATGGAAGAACATCCTCATGCTGCCGTTGTGTCATATATAAATTCATCAACAGAAATAAAGACAATGTCCCATACCTGTTGTACATCTTCAAGCGCAGTAGACATAGTTAACAATATTGAAAGCCATAAGATTATATTTGTTCCAGACAAGAATCTGGGTGGCTATATCGCAGACCAGTGTCCCCAAAAAGAAGTGATCCTTGCAAATGGAAGATGCTGCGTCCATGACGATATAACGGCTGATCAAATAGTCTCCCTCCAGAAGAAAAACCCAGGCGCCGAGCTACTTGTCCACCCAGAGTCCCGGAGGGAAGTAAGAGATATGGCTGATTTTCTTGGAAGTACTGGACAGATACTCACATATGCCGCAGATTCAAATAAGGATGAATTCATAATAGTTACAGAAAAGGGAATAAACTTTGCCCTTGAAGAAAAGACAGAAAACAAAACCTTCCACTATCCTCAAATGATCTGTGGAGGAATGAAGAAGACTTCCCTGGCTGACATACTTGGATGTCTTAAGAATGAAGAAAATGAAATAAAGCTGGATATGGATATTTCAAACAAGGCTGCTAAGGCTCTTGAAAATATGATAAAACTGGCCGAAAAGAGATGATGATATGAAAATACTAAATGCTGATGTTCTAATAATTGGAACAGGAATAGCAGGGCTATATTGTGCACTGAATATGGATAAAGACCTTCATGTGGTCATGCTTTCAAAGGAAGTTCCTGAAAACTGCAACACCTATCTTGCACAGGGCGGAATAGCCGTAAGTTTGAATGAAAATGACTACGACTCCTTCTTCGAAGATACCATGAAGGCAGGCATGCATCTAAACAGGGAGGAATCTGTAAAACTTTTGGTCCATGAATCAAGAGACAGGATACTTGACCTTGACAGGCTGGGAGTTCCCTTCAACAAGATTGACGGTGAATTCGAATACACAAGGGAAGGGGCTCATGTAAAGAACAGGATAGTACACTGCAACGATAAAAGCGGAAAGATGGTCTTCCAAACACTTTATGAACATGTTAAGAATCTCAAAAATGTGGTTATACTCGAGAATACTACAATGTTCAACCTGGAAACAAGAGAAAACTCATGCCTCGGTGCATATTGCCTTTCAGAAAAGGGAACACTGTATATAAAGTCTGATGCAACGGTACTTGCCTCAGGAGGCATAGGAGGGATATTCAAAAATTCTACAAACCAGACCTGTCTCACAGGAGATGGAATGGCAGTGGCATTCCAACAGGGTGTTAAACTGACCACTCCCGACTATATACAATTTCATCCTACTGCCCTTTACCTGGAAGAAAGGGACGAAAAGAGAAGATTCCTCATTTCAGAATCTCTAAGAGGTGAAGGAGGACTGCTCTACAATTCCAGAGGAGAAAGATTCGTAGAAGAACTTCTACCAAGAAATACCGTTACAAAGGCAATATTTGAGGAACTAAAGAAGACTGATTCTCAATGTGTATATCTTGACATCACCCATGAAGACGAGGATTTTCTCAAGAGACGCTTTCCAAAAATTCACTCGGAATGCCTCAGGTTTGGAATCAACATAGCAAGAGACAGGATTCCTGTAACTCCTTCCCAGCACTACCACATGGGTGGGATAGGTGTTGACCTTGATTCAAGGACTTCAATGGAATCGCTCTATGCCGTAGGTGAATGTTCCTGCACTGGAGTTCACGGAGGCAACCGCCTTGCCAGCAATTCCCTTCTTGAAGGACTTGTCTTTTCAAAAAGGGCTGCAGAAGATATTAATAGTATTCTTTCAAATAATGGCAATAGACATTTATATGGACATGACGAAATTGCCATGTCTTTCAATGAAAGCTCTATGGATACAAGATGGCAAGAGGCTTCCTCTTTTAGTGGGCTGCTGGAACCTGCAATCTGCTATACCATTGAAGAAGGTAAAAAACTTATAGGTAAAAACAAGGCACAGACAATGAAAATAATCACAAATACTAGAAAGGACTTGATAAATGAACTGGTTGATAATAGATGAAATAATCAAGAATGCACTTATAGAGGATATGCCTCACGGGGATATTACAACAGACTACATCATTCCCCTGGATACAAGCTGTACAATTGACATCATTCAGAAGGAGGAGGGCATAATCTGTGGAGTAGAAGTGTTTAAGAGGGTATACAAAATAATGGGCGACGATGTCCAAGTGAATTTTTTGGTTTCAGACGGGGAATATTCTGAAGCAGGGAAGAAAATCGCTTCAATAAAGGGCAATTCCAAAACTATTCTTTCTGGAGAAAGGGTTGCATTAAACCTTCTCCAGAGAATGTCTGGAATAGCCACTCTGACTAAAAAATATGCAGACGCAGCTGCAGGATATAAGGCAAAAATCCTTGATACAAGGAAGACAACTCCCGGTCTTAGAATACTTGAAAAACATGCAACAAAAACCGGTGGGGCTAGCAATCATCGCTTTAATCTTTCTGACGGTGTAATGATAAAGGACAATCACATAAAGGCTGCAGGTTCCATCAAAAAAGCTGTCGAAACCATAAGAGTCAACATGCCCTTCGTAAGAAAAATCGAAGTTGAAACTGAATCCCTTGACCATGTGCGTCAGGCACTGGAATCAGGGGCTGACATCATCATGCTTGACAATATGGGACCTGATAAAATTATGGAAGCAGTAGCCATAATTCAAAAAAATGCCTTGATAGAAGTCTCTGGAAATGTTAAATTAGAGAATATACAGGAGCTTGCCTCAACAGGAGTAGACTATATCTCCGTAGGAAAGCTCACCCATTCATACACGTCTCTTGACATAAGTATGAAAAATCTAA
>CAZFYP010000018.1:0-27199 GCA_964523535.1 uncultured Clostridia bacterium
ATCGACGATTATGTGAAGTCCGTGGAAATACTCGTCAAGGCTTCAGAAAGAGAAAAGCTTGACGAAAAGGATGTTTTAATTGATCGATTGTCAGATATTCAGAATGAAATCAGGAAAATCATCAATCAGATAGACAAGGAAGGAAAGAGGGAAGAGGACAAATCTTATGATGAAATAAGAGAATTGAAAAAATATGAAGCACTGAATGATATCATTGATAAAATCAGAAAGACGGGTCGAGCGAAACCTGTGAAACAAGCTGATAGGCTGTATATCAATCAACCCATAGTCAAAGGTCCCAAGATAGGCAGAAATGAGCCATGCCCCTGTGGATCGGGCAAGAAATATAAGAAATGCTGTGGCAGGTAAGTGTATGATACAAATAGAGTTCAGATAAGTAAAATCTATTTTAGTAAAATTTGTTTGACTAAAATAGATTTTACTTATTTTATTTGAAATGTTATAATATTTCTGAGGTGGAAAAGATAATGAGATTTGTAAACAGGGAAAGAGAAATTGCTGCACTTGAAAGGGAATATTCTTCCAAGTCTTCGTCCATGGTTATTGTCTATGGTAGAAGAAGGGTTGGGAAAACAAGGCTTATCAATGAATTTATTAAGGATAAGGATGCTTTTGTATTTACTGCTACAGAAGAGAATGAGACGGAGAACAGAAAAAGTTTTAAAGGTATGCTGGGTGAGTATCTGGATAATCCACTTATAAAAGGAACAAGTGACCTGTCATGGGAAATCATGTTCAAGGAACTTGTTGGGGATATTGGAGAAAAGAAGAGGATAGTGGTAATAGATGAATTCCAGTACATAGGAAAAAGCAACAAGGCCTTTCCTTCGATATTTCAGCGAATATGGGATACTATTCTTATGGATGAGAATGTAATGGTCATTCTTTGTGGGTCCATATTATCCCTGATGAAGAGCCAGACGCTTAACTATTCAAGTCCCTTATACGGCAGAAGGACGGCACAGATTAATCTCAAACAGGTTAAGTATGAACATTATTCTGAATTCTATGAAGGCTATGATACAGAGGATCTCATTGGGAAATATGCATTGACGGGCGGTATTCCCAAATATATAGAAAGCTTGCTGAATTATCCGTCCATGAAGGACAAGCTGCTTAAAATTGTGGGTGATGTAGACGGATATCTTTATGAGGAGCCATATTTTCTACTCAGCAGGGAAGTACCAGATGTTGGCAGCTATTTTTCAGTGCTGAAAACCGTTGCCAATGGGAATGTAAAACCTGTAGATATTGCATCTGCTCTGGAAACGAAAATACCCAATCTTATGCATTATTTAAATATACTTGTGGATATGGATATACTGGAAAGGGAAACCCCCGTAACTGAAAAGAACCATTCCAGAAGCAAGAGGGTGATATACAGGATTAAGGATAATTACTTGAATTTCTGGTTCAAATATGTGTATCCAAACAGAAGCTTTATAGAAGGCGGTTATTCGGACAGTATTGCTGACAGGATAATTGACAGGCTAGATGAGGAATTGGTCAGTTATGTATATGAAAGGATTGCTCAGGAGTATGTGGCCGCAAATTGGTATGATATGACGGGACGAATGTATGGTTTGGTAGGCAAATGGTGGGACAAGAGGGAAGAAATTGACATAGTTGCAATCAATGAGAATGACAACATGATTCTCTTTGGAGAGTGCAAATACAGGAATAGAAAGGTTGACATGAAGGTATACAACAATCTTGTAAAGAAAAGTGCACTGGTCAGTTGGGGAAATGATGACAGGAAAGAGGAGTTTGTGCTTTTCAGCAAGAGTGGTTTTTCTAAGGAGCTTGAGGCTTTGTCGGAAGACAATGACTTTGTGAGACTGGTTGTGCTGAAGTGAACTAATTTAAACAACATACAGGTACGATTCCTGTGTGTTTTCCCCTTGTATTTGTATGTATTGTCCTAATAGATCCACTGTTTTAATTGATGTTCAATTAATTGAATATCATACTTTGAAGTGTTATAATCTAAAGTATAAGAAACTAAAGTATAAGGAAGTGGCGATATGTTTGTAGGTAGGGAAAGCGAACTGAGATATTTAAACAAGAAATACAGCAGCAAGAAATCGGAAATGGTTGTGCTGTATGGACGTAGAAGAATTGGTAAGACAGAACTCAGCTATGTATCTTTCCTGGGAAAAGTTTTGTCAATCCATAACCGGGATAGCCATCTTTTTCTTTCTTTGCAGAAAAATTCAGCATAACGATTATTCGTTATACTGAGTTTCAAGAGGGAGTATTTACCGACAGCCCTGTTTTTGTACTTTAAAGCTACTGAAAATTGGATGTTACAATTGCAAAATCAGGAATATTATACAGTATGGCAGTGTGTTATTTACTTAAGCTATCTATAAATTATACTCTTTTATTTTGTTGTAAATAGTCTGTCTTTTTATATCTAAAATTTCTGCTGCTTTCGTTTTATTTCCATCTACCTTATTTAATGTATCCATTATTATTAGTTTTTCATATTCTTTTAATGTCATTTCTGTTCTACCAGAGCCACCTATTAGGCTTTTGTTTTTTAGGATTTCTGCAGGTAAATGTACTATTGTCAGTATTTCTTCATTTTTTTTAGCCATTACTACCGATCTTTCAATTACGTTTTTTAGCTCCCTGACATTCCCTTTCCATTCATGTTTTAACAAAATATGCATTGCTTCAATATCAATGGATTTTAGATTTTTTTCATATTCCTTTGAAAACTCAAACAAAAAATTATTAACCATCATGCTTATATCTTCTCTTCTTTCTCTTAATGGAGGTATCTCTATTTTCACAACATTAACTCTATAATAAAGGTCTTCTCTAAAATTTCCATTTTGCAATTCTTTTAACAAGTCCTTATTTGTGGCAGCAATAATCCTTACATCTACATCTATGCTGCTAGAGGAACCTATTCTTTCCAATTGTCTTTCCTGTAATACTCTCAAAAATTTAACCTGCATATTTAGTGACAATTCTGCCATCTCATCCAGAAATATAGTTCCACCTTCCGCTTGTTCAAATTTACCTATTTTTCTACTGCTTGCACCTGTAAAAGATCCTTTTTCATGTCCAAACAGTTCACTTTCGATGAGTTTTTCAGGTATGGCTGCACAGTTTATTACCACAAATCTCTTATCTCTTCTTGTGCTTTTTTTATAAATCATTTTTGCTAAAACTTCTTTTCCTACTCCACTCTCTCCCATTAATAATACGGTAGCATTACTTTGAGCAATTCTATCAATCATTGAAAGAATAAGCTTCATTTTTTCACTTCTTGATACAACACCCTCATATTCTTTATTTATTGGTATTATAGTATTTGATTTTGGAGGTTTTTCAACAAATAGTCTCTTTTCCAATTTTCTTTCAATAGTATTGACTAAATCATTTATTTCAATAGTCTTTCCCAAATAATCATGTGCACCTGACCGCATTACCGTAACAACATTTTTGATGTCAGAATTATCGTCTAGAAATATTATTTTTGTAGATGAGTCTATATTCATACTCTCTTTAACTAAATTATCTTTTGATATTTCCCCTGTTTCAAAAGATGAAATAAGTACATCCATTGAGTTTTTTACTAAATAATGAATAGCTTCTAAGCCGTTTTTTACTATTTTCACTTCATACCCAAAAGATTCTAATGATATTTGCAAATTTTGTTTTCTAAAACTCTCATTATCTATAATCAATATATTTTTGTTCAATATTTTCATCAATAAGACTCCTCCCTATTTGTTAAAGGGTATACGTTATGCTCTTTTTATTACTTCTCCTGGTAATTCTCCTGTATGTATATTGTCTATTACCACCAGGATACCGTTAACAATTACCGCTTTAATTCCTTCTGAATATTGATGAGGATGATCAAAAGTAGCTTTATCAATGATTTCATCCTTATTAAAGATAGTAATATCAGCTTTGTATCCTTCTGCAAGAAGTCCTCTGTCATTAATATTCATTTTAATGGAGGGCAGCAGAGTCATTTTATGAATGGCATCTTCCAACGGTATGATTTGTTTCTCTCTAATATATTTTCCCAGTATACGCGGATATGTGCCGTAATATCTAGGATGTAATTTTATTTCTTTATATTCACCATTTGGTGAAACGGCTAATCCGTCGGTGCAATATATAGCCATTGACTGTTTCATTACTTCAATCAGATCCGTTTCTATCATTGCAGAAAAAATAATCTTTATAACCCCTTCTTCTTCAATCAGTAATTTAATTGCTACTTCATGGGGCTTCTGATTCAACAGTCTTGATATCTCTTCAATATCCATGCCTTCATATTTTTTGTTTTCCTGTCGTTTCATGGATACAATTCTGATTTGTTCCCAGGAAGATCCCAGCATGGGATTTCCCCATTTACTGTCAGGATCAAGCATATCTTCAACTATTTTTTTTCTGATTTCTTCATCTTTTATTGATTCGACAATTTTTAATGGACTTAGTTCTCTTATCCAGGGAGGAAGTACATCACTTAGAACGCTTTCGTATGATGTATATGGATATACATCATAATCGATATCCAAGCCGGATTGTTTTGCTTTATTTATTATTCCAATGGCTTTTTTTACATTACCCCAATTTTGAGGATGCGCTGCTTTTAAATGAGATATTTGTGTTTTAACCCCTGATTTTTCACTAATTTCAATAACTTCGTAAATTGATTTAATTAAATCTTTTCCTTCATTCCTCATATGTATTGAGCATATTCCATCGTATTTCTTAACAATTTTGGCCATTGCCACTAATTCTACCATAGTTGCAAGGGAATCGGGAGTATTATCCAAACCCAAGGACAATCCATGAATACCATTTACCAATTCATCTTCGAGTAACTCCTTCATCATATCCATTTCTATTTTAGAAGGTCTTCTTTTTTCAAATCCCATTACAGCAACCCTAATAGTTCCATATCCAACTAAGGAAGCAATATTAACAGATGTCTTTCTTTCACCCAAAATATCAATGAATTCAGTTTGAGATTTCCAGGTCCAATAATTGTTTTTATCATTGTTTCGAACATATGAATTGGTATATTCTTTTAGTTCCAGCAAATGTTTTTCATTAATCGGTCCTAAAGTATGACCACCCTGACCAATAATTTCTGTTGTAATTCCCTGGCAAACCTTGGATTCAGCTTTAGAGTTTGAGAATAGGGAAAAATCAGAATGAGAATCAATATCTATAAATCCCGGACAAGTTATATATCCTTTAGCATCGATTATATTATTACAGTCATCTTCAATATTTGAAGATATTGTCCTAATGTAACCATCTTTAATTCCTATATCTGAAATGTATGACATCTTACCTGATCCATCTATTATTTCAGCATTTTTTATAACTAAATTATACATAATTGCCTCCAACCTTAAAATAATATTATTATCAAGGTCATTTTATCACATGTATTTAGCCCTTACAACTTTACCAAATAGTCAAAACATTCAAAACAAACGCTCGGCGTAAAAATATTAGACGTTTAATATTTTTACATTCCTTTTGGGTGTCAAATAATTAGACGATTTTCAAATCAGTGAAAAAAATATAATAATAATTTTTGTAGAAGTTGCAAAAACAATGAGTATTAATGCCTTTTTACTTGAATTAGGCACATATTATAAAGTAATTATACAGGAACACCCATATTTTGACTTGCTGGCTAGATTCTTGCAAGTATATTCTTTTGTATATTTTAAAAAAATTAAATAAGGATGGGGAAAAAATGAAAAAAAACAGAAAGCTTACGATCGTACTTGTATTTATGCTGGTTCTAACTCTAGTACTAGCTGCATGCAGTCCAAAAGAAGAAGCTACAGATGAACCAAAGGTTGAGACAGAGGAATATTCAAGAGAATTAGTAGTTGCAATATCAAATGAACTACAAGGTACAGATACCCAAACAATTTCAACTAGTAACCTGGCACATATCTTATTATATGGCTTGCTAATTGATGTTAGTTTGGACGGTAAATCATATAATCCTGACATTGCAGAATCATACACTGTATCAGAGGATGGTTTGACATGGACATTCGTACTTCCCGAAGGTGCAGAATTCTCAAACGGAGATCCTTTAAATGCAGAAGCTATAAAGGCTTCATTTGAGAGATACCTGGAAGTTGGTGCTTATGTTTCCGATTATGTAAATATCAAAGAGTACAATGTAATAGATGAAAAAACTATAGAGTTTGTACTTAGTCAACCAGACCCTGTACTCTTTACTGTTCTATCATCTATACAATCAGGTATCGTAGATGCTTCTGCAGCAGAAGAGGTTGGAAATGACTCCTTTAAAACTAAGGCTGTAACTTATGGCCCAGCCTATGTAGAAGAGTGGGTACAAGGTTCTCATGTCACACTGAAACCAAATATGACCTATATGAACTTCAGTCCTGAAACCGAGAATAGAGGACCTTTAAACTTTGACAACATTACAATTAGATTTATTCCTGACTCATTTACTTTAGTTAGTGAATTGGAACAAGGAAATGTAGATATTATTGATTTTGTTCCATTGGAAAGCATTGAAACATTAGATGCAAATCCAGACATTAAATTATATGAAGCAATGCAACCAGGTGGATCTGTGATATACATGAATACAAAAGATCCAATTCTTAGCGATATTAAAGTAAGGCAAGCAATAGAACTTGGTATTGATAGAGATGAAATAGCATTGGCACTGGATAATAATGTTACTCCTAGTTATACATTCATGTCTCCTTCAGTTACAAGCTTTAGTCCTGAAAAAGAAAAAGAGATGATGGACATGTGGTCTACTGATAAGGATAAGGCAAAAGCATTATTAGAAGAAGCCGGATGGATTGATTCAAATGAAGATGGCATAAGAGAAAAAGATGGCGAAGACATGACTATAGAGTTGTTGACTGCTATGGATGTTTTCTCGATCAAGGCATCTGCACCAGTAATACAGAAACAATTAAAAGAAATAGGTATTGATTTACAAATAAGAGAACTTGAACATTCATATGTAAAAGACAGTACAAAAGATGGTGATTTTCAACTATCAACAAGATCAGTACAATGGGCGGATCCAATGCACGTATTTAGTTTTACAACTGATTCCAGATATTATGACTCTGAAAAATTAGATACACTGATCAATGATTCAATGTATATCTCAGACTTGGATGAGAGAATGGCTAGTTTTGAGAGTGTTACAGATTTAATGTATGAAGAAATGCCGGCTATCAGTTTATTCTATGAAAAATGGTATGCTGCAAGTAGGATTGAAATTGAAGGATTAAGATTAGATCCACAAGGTAACTTTAGATTTATGGATGTAAAGAAACTTAATAAATAAAAATCATACTAGAACTAGATTATTGGAGCATATTATTGGGTGAATTTCTAATAATATGTTCCCTTAAATTTACATACTTGGAAATTCAAATTCAATAATAGGAGATGATGTTTTGCTTGAATATATTATTAGAAGATTATTTATAGGTGTACTTGTATTGCTTACACTTAGCGTTTTACTATTCGCTATCATGCATAGCATGCCAGGAGATCCGATTCAGCTAATTGCCGGAGATAGAGCAGATCCACAGAAAATAGTGGAATTAAGGGCAAAATTCGGTTTGGATAAGCCTCTTTATGTCCAGTATTTCAAATGGCTGTTCAATGCCCTTAGAGGAGATTTTGGTTTATCTATTTTAGCCAGTCAACCCGTAAGCGAACTAATCATGTCAAGATTAAAATATACATTAATGTTATCAGGTATTGCTGTACTTCTACAATATATATTAGCCATACCCATTGCACTTTTGGCAGCTTTTAAAAAGAATTCCTTCTTTGATAAATTTACAGTTTATTCGACAATAGTTTTATGGTCAACTCCACAGTTTTGGCTGGGAATATTATTAATACTATTATTCGCTATAAAAATCCCGATTTTTCCAATATCAGGATATAATGGTCCTCTTTCATTAGTCTTGCCAGTTGCAACAATTTTGCTGACAAATATGGCTTCTGGAGTTAGAATAACTCGTTCGGAAATTGTTGATATTTTAAATGAAAAATATGTTGTTACTGCCTATGCCAAAGGGCTAAACGAAAAAGTAATTTTAATAAAACATGTTCTTAGAAATGCACTCATACCGACAACAGTTATGTTTTTCTTGTCGATTCCATGGATAATTGGTGGATCTGTAATTGTAGAAAAAATATTCGCCTATCCAGGCATGGGCTATTTACTTTGGACAGCTATTACCAAACAGGATTATCCAGTAGTTCAAGGTATAGTATTGATAATAACCTTGTTGACTGTACTATCAAATACATTGGGTGATGTTCTTGTTGCCTATCTGGATCCCAGAGTAAGAAAAGACATGGAAGGTATGTAAAAATGAATAATGATAAGATGAAAAAACTATTCAAAAACAAAAATTTTGCTGTGGGACTAATTATTTCATTAAGTGTAATTATCTGTGCTGTTTTTGCGGATTTTATAGCACTTCAGCCTTATGACGAAATCAATATTATAGATAAACTTCAACCACCAAGTTTGAAATACTATTTCGGCACTGATATATATGGACGATGTATTTTCAGCAGGATTATTTATGGAACAAGAATAGTATTGCAGGTTGGATTTATCGTAACTTCCATTCAATTAGTCATTGGTGTAACACTTGGATTATTATCAGGTTATTACGGCGGAAAAATCAATAAATTTATTTCATTTATTACCGATATCACCTGGTCAATGCCGGCTATTGTAATGTCATTGGCCATAGTAACAATTCTGGGACCAAGTTTAACAAATGTAGTCATTGCCATAGCCTTCGTAGGTTGGGCACAATATACAAAAATCATAAGCGCAAAAACACAAACACTAAAAAACCAACCTTTTATAGATGCTGCAAAAGTTTTGGGAGAATCGGATTTCAATATCATTACCAAATATATTTTACCAAACACAATAAACCAAATAATAATACTGGTAACACTTACCTTGCCAACGGCAGTGCTTTCTACCTCTTCATTGGGATTTTTAGGATTGGGAGCTCAACCTCCAGCACCAGACTGGGGTATTATTCTATCTGAGGGTGTAAATTTAATAAAAATAGCACCATGGATATCAATAGCACCGGGACTTGCCCTACTGTATGTTGTACTTGGATACAATATTTTAGGTGAAGGTCTAAAGGAATTGCTCGATCCAGGTTTTGATAATTAAGGAGGAAATAAATGAGTACCCTATTAGATGTAAAAAACTTATCAATAGATTTTACTACAAGTAATGGAACCGTAAAGGCTATTGATAATATAAATTTCAAGATAAATGAAAAAGAAATATTTGCCTTGGTTGGAGAATCAGGAAGTGGAAAAAGTACTATTGCCTTTTCCTTAATGAGATTATTAGCCGGCAACGGAAAAATTACAGATGGCTCTATTGATTTCAAGGGTCAAGATGTATTGAAAATGACGGAAAAAGAAATGTTTGATTTTAGAGGAAAGGAAATTGGAATGATTTTTCAAAATCCTTTGGACTCGCTTAATCCCGTCATGACAGTAGGAAAGCAGGTTTTAGAATCTCTTATGCTTGATGGCATTACAAAAGAAGAGGCATGGAAAGAAGTTATAAATATCTTTGAAGATGTTAGAATTCCAGATGCAAAAGAAAGAATAAAAAGTTACCCCTTTGAGCTAAGTGGAGGTATGAGACAAAGGGCTATGATTAGTATGATGATTTCAAGAAAGCCACTTCTGTTAATTGCAGATGAACCCACTACTGCACTAGATGTAACAATACAGGCTCAGATATTAAAAATAATCAAAAAATTGAAAAATGAATTTAACACTTCGGTTTTATTAATAACACATGATTTTGGTGTTGTTGCAGAAACTGCAGACAAGGTTGGAGTCATGTATGCCGGCAATCTTGTTGAAATGGGTAGTCTTTCTGATATTTTCAAAAATACGCTACACCCATATACCAAATTACTGATGAAGGCATTGCCTACTATAAGTAAGAAAGAGGGCAGACTTACTACCATACCGGGAATGGTACCAAATTTAATCGATCCACCAACAGGATGCCGATTTGCAAACAGATGTCCTTCTGCAATGAAAATTTGCCAAAACAAAATACCAATATTAAAAGAATACTCAGATGAGCATTATTGTGCATGTCACTTACTGGAGGTATAATCTATGCTTAAGAATTTATTGGAAATAAAAAACTTAAAAAGATACTTTTCCATAAAAAAAGGAATTATAAATAAATCAGTTAGACATATAAAAGCTGTCGATGATGTAAGTTTTAATATTAGAGAAAAAGAAACTGTTGGTCTCGTTGGAGAATCGGGCAGTGGAAAATCAACATTGGCAAGAACCATACTTAAACTTTCAGATATTAAAGATGGCAGTATTCTATTTGACGGAATAGATATTTCAAAATTAAACAGAAAAGAATTAAAAAATTTCAAAAAAAATACAAATATGGTTTTTCAAGATCCTGCATCTAGTCTAAATCCCAGAAAAACTATAAGACAAATATTAAGAAGATCCTTAGAGGTATATAAATATCCTAAAAATACCATGGATGAACGAATCAATGAAATACTTACAAAAGTGGAATTGGGTTTGGATTTTGGCGATCGTTACCCAGGGCAGTTAAGTGGTGGACAGCAACAGAGGGTTGCCATAGCAAGAGCAATTATTCTAAAACCCAAATTCATCATATTAGACGAACCAACTTCAGCACTCGATATATCGGTTCAAGCTCAAATACTTAATCTATTGTTGGATTTACAGGAAAAAGAGGGCTTAACCTATCTTTTTATTACACATGATTTGAATGTTGTTAGATATATAAGTGATCGCATAGGTGTAATGTATTTGGGAGGATTAATGGAAATCGGTCCGGCGGAAGAAATATTCCATAGACCACGTCATCCATATACACGGGCATTAATGGATTCATCTCCTATCATTTCTATAGATTCAAAAGATAGGAAAAAATTCGAATTAAGTGGAGAAATAGAAAGTATGATTAATACGCCGCATGGATGCAGATTAAATAGGAGATGTCCATTTGCAAAGGAAATATGCTCAAGTAAAATTCCTAAAATGACTGAAATTTCAAAAGATCATTATGTTTTCTGCCATTTTGTAAATGAAGTGGATTTTAGCTTATACACTGATTAAAAAGGATGAAATCAAAGATAATTTTGAGGTGAAAATGTGGATATAAAGAATATAATAAAAAAAATGATAGTAGTAGATGGACACACTGATATTCCGCGTGATATTTATTTAAAAGAGAGAGACGGCAAGTCGAATGTTTTTATGGACTACCATTATACCAGCTTGAAAAATAGCGGTATTAATATAATCTTCGCAAATATATTTACTAAAACAATAAAAGAATTTTCTGTAAATGAAACATTGCTTCAATTCGAAAAAATGATTAATGCATGCAGGGAAAATGAAGACGTAGTAATAATTAAAGATAAAAAAGATTTGTCTAATGTTTTAAAAACGGGGAAAATAGGTATTATTCTTTCAATTGAAGGATTTGAACCTTTGAATAATTCAATAGACCTCCTAAATGTCTATTATGAACTTGGATTACGTGCTGGAATGTTAACATGGAATAATGCTAATTCTTTTGGCTGTGGAACTTACCACGAGGATGGTAATATAACGTCAAGGGGTAGATTGGCACTTGAGAAAATGAATGAACTAGGTATTGTAGTTGATGTTTCTCATTTAAACGAAGTAGGATTCTGGGATGTTATTAAATATAATAAAAAACTTACCATAGCATCCCATTCAAATTCAAAAGCATTATATAATCATAATAGGAACCTTACGGATGAGCAAATAAGAGCAATAGCAAATCGTGGAGGGGTTATAGGAGCGGTCTCATATTTTTCGAAAGTTTGCGAACCTTCAACAAACACACTTCATTTGAATGATGACATAACAGAGACTATTCACGATTATATATTGCAGATTGAATATATGGTAAATCTTGTAGGCTATGACAGTGTTGCCTTTGGTTTCGATTTCAATATGTATCTTGGGGATTTTGGTGTTAGTGGACTTGAAAGTGCAGATAATATTCAAGATGTCATCCGCTTATTATTGGAAAGAGGACATAAACTTGAAGATGTAAATAAAATTGCAGGTGGTAATTATATACGAGTATTAAATGAAATTTTAGACTAAGTTGCTGTTGGTAAATAGCCCTATAAATATTGGTATCTATGAAACCAATACTAGGAAAAGCACACAGGGACGGTTTCTGTGTGTTTCTATCGTCGTTTGATTGTGTTACCTTGAAAAATAACAAAAGCATTGGTACCTGTGAAAGCTCCGAAAAACGATATGGATGCCAATTCTTTGATTCCATACTTATTGACTGCTAAGTGTATAATTATTGAAACTAGCAGAATTGAAGTGAAGATGAGATTTGGTGTATAATTAAAGTAGGTATAGAATATTGCCTATAGAGTGTGAACTTGATGTTAGTGTTGAAAGGAGTGGAATAAATGGCAAGGAATCTAAGGAATCTATGGCAGGGAAGAAAAGATTTTGTACCGGGAACACAACTATAAAGAACCACATTGCTTTTTGACGCTATTTTACGTTGGTATATCAATGTAATTATATATAGTTATTTAGTGGAAAAGCGAACGAAAAAAAGAATATATAGAATGATTAATACCTCCTGGAGACTTGTTATCGGGAGGTGTTGATATTTTTTGGTTCATTTGTTTCTACAGAAAAATCCTGTTTGTTTTCTTTGCTTCTATTATTCGAATCCTTCATATCTTGTTGCATATGCAATCTAGTAGTAAAATATAAGTATGAACATGATATTGTTAAAATGTGGATGATAGGTTGAGAATTCATGGGGATTGTTGACTGATGCAGGAGGTTGCTATGAAACAAAGATATCATATTGTAGTAAAGGGAAGGGTCCAGGGAGTAGGCTTCAGGTACTTTACCTTGCAGTTGGCCGAGAAGCTGGGTATTTGTGGATGGGTAAGGAATCTCTACGACGGGTCTGTTGAGATAGAGGCCGAGGGTAAGAGTAGGGACCTTGATGATTTCATGGTGAAAATCAAGGAAGGTCCCTGCTTCGGTCATGTTGAGACTTTAGATGTTTTTGAAATGGATGGAATTGAAAATGAGAAGATGTTCGAAATCGTGGGTTGATCTACTGCAAAATATAGTTGATTTCAGAGTTATGCTTGCATTCCCTTTTTAGCCTTGCAGCCCTTTCTGCAAGCGCATAACTGCTTTTGAAGCAGTTGCTTGAGAGTCCCGTAACCGTTAGGGTAAGAAGGGGGAAACTTTCTTCAATTCCGTGTCTGTTTTTCGTTACTATGAATCCCTTGTCCAGATCGTTCTGGTTGTAGAATTCCTTAACTGACGAATTGAATTCACTGACTATTGAGCTACAGATGCTTTCAATGTTTTCAGGCTGCTGAATGGAGATGAAATCATCTCCACCTATGTGGCCTATGAAGGTTTCCTTTGACAGGCTTTCCTTAAGGAGATTGGAGAGGTATCTTATGATCCTATCTCCGTTTTCAAATCCGTATACATCGTTGTATGCCTTAAAGTTATCTATGTCGTAATAGAGTATGTAGTCCTCCGTTCTCATGCTTATGGATTTTTCTAGCTGTTGCTCAATTAGGACATTGCCAGGCAGTTCCGAAAGGGGATTGAGATGTTTAGCGTTTGACACCTCTATTTCAATTGACTGGAGGAGGAGGTCCTTTACGGTCACTATGCCTATATAGTAGCCGTCCCTCACAACGGTTATGAAGTCGTATATGGAGTCATTGTCTCTTTGCATGGCGATTTTGGATACTGTAGCTATGGAGGCATTGTATTCGACTGATACGAATCCCTTCTTCATGATTGTGCTTATGGGCCTGTTTGAAAATAGGGAGTAGCCGTGGTTGCCGCTGACTGTCCTGTAAAAGTGGTTTTTTGTAAGGACTCCTATGGGCCTGCCCTGGTCGGTTATGCAGAATCCATGTATTGAATCATCTTCCTTGACCATATCATAGACATCCTTAACCTTTATGGAAGGAGACAGCGTCTTGGGGGATTCCATCAGATGGCAGATGTTAATCCTTGATATGCTTTTCGTAATCAGATGGTTTTTCCTTGAATTTATTCGTCTTATTATGCTTTTTATTTCAGGTTCTATGTCCATTAATTCTGAAAGGGGTTTTTGTATGAAGTATCCCTGCCCATAGTGTATTCCTATGTTTATGAGTTTTTCAAGCTCCTCCCGGGTTTCTATTCCTTCCGCTATGAGACTTGTGTTTGACAGGGTGGCATATTCTGCCATGCTTTTGACAAGGGACTGTTTGGTAACGTCCTTGTCTATATTTCTTATGAGGTCCATGTCAAGCTTTATATAGTGGGGTTTAATGTCAGATATCATCTTAAGCCCCGAGAATCCTGCACCTGCGTCATCTATGGCTATCTGGAAGTTCTGGTCCTTGTAGTTTCTTACAGTGGTCATAAAATCTTCGGAGTCGATGACCGCCTCTTTTTCTGTAATCTCAAATATTATCCTGTCTGGATTCATGGAATGGGACTGGAGATATTTTCTTGTAAAGCCTTTCTTGAACTTTGGATCGTTTATTATGTTTGGGTTGACATTTATAAAGAGTTTTGGTTCCTTGCCTATTTTTTCGGCGGCTTCAATTGCCTTTGACCTGCAAAGGAGCTCCAGCTCCCAGAGGTATTTATTTTTTTCGGCATATTCAAAGAGACTTCCAGGGCTTTCCATGCAAGTCTTTTCAGGGCCGCGGCTAAGTGCTTCATATCCGAATACCGAACCATCCCGCAATGATACTATTGGTTGAAAAACTGTTTTTATATCCCCGTTATCCATAATATCCATAAACAAACCCCTTTTAAACTCTTCTTTTCCCTTAGTATAGCTAAGCATAGGTATCTCCTGTTTATTTATGTATAGTAGTTCTTGTATGAGAAAGTATAGTTTATTTTTATTTGGTGTTTGTTAAGCCCTTGTTATGCTTTTGTAAATTTGCATGTAAGAAGCGAGAAGGGGGAGGGGAAATGTTGGTACCTGGGGAATAAGAGCGGAGTTATTAATGATTTTAGGTCTACGGCATAGGGACAAAAATGGAGGATTTGTACTTTTAAGCCGGATTGAACTGTCAATATGGGATCAAGATAATATAAATATGTTGACAATGAAGTTCACGAGGAGTCTGCAAGATATCAAGGCAGATGACAGTATAATTAAGAATGAAGCGGATATAGAAACATGGATGATTTCAGACATTCCATGTTCAGAAAAGAAACTTAATCTGGATTAATAAGGCATATCTAGATTAAAAGTTTCAGATGTTTTTATGAAAAATCAGTGTTTTACTAAGTAAAACGGTCATAGAATATGGCCAGACAAGCAATAAGAATAAAATTGACTCTCTACATTTAGTCAAGCCCGTAGTTGATCATGGCAGGCTGATAGATTTTCTTGTTGAATAAGTTTGTATTCTGATATAATAAACTAGAAAGAGTGAGAAACAACAAAGGTTGGCTACCCATGTTGTTTATTCCAAGATAGAGGAGATGGTAGTGATTGAGATGTTAAAAAGAATTATAAGGCTTTTTGTTGGATTGTTCATTATGGGATTTTCAGCATCTATGATGATTAAGGCAAATCTTGGTCTGTCTCCCTTTGGGGTCTTACATAGTGGTATAGCAGAAACTTTTGACACCACTTTTGGAAAAGCATGTATCATGGTAGGTTTAGTGTTTATTTTCACTTCATGTTTTTTTGGAGAAAAAATAGGATGGGGATCTCTATTAAATATGTATTTTGTTGGTGTATTTATAGATATTATATTGAATTGGGGAATTATACCTGAATGCACTACAGTTCTATCGGGTTTCTTAATGCTTTCATGCGGAATGTTTCTTTTGGGAATCAGCTCATATTTATACTTAAGCGCAGGATTGGGATCGGGTCCAAGGGATGGCTTAATGGTTATGCTAATGAAAAGAACTGGAAAACCCGTGTTTCTAATCAAAGGTATAATAGAGTGTAGTGCCCTTGTTTTGGGATATTTTATGGGAGGCAAGGTTGGAATAGGCACTTTGTACAGCAGTCTTTTGGTTGGATATTTCTATCAGACTGCTTATAGGATGTGCAGGTTTAATGTGAATGAAATTAACCACAGGTTTATTGATGATGATTTAAGGGCGATTAGGAACTGATATAGGCATTGGTGCCTGTTGAATAAGATCTGGCTTATTAATATGAGGTACGCATGAAACAAATACAAGTAGTAGCAGCCATAATAAAAAAAGATAAGAAAACCAGCCCCCAGACAAAGGTGAAACTGCTCCTAAATGGGAATGATCACTAAATTTATTGAAGAATAAGAGGAGAACCAATGAAATTCATATTAAGCAGAAAAGGGATGGACTCAGCAGCAGGAGGATTTGCTAATCCTATATTACCAAACGGTACACTGCTATCATTGCCTATACCTGACGAGGCAACAAACATAAGATACAGTGACTTGAATTATTGTGAGAAGAGCTTTTATAATATCATTTCAGAGATTAAAGGTAATGAAATAAAGCTGGAAAACAAGAAGATTGAATTCAATGAAAACACAAGATGTCATTTCGATCCTGATTTGAGAAGTGAAAGCTGTGATAGAGCTTCAGATTGGAGAGGAATCTTTGGACAGATGGGAGCAGCACAGAGTCATTTAAGCAATAAGGGTGTTGCGGTGGGAGATGTTTTTCTTTTCTTTGGTTGGTTTAGGCGAACCATTATAAAGAATGGAAAACTCAAATTTGATCCTACAGATAAACAAGGAAGACATATAATCTATGGATATATGGAAATTGGTGAAATAATCAAGGCAGATGATGAAAACAAGCTTGAAGAATGGATGAATTATCATCCGCATGCTGACCAAGCGCATCTTCAAAGTTCGGGAAATACTATATACTTGCCTAGTAAGAGACTGTCTCTTGATAATAGGATTGACGGCTTTGGAGTGTTTGATTATTCTGAAGACTTGGTACTTACAAAGCCAGGATGCTCAAGGTCGAAGTGGAAGCTGCCTGAATTGTTCAAGAATATAAATATGAGCTATCATACGGACAAGAGCTGGAAGGAAGACTATTTCAAGTCAACTGACAGAGGGCAGGAATTTGTCATAGAGGAGAATGATTTGGTGACTGACTGGGCAAAGAAGATTATTGTCGACCATTCCAGCATTTCTGAAGTGGCTGATACAGGGGCATATATTGATGTTCCAGTGAAGGATATTATCAATAAGGCAAAAGCTCAAGGTGCAATAGAAGCATTGGATAAACTTCAGAAAGACTTGCTTAATTACCTGGATGATAATGGAATTAATCCTGATGAGGTGGATCCGGAAGTTAAGAAAATTGTAGGTCTAATATTCAAGACTTCTATAAACGTCAAAGATGAAAACAAAAAAATGCTGGAAGAAATGTATGATTTCGATTTTGATATTGATAATATTGTTGTGAAAGTTCCTAAGAGAAAGGAAATACTATAGAGAAGCTGTCAGGGGAATCATATTTAAAGAAGGCAAGGTGCTTCTTATTGCAAGTACCAGGGGAGACTATGTGTTTCCTGGAGGTAAGATTGAGGAAGATGAAAGCCATCATGAGGCTCTTGAAGGAGAGCTTGTGGAGGAAACCGGCTATGTTTGTAGTGAAGTTATTGACTATGCCGGTAAGGTATTTGAGAAGAGGAATGATCTCTATGATGAGGCTTTGCTGTATCAGATGAATTCCCATTTTTATATATGTAAAGTAGATGCAGCAAGAAAAGAACAGCATCTGACGGAGAGTGAAATGAAACTGGACTATAAGGTGTCTGCCTGTGCAGACGCCTTTAATTATTTGTAGCAGTGGGGATGCGGACATAATTCAGAAACTATGCTTGATTACCTGGATGATAATGATATTAATCCCTGAATCAGTATGTTTGACAAATCAGTTGAATGAGACCTTGAAAGGAAAGATATTTATTGCAGCTGAGAGTCATGGTAGTTGGATTGTGATGGATTTTTATGATGACAGTTATCTTTGTGCATCAATACAGATGTATGGAGGATCCTTCCCATGTCAAGATGATAGAGTTCATGAAGAAATTACCGAATCAGATAAAATATTTATAGGACAGCCAAAAAGAGTGGCTTGATACATAAAGCTTTATAAAGACTGACCAAGTGAATTAATGAAATATTAGAAAAACTCCTGCTAAATTTCCTGTAGCAGGAGTTTCACTAGTGGAAACATAATGAAAGAAGTTGTTAGCTATTAAGTAGAAAGTCTATGGCGTTAACGATTTTGATGCCGTCAAAATCGTCAAATATCACCTTGTCCATGGTAATAATGAATTTAGGGTAGTTATCGCGTATGGCTTTCAGTGGTTTGATTTCTCTCTCTCTGGTAGATTGGTCATGGATAGTCAAAGATACCTGGACATATATTTTTTCGCTTTGTTTGACAGCTATAAAGTCTACTTCAAGGTTACCAAGTTTTCCAATTGACACTTGATAACCTCTACGGATTAATTCAAGATAAATGATGTTTTCAAGGACGTGACCTTCATCGATATTTCGAGGTCCTGCCAACATGTTTCTGATACCTGAATCCACAATGTAGTATTTTTCGAGGGTTTTTAAAAATAGTTTACCTTTCAAGTCGTACCGATTTGCCTTGTAGATAATGAAACTGCTTTCTATCATTCTCAAATAGTTGCCGATTGTATCACTTGTCACTTTTCTTCCTGCACTGGTTAGGTAGTTGCTTATTTTTCTGGTGGATACAATACTTCCCACATTGGCTGCTAGAAAACGTATCAAATTTTCAAGTAGGGCAGGGTCACGTACCTGGTTTCTTTGTATGATATCTTTCATTACAACGGTATTGTATATTCCAGTCAAGAAATCTTCGGCAAATTCTTCCTGATTTCCATAGATAGTTAAAGATGGGAATCCACCATATTTGATGAATTCATCAAATCTATATTCAAGTTCTTGTCTGTTGTTTATAATTTTTGTTTCACTAAAATCAAGATATTCCCTGAAAGACAAAGGAAGCATTTTGATTTCAACAAATCTGCCGGATATTAATGTTGAAAGTTCAGATGAGAGTAAATATGAATTGGAGCCGGTTATATAGACATCTACATCATAATCAACCATTATACCGTTTACGCATTTTTCCCACTGGTCAATCAATTGAATTTCATCCAGTAGAATATAGTGTTTTTCAGCAGCTGTACTAATAGATTCGGTGATTTTTTTGTATAAATCCCTGTAATCATTTATCTCATCAAACAGCATGGATTCAAAATTCATATGAATTATATGCTGATCTTGTACCTGGTTGTCTTTCAAATAATCTTTGAACAGCAAAAGTAAGGAAGACTTTCCACATCTCCTTACACCTGTGATAACCTTGATTATTGGTTTGTCTTTCCAATTTATTAGTTTGTTCAGATATTGAGCTCGATTAATCATTATAAACACCTCTTGATTTAATTATATTAGATGAATTCAAAAAATACAATAAGTTTGACTAGTATAACAGATAAACTTTTTAAAAAAACATGTTTGTGGGATATGATCCTTATAGTGTTGAGATGGGTTGGTAGAAATCAGATAGCTACCGTGTACACAAGTATAATTTTATTACTATTGGTTCAAATGGTATGGAGGATGGATTATTTTATTCTGGAGAGGATAATAAAGGGTGAATAAATATTAACTACTTCATTTGGAACTTAATGGATTATTAATCGTCGAATAAGTATAGGTTGTGAAGAACAATCGATTAATTCTTTGAAAACAAAGAATAACTTATGGAGGATAGCATGAAAAAGTTAATAATAATTGGAATGGCAATGATGATGGTATTTGCCATGGTTGGATGTCAGAAGGATCCAAGTATAGAAGAAAGTGGAGAAGAAGTGGTAGACAATACTGGAGATGAGTATTATATTTCGCCAACCGATCACATTGCAGAGGGTGAAGTGATAACTGCAGGATATATTGTCCAGTTTGATGGAGAATACATCCATATAATCTCAGGTGATTTGGTGGAAGTGTTTGAATATGACAAGAATCAAGCAGATGACTTTTATCTTAATCAAAACGTAAGTCTTGTTAAAGGGGAGAAGACTAATACTCTTGAACCCTTGATAATTGAAGATTTTTCCATCAGACATACTAACATGGGTCATATGATTGAATCTTTAACCGGTACAGTAAGTAATACGTCTGATGAAACTCTAGTGATTACCAGTGAAGGTAAAGAAATAATAATCAAGACTTATGAGCCACAAGAACTTGTAGAAGGCACCAGGGTTACCATAAGGTATATGAGTTTTGAAGAAGATGAAAAATCAATGGTATACTTGCTAAATGAAGATAGCAAATTGTTACTGGAAGTAAAGGAAATCAATCGTGGTGACAAGGGTGAAATGCTTATGCTTATGACTGATGATGATGGTGGAGAATACAGTATCAGTGCAAGTGGATGTATTTTGGAGCTCAACATATCAGAAATTACAGTAGGAGATGAACTTGTTGTTTACTATCAAAACGGCATAATGGAAAGCTGGCCTATGCAGGTAGATACGGTATTGATTAAAAAATAGCCTTAAGAACCACATTGCTTTTTGACGCTATTTTACGTTGGTATATCAATGTAATTATATATAGTTATTTGGTGGAAAAGCATGCAGGAGATCGGATACTTCCACCACTGAAATTGACAGGTTGGAACTTAAGAGCCATATATTGAAGGGAAGAAATACTACTTTTGAAGATCTCCAACCGGAAGTTCAGTTGATGAATTTTAATTATCTGGAGAAGAAACTCAGGGAAAAATATTCTTCTTATGATCTGACTGAGGGGTTCTTTACTATATATTGAAAAAAATGATATAATCAAATCATAATTTGACAAATCTAAATTTGTTAAATATGGAAGAGATTTTGAAATTTATGGAATTGCTGGAATAATCCAGATTCTAATACTGATATTTGAGTGTAGGGATCTGTTAAACAACTAAGGAGGTAATTAATTTTGTATACATGTGCAGTTTGTAAAGATAAGGCCTGTAGAGTCAATGATGTTGAAAAAATGCCATCAAATTGTCCTACTTTGTGCGAATCTATAGTTGAAGAGAGCAAGGAGCTTTATTCATCGGAAGATAACCATAAAATGGCAAATTGTTCAGCATTGGTTGAATCGGAAGGGTATTGTCAGGATACCAGAATTGAAGAGATAATGAACTTTGCCAACAAGATGGGTTATAAGAATTTGGGTATAGCATTTTGTGTTGGCTTGAAAGAAGAGGTTAGGCTGGTTCATAGGATTTTCAAGGCCAATGGATTCAATGTGAATTCAGTAGTTTGTAAAAATGGCAGCATAAGTAAAGAAGTGATTGATATTAGCCGGGAAGAACAAGTTAGACCGGAGAATGATTTTGAAGCAATGTGCAATCCCATAGGGCAAGCTTTGTTTTTAAACAAGTCAAAGACAGACCTGAATGTTTTATTAGGTCTTTGTGTTGGACATGATTCATTGTTCATTAAGTATTCCGATGCTCCTATTACGGTATTGGCAGTTAAAGACAGAGTCATGGGCCATAATCCATTGGCTGCGGTTTATTTAAGTAATGGTTACTATAAAAAGAAACTTAATCTGGATTAGTAAGGCTTATGCTTACTTAAAAGACAATAATTGGATTTTGTAGTTGCATTTTGGAAATCATTATAACAAGAAACCATAGTGGATCGATTGGGAGGTATATGATGAAGTGTTGCAATTGCGGTAAAGAAATCTCTAAGGAAAGCAGGTTTTGTGAATTTTGTGGAAGACCTGTGGTCAAGGAAACAGTATCTCATAATAAAGCAAAGAAGAGCAAGGAGATGGTCTTTAGCAAAAATATTGTTTTAGATGGTGACGGCATATATCGTTGGACATATGGTATGAATATGTGGAAGAATCCAACAATCATGATTACCTTATGGAAAGTCTTCTTTTTAGGTGGAATGTTCCCGGTTCTTTTGGTAACAATACTGGAAATTATCGAACAAAGTTTTATTGATGCAGTAAGAGTTTTTGTCCCTATATTTCTTGGAATGATAGGGATTATTACTGTCTTTGTTATTATGGCTTATCCTATAGTAGCTGTTATTAATGGTGGTAGATATCAAGTTGTCTTTGAAATGAATGATAAAGGGATTAATCATATTCAGATGCAAAAACAGTTTAAGAAAAATCAAGTCGTTGCTATGATTACTGTTTTGGCCGGAATTGCTGCAGGTAGTCCTGAAACTGCAGGAGCAGGACTGCTGGCAGGATCTAAAAGCAGTAGTTATTCTGAATTTAAGAATGTAAAAAGAATAGTATCAAAATCTAATAGACATGTTATATATGTCAATGGGGCCTTGGAGCACAATCAAGTATATGTGGCAAAAGAAGATTTTGAACAGGTAAAGACTTATATTGTTAATCATTGTCAGAGTGCAATTTATGTTGAAAAATAGGGTATGAAGAATGCTTAAAAATATAATTATTACTAACACCTTCTGAACGATTCGGAAGGTGTTTTTGGATTTATTAAGATTTTTTCTTCAAGCTTTCTTTAAAGAAGTAGTTATAATATGCCTACATAGACAAAATAATAAAATGAATTGAGAGGTATAGATTATGAAAAAAATATTTTTAATGGCACTAGGATTAGCAATGATGCTTAGCATCATCGGATGCAGCCCAACAAGCACCAATACATCGGAGGATGTGACCAATAATGAAGAAGCTACAGATGAAGTGATTACCGAAGATACTGGGTCTGAAGCTGCAAGTGTTAGTGATTTAACCTATCCTATAGTAGATACGGACCAGGGTCTCTTATACAATAGCACTGAAAGAATTGAGGCGCCTGAAGATGGAGAAGCTTTCTATGGCCAGGATTCCCAGTATACAGGAAATTTGCCTAGTTACACAGACAAGGGTGATGGGACCGTAATAGATAATGTTACCGATTTGATGTGGGCACAGGATTTATCTAAAGCGTCCATGTCTTGGGAAGAAGCAGTAGAGTATTGTGAAAATCTTGAATTAGGCGGTTATGATGATTGGCGTTTGCCAACAGTAAAAGAGTTATGGTCTCTAAGAAACTTTTCGCAAGGCTGGCCATGGATCGATACTGACTACTTTTACTTGGTTAGTGATGGTACGGATGCCAGACAGCAGCATTCATGGTCTAGTAATCTCTACCTGGTTGAAGATGAATATCAGAACGAGCAGGTGGTTGGAAGTCCATCATTTATTGTCAATGATTGGACTGGACATATAAAAGCAATGAGTGGTGACAGATTCGTACGTGCTGTTCGTGGCGATGCATACGGCATTAATGATTTTGTGGATAATGATGATAGCACAATTACTGATGAAGCTACCGGTTTGATGTGGGCGCAGGATGACAGTGGTGTAGGAATGGAATGGGAAGAGGCATTAGCTTATGCAGAAAACTCTGAGTATGCGGGATATGATGATTGGCGTCTACCTAATATAAAGGAATTGCAGAGTATTGCAGATTATTCAGGTGCCTTTCCAGCTATGGATACAAGCGTATTTAATCTTACAGAACTTGTAAATATAATGAATCAGACTGATTATCCTTTCTACTGGTCTAGTACATCAAATCCAGTAGAAGATGGTGATGGAGAAGTAGAGCAGGGTACTGTTTATGCCTGGGCACTGGCAGCAGGATATAATACAGACCCAGATGGTTATGACCTACATGGAGCAGGTTCAGTAGTTTTCTGCCCTAAGTCTGAAGAGAATTTTACAGAACTGGATCCCGAAATTCATCGTTATAATTATGTTAGATTGGTCCGTGGTGGTGATGTGACAGAAACACCGGAAGGTGATATAGACTGTGTTGATACTGATAGACTTGTGGTGTTTGAGGAAGGTGAAATATCCATGGCTAATGGATCTGGCCAGCAAGGACCTGATACAGCTGCAGCAGCTGAGATCTTAGGTGTAACTGAAGAAGCACTTATTGAAGCTTTGGGTGATCCTAGTCAAGATGAAGCAGATTTTGCTTCAGTTGCTGATGAACTTGGTATCACAGAGGCAGAACTACAGGAAGCATTAGGATTACAAATGGGTAAATAGTAGCCGGTTTTTATGCGGCGATTATTAAATAAGAAAAGACCATCTCTTCAAGAGGTGGTCTTTCATTATACTATTGATATGTGTCTCCCGGATTCAAACTTTTGTAAGGAAGTTTCTGCGGAACAGTTGATTAAAATCCAATGCTTAGCGTTGTTTATTTAAGATAAAGAATATTCTTTTACAAGGAAGTTTTCTAGTTCTGTATTGAATTTTTCAGGATCTTCCAATGGTCCAACAGAAATATGTAAAGTATATATGACATAAAATGCATTGAATGTAAGTATAAGCTAACAAATTTAAGACGAATTTGGAGCTTTGTAATTTTAGGTTAACAGTTTCAGGTGTTTTTTGAAAAATCAGTATTTTTTATGTGCAATATTTGTACTTTTAAAAATCATAAGCTCTATTTTGATAAAGTATTTTTTGATGATAAAAAGCATGAACATAAAGGAAGTGTGTTTTTAAGCAGTATTGTGACTTAATAAAAGCTTGGGATGGTGATTTCTGAGTTTCTATTTAATTATTTTGACTGTAAATAAGGCTGGCATAAAATTTGCATTAAATATTTTTAAATTATAAATAATAATTATAAGGCAAAAAAATAAAATTGGAGGGCGGTAGTATATTCCAAAGTAAGCATATACTTCTACAAAAATCAGTAAGTAATTTTACTAAAAAAGAATTGAGTGAATTATCGGTATAAATGGAAAACATGAGAAATGTTTGGAAGTCTGAAAGATATGTTGGCTGAGTATAAATTTTAGGGAGCGATAGCAATGAAAGAAGTTGTGATAGTCAGTATGGCAAGAACGCCAGTTGGAAAATTTGGTGGTAGTTTATCGAAGGTTTCAGCTATAGAATTAGGTACGATTGCTGTAAAAGGAGCTTTGGAGAGAGCAGGTATAAGACCGGATCAAGTTACAGAAGTAACGGCAGGTATAGTCTATAAACATGGACTTAAAGGAAATCCAGGAAGACAAGTGCAACTAAGAGCTGGAATTCCTACTGAAACACCAGCTTTAACAGTGGATCAACAGTGTGCTTCAGGGATGAGAGCCTTTGAAATTGCCGTACATCAGATTCAATTGGGAAAAGCTGAAATAGCAGTAGCAATTGGAATGGAAAGCATGTCAAATACTCCTCATCTACTGCTAGATTCTAGGAATGGATATAGACTGGGTGCGGAAATAATTGAAGATGCTTTGTTGTATGATGGTCTTATTGATGCCTTTGGCGGCTTTCATATGGGGAATACAGCAGAAAATTTAGCAGAAAGATACAATATTTCAAGAAGAGAACAAAATGAATATGCAGCTCTTAGTCATAAGCGTGCTGTTGCAGCTAAAGAGTCTGGCAAGTTTAAAAAGGAAATAGTGCCTGTTGAATTTGAAATGGAAGAAGGTATTCATATTGTTGATGAAGATGAATGTCCAAATCCAAAAACAACAGTTGATAAGCTTTTGAAACTTAGACCTGCCTTTAAAGAGGAAGGTACAGTAACCGCAGGAAATTCGTCCAGTTTAAATGATGGAGCAGCTGCTTTGGTATTGATGAGTGTAGAGAAAGCTAAAGAGATGAATTTAAAGCCTCTAGTTAAAGTTTCTTCTACAGCAAGTGCTGGAGTAGATCCAGAGATTATGGGAATAGGACCGGTACATGCAGTCCATAAGGCATTAAATTTTGCCAATCTGGAATTGAAGGATATTGAATATTTTGAAATTAATGAAGCCTTTGCAGCACAAATACTTGCAGTAAATAAAGAACTGAAAATACCAATTGATAATCTTAATGCAAATGGATCGGGAATTTCCATCGGACATCCTGTAGGTTGTACTGGTATACGAATAATACAAGCTCTTGTCAGTGAAATGAAACGGCGAAATTCTAAATATGGTTGTGCATCAGTTTGTGCTGGCGGGGGTCCGTCCATGGCTGTTGTTGTTGAGAATATAAAGAAAGATTGAAATAGCTATTTTCTTGTGAAAACTTTTCACAAGGTTGTGTAATAATTGCACAAGTATTTTTTGAAAAGCTTGGTCTTTAGCTGTTTGTTTATTGGCATACTAATTGCAGTAGTATGTTAGGTGTAAAAAATATAAAAGGAGGATTTGATTATGAATTTGATGATGGATTTTACAAAACTTAATTATTCTGTAGAAGAAGGGGTTGCATATATAAATTTAAACAATCCTAAGAATCTAAATGCATTTGATGTGCCTATGGAAGATGATTTAATAAAGGCATTAGCTTTATGTGAAGAGTCTGAAGAAGTTAAGGTTGTAGTTCTCTCAGGTGAAGGAAAAGGTTTTAGTGCAGGTGGAGATGTTGGAACATTTTATCGTTTACTTAAAGAAGGAAATATAGACTTGTCTGATATGATTAAAAAAATCGGACAAATAAGTCTAAAAATCAAAAGAATGGGGAAACCGGTTATATCTTCAGTGCATGGACCTGTTGCAGGGGCAGGATTTAATATTGCAATGGCTACAGACTTTTGTTATGCAGCTGATAATGCTCTGTTTATACAAGCCTTTGTAAAATTAGGTCTTATACCTGATGCAGGAGGTCAATACTTGCTTAATCGTATCGTAGGTGTTACAAAAGCTACAGAATTAGTAATGACTGGTAGACCAGTAAAGGCTGATGAAGCTTTAGCTATAGGCTTAGTAAATAAAGTGATTCCAGCTGAAGAGCTTAAAGAAGAAACTAAAAAATTAGCATTGAAGTTAGCAAAGGGACCATCCCTGGCATATGCAGCAATGAAAGACCTGTCTTTTGAAAGTTCCTATAAGGATTTTGAAAAATACTTGGAAAAAGAAGTCTACCACCAATCAAATTCTGCGAAAACTGAGGATTTTAGGGAAGGTGCATATGCATTTGTTGAAAAAAGAAAGGCAGATTTTCAAGGTAAATAAAAT
>CAZFYP010000019.1:0-26707 GCA_964523535.1 uncultured Clostridia bacterium
CCAATTCAATGCCATATCAGATGTAAGAAGACCCTGTATCACTTCCTGCAAGGTAGGAGCAATACAGATAGACCACAAGTCAAAGAAGGCTGTAATAGACAGGGACAAGTGCATAAGCTGTGGAGAATGTGTATTCAAATGTCCATTTGGAGCAATAACAGATACTTCCAATCTTTTGTCCGTTATCCGTGCTTTAAAGGACATTTCAAAGACAGACAACAGGAAGGTATATGCCGTAGTGGCTCCTGCCATTGCCGCCCAGTTTGAAGATGTAAACCTTGAACAGATCAACTACTCGCTGAAGAAAATAGGATTCCATGCTGTACTTGAAGCAGCTCTTGGAGCGGACTTGGCAGCCGTAGCAGAAGCAAAGCTTATAGAAAAAGAGCTAAAGCACAAGTCTTTTGTTACAACTTCCTGCTGTCCTGCCTTTGTCAGCTATATAGAGAAGAACTATCCCGACCTTGCCGACAACATATCTCCGGCTCTATCACCTATGGTAATAACGGGCAAGCTCATAAAGGAAGCCGATAAGGATGCAGTAGTGGTTTTCATAGGACCATGTACTGCCAAAAAAGACGAATCCCTAAAGAATGAATATAGTTCCTTCATAGATTATGCAATAGGATTTGAAGAACTGAGAGCCATGATAGATGCCTATAATATTGACCTGGTAACTTCACCGGAAGAGAGTATAGACAATGCATCCTTCTTCGGAAGGATATTTGCAAGGTCGGGGGGAGTCACCAATGCAATAAGCAGGGCAATCGAAGAGTACAGTCTGGATGTGAAGCTGAAGCCTGTTGTATGTTCCGGCATTAAGGAATGCGACAGGGCCCTTAAGCTTGCAAGACTTGGGAAACTCAATGGCAATTTCATAGAGGGAATGGCCTGTGAGGGAGGTTGCATCAACGGACCATTGGCATTGAATCATAAGCCTAAAAACAAGAGTGCAATAGACTTGTATGGTGAAAAGGCAAAGGAGAAAACCCTCAAGGGATCTGTAAGGGTATATGACTTTGATGAAAATACCTTCTCCAGGAAACAAATATAAAAATTCACCTTTTGTAATATGACCATCCTGTGATAGAATTATTATAGTAACATGAATGTTTTAAGAAGATTCCATTTATATAAACAACATAGAGCTTTATTTAGGAAAAACAGGAGGATATTATGGATAGAGAATTTGCAATATTCGGAGGAAAGAAAGTAACCGTTACAGGAGATACAGTAAGAATAGGAGAAAAAGCTCCAGATTTTAAGGCTGTAAACAATGACATGTCAGTATTTGATTTTTACAAAGATACGGGAGACAAGATAAAAATCATCTCTTGTTCACCATCCCTGGATACTGGAACCTGTTCGCTGCAGGCGGCATTTTTTAATGAAAAGGCCAGGGAACTAATTGAAGATGTAGAAATAATAACAGTAACTGTGGACCTGCCCTTTGCACAGAAAAGATTTTGTGGTTCAAACAGCATAGAGGAGATGAGGACTGTTTCCGACCACAGACTCCTTGAGTTCGGAGATAGATATGGTTGTGTCTTGGAAGGTTTAAGACTTCTTACGAGGGCAGTAATCATAATAGACCAGGAGAACATCATCAGATATATGCAGTATGTTTATGAGGTTGCAGAGGAACCTGATTATGATGACGTACTTAAGGCGTTGGAAACAATAACTAAATAACTGGAGTGACCACAGTGTTTTTTATGTTGACTTGAAGTGCTTCGGGGATTATACTATAATGGTTAAAAAAATAACAATCTTAAAGAATTAAAGGAGTTTATAATGGAAGAGCAAATTAAAAAATCACTGGAAAAAATCAGACCAATACTTCAAAGAGACGGTGGAGATGTTGAATTCGTATCTTTTGAAGATGGAATTGTAAAAGTAAGAATGCAAGGAGCATGCGGCGGATGTCCAGGAGCTCTCATGACTATAAAAATGATCATCGAACGTACTCTTGTTGAAGACATACCAGGTGTTAAAGAGGTAGTTGGCGTATAATAAGCGCCAGATAAATATCATGAGAAAATTCACACCGGAGCTTCTTCCAAATAACATAAAAATCAAGGCTGAAGATTATATTGATGAGCTTGTTGAAGCTTACGGAGCTGTGAAGGAATACAAGACTGTCCTCAAGTATCTTAGGATGGATAGGAATATTCTTTTGCATATCCTGTATACAAGAGAAGCCGTGGATTCAATGAATCTAGTTGAAAACAAGGCTACAGTCAAGGAGTATTTCGAACTTTCAGTTGAAAAAAACAGAAACCATGCATACCTTAGAGAAATCCAGAACTATATGGAAACACTGGCCAAATCAAAGGATTTCTTCAGTAGCCTGGATTTCAATGAAAGACTCTTTAACAGGATTCACTACTATCTTACTGAAGGTTATGAAGAACCTTTCATCAAGGGCAGCTATAGAAGTGAAAGCAATCAGGTCATGAATAAGGCTTGTGACCCAACTGAAGGTTTCATGCCTCCAACTGCTGAAAAGATAGATGATTTGATGAATAATCTTGTGGACTATATTGAAGATAACGAAGACTATCATCTTCTTGTCAAAATGGCAATACTTCACTATCAGTTCGAATCCATCCATCCCTATGATGATGGAAACGGCAGGATGAGCAGGATACTTTTCCCTATTTTCATCAACAAGCTTGGTCTCATGGACAATCCCAACCTCTTCATAAGTGAAGCAATAGGAAGGGACAGATGTCTGTATTATAAAAATCTTGAGCAGATAAGAAAGAAAAAGAACTGGGTGCCTTGGACCAAGTACTTCCTGAGTATGATAGAAACCCAGGCAAAAATGCTTACTGAATTTGTTATAAAGCTTGAAAAGCTTTATTTCCTGGACTACGAAAAGGTTGAAAACATAATGTTCAATAAATATATAGGAAGTATATACAAGAGTATCTACAGGAATCCAGTATTCACAATAAACCAGATAGCACAGGAAACAGGCTTCAACTATCAGACTGTTAGAAAACACCTTGTAATCCTCGAAGATGATAAAATAGTAAGCTATTCTGAAAGTAGCAAGGGAAGGGTATATTATTACGACAGTCTTATTGATATATTGACAGACAGGCGTCTGCCTGAGAAAGCAAAGGAAACAGAAAGTCTGGAGCCTTATGATATACCATAGATGAATTAGTAAACAGCCGAATATTCCTGCACGGAATTATACGGCTGTTTTTTTCTGGTTATTATTGTTGAATAGTACTTGGATTATTCCACCAGTTCATAATCCCAATTTCCAATTCCACCCATATCATAAATATATTGATATCCTTCGGAAAGAAGAATTCTTGCAGCCTGGGAGCTCCTGTTTCCAGACCTGCAGTATATTATATATACGAAATCCTTGTCCGGGAAGTCAGTCAAAAAACTGTCCGGTAAAGTATCGAGAGGCATGAGGTAGGCTCCTGGGATATGACCAGAATCAAATTCTCCTTGTGTTCTTACATCTATGATGAAGGCTCTACCGTCATCCTGGATTTTTTTTGCATTTGCAGAACTGATTTTCTGATAGGTCTCTGGATTTTCCAGACTGAACTCTTCTGTTGCTGTAGAGCATGAAGAAAGGAACAATACAATCAAAAGGACTGATATTAACATAATCTTGTTTTTCATAAAATCCCCTCCTGATTGTATTTTACCATACTGTAATACTTTATACTACATTGATCCCAGCATCTTGGAAGGTTATCATGTCCTTGTTCATCTGAACTGCCGACTCTACTATATTGAAGGCAAGAGCGGCCCCGCTTCCTTCCCCAAGACGCATATCCATGTTAAGCATGGGAGTGAGGCCGAGAAGATTACTGGCTGCTTTTGCACCTTTTTCCTTTGAAAAATGTGAGCAAATCAGATAGTCCTTTGTCTTTGGCTCGATTGCACAGGCTACTATAGCGGCAACAGTGGAAATGTATCCATCTACTATACAGGGAGTCTTGTTGGCGGCACAGCCAAGCATTGTACCAGCCATTCCGGCAATATCAAGGCCTCCTACTTTTGCCAGTACATCTATTGGATCTTTTCTGTCGGGGCAGTTTAAAGCTATGGCTCTTTTGATAACATTCGCCTTGTTTGTTACCATTGATAATTCTAGATTTGCACCTATTCCGGTTATTTCTTCCGGGTCTATTCCACCGAGAACGGAT
This sequence comes from uncultured Clostridia bacterium, assembly GCA_964523535.1. GTDB lineage: Bacteria > Bacillota > Clostridia > Tissierellales > Dethiosulfatibacteraceae > Dethiosulfatibacter. Next base: position 4,185 of record CAZFYP010000019.1, read on the forward strand.
AGTATGGCAGTTGAAGGAGTTGTGTTTCCAATTCCCATTTCCCCAGTTCCAATGATTTTTCTTCCCTTGTTAATTTCTTCACTGGCAGCTTCAATGCCTGTTTCAAGAGCCTTTACAGCTTCTTCATAAGTCATGGCAGGACCCTTTGCCATGTTGTCCGTTCCGTACTTAACCTTTTTGTTGATTATATCTCCATATTCAAGATCATTCATGACACCTATATCTATTGTAACCAGGTCAGCACCTGCGACCTTTGCTATTGCACCAACTCCAGTGATGCCCTTAGGAATATTGTAGGTCTGTACTTCTGTTACGACTTGAAGACCTGATGCTACACCTTCATCACATACACCATGGTCAGCGGACATTACGATGATAGCCTTATTGTCAAGTGCCGGGAACATCTTTCCAGTTATACCAGACATTTGAACAGCAAGGTCCTCAAGTTTTCCAAGACTACCCTGAGGCTTTATCAGGTTGTCCACCCTGTCCCTGCATTCCTTCATTACGCTTTCATTAAGTCCTTCAATTCTCTCTACAGTTCTTTTCAATAGTTCCATTTTTTTCTCCTTAAAATTTGTAGTTTTTGTGAGCATCTTCTTATAAGAGTTGAGTTTTTTATTTCATCAGTTACATTAAATCATCTGCGCTCGGCTTTAGGGTAATAAAAAAAGCCCACACTTATAAAAGTGTGAACTTTCCATCGTCCATACGAATGTCTTCCATGCTTAGTAGAAGATATTTATTCTTCAGGCAGGTCTCCTGACTTGGACATGTGCAACTATCGCCTTCCCTCTACATTAAAATGCGAAGTGGCATATGACAGTCACTGTTCCTTACAGTGGCGGGCCCGTTCGGGGATTACACCCGATTCCCTATTCTCCGTTAAACGGCACCTGAAAAAGTGTATTAAATTATTTTGATTATAATAAATTAAATTGCAGCTGTCAATACAAATTTTTAAATACATCCTATATTATGCCTATTCATATCTGCCTATTAGTGGAACAAACTTTACATAACCCTTGCATTCTGTGGATACCTTCCCTTGGGAATCTTTTTTCACCACAAGGAGTTCCTGATAGTTGGATCCTCCTACAGGAATGACCATGATTCCATTTGGACCAAGCTGTTCCAACAGTGAAGGAGGTATGAATCTTGCAGCTGCCGTTACCATTATCCTGTCGAAGGGAGCGAATTTCTCCCAACCCATGGTGCCGTCTTCATGTTTGAAATATACATTGCTGAATCCCATGTTTTCAAGACGGATTTTTGTCTTGTCGTATAGCTCCCGTATTCTTTCTATGGTAAAGACACTTTTTGCAAACTTCGAAAGAAAGGCAGTCTGGTAGCCGCTTCCTGTACCTATTTCAAGAACCTTTGAATCTTCCATGAGATCCAGGAGTACTGTCATTTCAAGAACAAGGGAAGGTTGAGATATGGTCTGGCCGTAACCAATGGGCAGGGCCGAATCCACCTTGGCCAAATCCTTGTTTATATCCATGAAAAGGCTTCTGTCAAGCTCATTGAAATAGTCTGTAATCAGTTTCTTTCTATCCATATAAACACATCCTTAGGTTTTGATTTCCCACAAATAAAGAATATCATATCTGTTTTCATAGAAACTGTCCACCAGAAATGCAGATCTTTTATCTATGAATGATTGCATTTCTTCATGCTTGTTTTCTGTTTCCAAGCAGTAGTCCTGAAGAAGTTTCCTCAAGACTGTAAGGTCCTGTATTTCCCCAAGCCAATCCTGGAGGTTTTTGAGACTCTTCATTCTATCTTTTTCATCTGGAAATATCAGCTTGTGAATTTCGAAAAGATATCTAAAGTGCTTAAGTGAAATTCTTACCTTGTGTATTGTTGTAATGTTTTTTATATCAATAAGTTCGATGTTTTTTACTACTTCAAGAAATGAATCATCAAGCTTGGTCCTCAGTATTGATAAAAAGCTGTTTTTAAATTCACTTGATGATACAGCTGAAGTAAGTTTGTCTGTCCTTTTCAACAGTTTCTGATTGTTGACTTCAATCAATCCTTCTCTCAACAGATTTTCTCTTTCGATTCTTAGAGAATCAAGATACCCCAAAAATCCTGTACAAGAAAAATGAGATTCAAGATTGTTTTTTACATAGTCAATTGATACATGGATATCCCTTGTGTCGCTGAAAAGCTTTTGTATCTTGCTGAAGAATTTTTTGTTTTTACGGTCTATGGATTTAAAATTTAGTGCAAGTTCCGAAACGGACATAAGCTTTCTTAAATCCACTCGGATGTCGTGTACGGAATCTATGGACATTGTTTCTCTGCAGTCGTCAAGCTTTGACTTCATATCTTTTTTTATACTTTTAATGTGTTCTGTCAGAATTCTTGATGCCCTTTCTTTCTTTTTCACAGAATCACCTTCCAATTGTTTCACTGCAGGTTTGATACAGCAAAGTCGGTATATTGGCTAAAAAAATTGATGTGTCCTTATATATATTTTATCATATCCTAATAGCCTTTGCTAAAAGAGTATAGATTCATTAGTTCTTCATTCTTGATATAACGGCTAATGTTTTCCTTTATTATAAAATAGGCTTTTTTCATATAGTCCTTGGTTGGTCCGCAGATATGTGGAGTGATGACAATATTTTCAAGATCCCATAGTTTACTATCTTCAGGCAGAGGTTCTGTTTCGAAGACATCTGATATATATAGCCTGAATTTATTTTTACTAAGGGCTGTGTAAAGGTGATTTTCATTCACAGTGCCGCCCCTTCCCATGTTTATCATGCAGCAGTCACTTTTAAGTGAATTGAAAATATTTTCATCAACTATCTTGTCGGTTTCGTTGGTGTGTGGGAGAAGGTTGATTATGTAATGGCATTGGGACGTCATTAGGGATAAATCTTTCAAGGTATAGACTTTTTCTATTCCTGGAATATCCTCCGCAGTGCTTTTAACTCCATATACCTCCATACCCAGAACAGAAGCCTTTCTTGCTATTTCCATGCCTATGGATCCAAGGCCAATTATACCAAGTTTTTTGCCGAAGATTTCATTCTGAGCTACATTGTGGTCCCAGTTTTTCTTGTCTTGTTTTCTCATCATTTTGTCGAATCTTCTTGCTCCCAAGACCATCATGCTAAGGGCATATTCCGTCATATGTATCTTGTGTATACCTCTTCCTGTTGTCAGTTCAATCTTGTTTGATTCAATATAGTCCAGGGGAAGATGGTCCACTCCTGCAGAAACTGCTTGAATCCACTTGAGTTTAGATGCTGCTTCCATTTGGAATTTTTTCAGGTGGAAGGTTATTATTGCATCGGAATCTTCTATTTCAATCAAAAGATCTTTTTTATTGTTTACAAAGGCAAATTCAATTTCTTTGAAGTCTGATGCCAGAGCTTTTAAGTCTTCATAGGGAAAAGGATAGGTGTTAATTGTGATTTTCATGTATGCCTCCATTAGTTATATTTGTTGAAGCTTCATTAATTATTATATCATAAGAGCGGATTGCTTAAAACAGAAAAGGAGATTAGCCAAGACAAAATAAAAACGGACCTGCCTTATGGCAAATCCGCAAATATTAACAATTATTCTGCTGAGTCTTCTTCGCTTCCAACTACTACAGGTTCTGCAGATGCTTCACCAGCTTCTTCTTCTGCGGCTTCATCTTCTTCAGATCTGTGAGGAGACAGTGATACTACAGTATCTTCAGCATTTGATAAAATCGTTATAGAGTCATCTACAACAAGCTCAGCTACTGTTATACCATTTCCTACTTGAAGTTCTGCAACATCAAGGCTTATACTTTTAGGAATATTGTCTGCAGTACATTCGATTTCAATTTCATCAAGCTGATGTACCAAGGCTCCTAGTTTTTGAACAAGATCAGTATTCACAAGGTGAACTGGAACTGAAACTTGAAGTTTTTGAGTCATGTTTATTTGATAGAAGTCTATATGCAGTAACTGATCCCTTGTATAATCATGGTGAACATCTTTAACCATGGCGTGGAAGGATTTGCCATTCAAAGCAAGGTCAAGAATCGCATTCTCACCAAACTTTTTTAGTGCTTTTTCAATTTCTCTTTTGCTGACCGAAATATTCTCTGGTGAAATGTCTTTACCATATATAACTCCAGGGATAAAATCATTTTTTCTAAGTCTCTTGGACGTACTGGTACCAGTCGTGTCTCTATGAATACAAGTAATTTTCATTGTGAACCTCTCTGTATAGTATATTTTATTCCCTACATTTTACCATAGATGGAAGAAAAATTCAAACTTCACTACATAGTAAATATTTTTTGTTGATATATATCCATTTAGTATTCCGTTTAAACTGATTTTAGAGCTTTTATGGATTGCACTATTAGTTCTTCCAGTACTTCGATTTTCACATCTTCAAGTTTGCTTATGTAAAGGCATGACTTTCCCTTTTTATGTTTGCCAAGTTTTTTAAGTAGTGCATCATATTTTGTAAATCCCGACATGATGTAAAGGCTAAGGTTTTGTTTTCTCGGAGAAAATCCTACCTGAAACCAGCTGGCGTCCCGTCCCGAAGTATACTTGTAGTGGTAATCTCCAAATCCTATGATGCTGTCACCCCACATGAATGGCTCATCTCCAGTGATTTTTTTCATAATTTTAAGAAGCTTGAAGCTGTCCTGTCTTCTTTTTTCGTTTTCTACCTTGTTCAAAAAATCCACTACGCTTTTATCATTCTTCTTGGTTTTAAGTTCAGCCAATTAAAACACCGCCTTTGATTAGATTTTTGTATATATTTTATTTTCTTACAGTTTAACTAGTTCATACTTTCTTGTTCCAAGACCTATCTTTTCAGCATGTTCAAGGGTGATTCTTCCCTTGTCAAAAAAGTCTTTTCCAGATTTTTTCTGCAGTATATCGACTGATGCAGTATCAAGTGCAACAGGGTCCTTGCTTGCCATTACTCCAATGTTTCCATGTATGCTGTCCATATGCTTTCCAATGCAATCGCAGTCATGGGTAATATTTATTAGATAGGATATGTAGATGTTATCCTTGTCCTTAGCAGCACCATAGGCATATTCAGCCAGGTTGTAGAGGAAAGACTTGTTGTCCCACTTGTTCCTTATGGCACCTTCCGGGCAGACAGCTATACATCCTGCACATCCGGTACACTTTTCATCAATAATGACGGCAGTACCATCCATTTCAATGGCATCAAAATCACATTTTTCCATGCAAAGACCGCAGGATATGCATTTTTTTTCGTTGACGACAGGTGATACGCTTGAGTGTTGTGCCATCTTGCCGCTTCTGGCTGCAAATCCCATGGAAAGCTGCTTCAAGGCGCCACCGAAACCTGCCATTTCATGACCCTTGAAGTGATTCATGACTATAAACTGACTGTAGTTTCCGTAGGCCTTGCCAATCTTGCAGACATCAAAGTATTCCTTGTTTATTTCAATCTCATTGTATTCTGTTCCTGTTGGACCATCGGCTATTATGATTGGAATTGTCTTGAAACCGTGGTCCCGAGCCAGTTCAAGATGGCTGGAGCTTGTAGTCCTTGCACCTCTGTAGAGTACATTTGATTCTATGTAAGAAGGTTTTACACCCTTGTCCTTTAGGTGATTTATTACACCCAGATAGCATTCTTCGGGGACATAGGTGGAATTTCCCTTTTCACCAAAATGTACCTTTATGGGAACTTCCTTTTCATAAGTGTGGCTGGTATCATCTTCGATTTTCTTAAGAAGCCTGACTGCCATCTTGCTTAATTCCTTGTAATCACTGGTTGTGCTCTCTATAAAATATACCTTGCTCATAATTTCTCCCTAATATTTGTCATATACATATATTAAACTATAATTCGGCTAAATTGCAAGGATTTGGAGCATATTCCCGAAACAAATTAATTTGAAAACATTGCTGTAAATATGTTAAAATAAGTATGGTCTGGTCCATTGACCAAAACCCTCTACAATTGGAGAAATAATGAAAATTACAAATATTGAACAACAAAAAAAGAATAAGAATAGAATGAGTATATATATTGATAATGAATACGCCTTTGGATTGAACATAAGCATATACGAGAAATACAATCTAAAAAAAGACATGGAAGTAAATGAAGAGTTTGTTCAGGAGGTTCTTATCAATGAGGAGAAAAACAAGGCTGTAAACAGGGGACTTAAATATCTTACAGCAAGTCAGAAGACTGAAAAGGAAGTAAGGGAAAAACTTGGAATACAAGACTTCGACCAGGATATAATAGATTATGCCATTGCTTATTTGAAGGACAACAAGTACATCAATGATGATCATTATGCCGAGTCCTTCATAAACGATCAGTTGAATTTCAACAGGGACGGAAGAAGAAAAATCAGAACCAAGCTTTACAGGAAGGGCATAGACATGGAAACCATTGACAGAAAGATATCTTTAATAGATGAAGAGGTTTTTGTTGATAATGCCCTTAAGGTTGCAAGAAAAAGACTTAAGGCTATGACCTACAAGGATGAACACGAAAGAGACCAGAAGATTTTTAGATTCCTGTTCTACAAGGGTTATGACTTCGATACTGTAAAAAAAGCAGTTGGAATTATAGATGAGGAAGATGAATATGAAAATTGAAAATATATTTTTTGATGCAGGTGGAGTTCTTTTTTTCATAAGGAACAAAAGAGACCTGGTAGTGAGAAAACTTCTTTTATCTATGGGATATGAGGAAGCATATGTTGAAGAGGCTCTTGTAGCAGGTAATGAATTCGATAGGGTATATCTTATGGATATTGAATGGTTCTATACCTGGGATGAGGAAGAAGCCTGGCTCAAGGGAAGATATGATGCTATAGCAGAAAATATAGACAGCAGCAACAAGGTTCTTTCCAGGAAGCTTTTCATGCTTACAGTTGATACTATCCACTATGAAATGTATCCTGAAACATTAAGGATACTTAAAGAGCTTAGTTGCAAATACAATATGTCTGTGATTTCCAATGCACTACCCAGCCTAGATTGGGCATTTGATCATCTTGACCTTAGAAAGTATTTCCAGAAGGTGATAATATCAGCCTATGAGGGAATGGATAAGCCTGACAGCCGCATATATGAATCGGCTCTAAAGCAGACTGGTTACGACAGGGAAAAGACTATTTTTATAGACGACAAGATTGAAAATGTTCAAGCTGCAATAAAGCTTGGAATGCAGGGATACCACAGGGACAGAAAAAAAGTTACCCTGGATGATTTCGCGGCATTTCTTGAAGAAAATCGCAAGGAAGTAATAGTATAAATAAGGACACATAAAACAAAAATCGCCGATTTAGGTGATTTTTGTTTTAGTAATTAGAAAATCTTCTTTATTAACCAAATATTTTCGTGCTGGAGTAGGGAGTGGATATCCATATTTTATATTAATAGAAGGGTATATTTTTTATTCTGTTGGCTCGGTTTCTTTTTCTGGTTTCCTATACTGCATAATTACCGAGTTGAGTTCAGCACCGATCATAAGCACCGTACTTGTGAAATACAGCCACATCATTAGAGTTGCAATAGATGCAAGACTTCCATATACAGCAGCATAGTTGGTGAATCTGCCTACGAAAAAACTGAAGGTTCTAGACAGGATATACCATCCAACCAGTGAAAACAAGGCTCCATGGTATATATCCTTGTATTTGAGCTTTCCTGCTGGAAGAACCTTGTGTACTGAAAGTATGAAGAATATGAAGACCATGAAGTATAGTAAATATCGCAATGAATATATTGTGTCGATAAGTGTTACCGATAGAGGCAGATAGCTGCTTATGAAGTGGAAGAAGCCAAGTCCCAGTGCCGGTAATGCCAATGTAACCATTATGGATACAATGAGAAGGAGTGTATAGTAGATTCCTGTAAGCTTCAATACAACGAAGTTCCTTGTTTCCTTGTATCCGTAAGCCATGTTGAAGGACCGCATCAGTGCATTCACACCTCTAGAAGCCGACCACAGGGCAGTAAGTCCCGAGACAGACAGTAGACTTAAGCTGTCTGTCATTATATAGTTGTCAATGAGGTTGACTATGAAATGGCTTATATCGTCCGAAGCAATTGACTTGATGTTTTCGAATATTAAATCAATATTAAGATTAAGTCTTGAAGCAAGTGAAAGTATAAACATAATCAAGGGGAAGATTGAGAGAAAGACAAAGAAGGCCATCTGTGCACTGAAGGCCGTTATATGGTGTTCCCTGTATCTTCCTGTGATTTCCCTGATTTGTGATATGTTTAGATTCTTCATACCCTTCACCTTTTATTTTTTCTTGTTTTTCTTGTCGTTTTTCAGGTTGAGATTTGCCAGAGCCGCAAATGGATTATCTGCCTGTTGGGCTTCTTTTGCTGCTTTTTCTGCCTTTTTTTTGTAGTTCTGGAAGTCCCTTTTTCCACCTTTGGAATTCTGGCTTTTCTTTTTCTTCTCAAAGGCTGCCAGTGTTTCCCGGAATCCGCAGTTTGAACATACAAATTTCTTGTTGTCATCATGTCCTACCATGTCAAGCTTCTTGTGGCAGTTGGGACATCTTGCATTGGTGGACCTTGAAATACTGATTCTGTGACCGCAGTTTCTATCCTGGCACACCAGGCTTTTGCCATGTTTTGTTTTAACTTCAAGCATAAGCTTTCCGCAGTCGGGACATTTTGTTGTAGACAGGTTGTCGTATTTGAATTTTTCCGAGCTGCTCTTTATATCCTTGACTATGTCTTTGGTGTAGCCTTTCATTTCCTTGATGAAGGCATTCTTGTCAAGTTTTCCCTTTGAAATGAGGTTTAGTTTCTTTTCCCATTCGGCTGTAAGAAGTGGAGATTTGAGATCATCCGGTACAAGAGTAAGAAGTTGTTTTCCCTTGTTTGTAACTCTTATGTTTTTACCTTTTTCTTCAATAAGGTGAGTGTTGAAGAGCTTGTCTATGACATCGGCCCTTGTAGCAACAGTGCCAAGACCTCCTGTTTCTCCGATTATCTTTTTCAGGTCCTTGTCCGAGGTGGACATGTATTTTACTGGATTCTCCATGGCAGACAAGAGGCTGCCCTCATTGAAGTAAGGAGGTGGTGATGTTTGACCTGAAGTCTTTGCCGTCTTCTTGATTTTCAGACTATCGCCCTTCTTGAAATCAGGTACCAGCCTGTCTTTTGAATCTTCCGATGAAAGTGATTTCCATCCCTTGTTTATTACCTTTATTCCTGTTGTCGTGAAAATCTCTCCACATAGTTCCATTTTAACAGTTTTTTCTTCATATTCATATGGTGGAAGCAGTACAGATAAAAATCTTTTTACAACGAGTTCGTAGATATTGTTCTCATCAAAGCTTAGAGATCCCCTCATCATTGACTCTTCCGTAGGGATGATGGCATGGTGGTCCGACACCTTGCTGTTGTCTACGAAGGATTTTGATTTTCTTACAGGTTTTTTGAGTATGCTGAAAGCAGTTTGTCTGTATTTTTCAGGACTAATTGCCCTAAGGACATCTGGAAGTGTTTCTACCATGTCGTCTGTCAAATATCGGGAATCGGTTCTTGGATAAGTCAAAAGCTTGTGATGCTCGTATAATGACTGCATGATTGAAAGTGTCTTCTTTGCAGAATATCCATATTTACTGTATCCGTCCCTTTGAAGCTCCGTTAAATCATAAAGAGGAGGTGAATATTTCTTTTTCATCTTTGATTCCACAGATAGGATTTTGCCATCCGAGTTTTTGATTTTATTCAGAATATTGTCGATTATTTCTTCCTTGAATGTATTAGAGGAGTTGGATTTTTTGTCCTTCCAGATGAATTCAAGATTTGAAGCTTCAGCCTTTATTCCAAAGTAATTTTGTGGCTGAAATTCCCGGATTTCCTTTTCTCTTTGTCCAATTATAGCAACTGTAGGTGTCTGTACGCGTCCGCAGCTAAGCTGGGCATTGTATTTGGTCGTCAGAGCTCTTGTTGCATTGATTCCAACTATCCAGTCGCTTTCAGCCCTGGCCACAGCAGCGGAATACAGGTTTTCATAGTCTTTTCCAGGCTTGAGTTTGTTGAAACCATCAGTTATTGCTTTTTTGGTTATTGAAGAAATCCAGAGTCTTTTGACAGGCTTTTTCACTGGAGATTTTTCCAGTATCCACCTTGCAACAAGCTCTCCTTCCCTTCCTGCATCTGTAGCTATGATTATTTCATCTATGTCTTTTCTTTCAACTAGTGATTTGACAGTACTGTATTGTTTGCCTGATTTCTTTATAACTATGAGTTTCATCCTGTCGGGTATTATCGGCAGGTCTTCCATGTGCCATTGTGCGAATTTTTTATTGTATGCATCGGGATCTGCAAGTGTTACCAAGTGCCCCAGAGCCCAGGTTACTATGTATGACTTGCCTTCCATATATCCGTTTCTGTTTTCCCTGCAGCCAAGGACCTTAGCTATTTCCTTGCCTACAGAAGGTTTCTCTGCAAGAACCAATTTTTTACCCATTTATTTCCTCGCTTTAATATATTCTTTATCTCAGTGTAATATTATATAGGATATCAGAGCTTATTACAAATGAACAGTAAAGCTAGCTCTAAAGACAAACCTTTTACAAAAACAGACTTGGGGAGCCAATATTTCAAAACACAAGAAAGCAAGGAACCTTAGTATTCGGTCCCTTGCTTGAATTTCAATAATTCAGTATATTATGCACTCTCATATGATATGTCCACTGATGGAACATTCATATCTAGAAGAAGCTTTTCAGCTGCATTTGTCATTGGTGGAGGTCCGCACATATATATCTTGTTATCAACCAGGTCCATGTCTTTTAGTACGTCCGTCACAAATCCCTTGTGGCCTTGATACTCTTCGTCAAAGGCAACAACCTTAACATAGTCGAACTTGTCACTTGCCTCAGAGAAGCTGTTGAACTCGTCGTCGAACATAAACTCGTTCTCCTTGTTTGCTCCGTATACTAGAGTGAACTTTTCTATATCTGAATCATTTTCAACTAGATCCTTGACTATTGCCCTGAATGGAGTGATTCCTATTCCACCAGCTACAAACACAAGCTCCTTTGCAGTCTTGTCTATTATCAGCTCGTGACCCATTGGGCCTTGGAGAGTTATGTCGTCACCTTTCTTGAATCTGTCGAAGATTATTCCCGTGCCGTAGCCCTTGTCCATCTTCTTGACATCAATTGTGACTGTTTTTTCTTCATTATCGAAGCCTGATATTGAGTAGGCCCTGTACATTTCAGGATTGTCTTGGATCTTGACAAGTATGAACTGGCCGGGTTCGTATACGACGCCGTCGTCAGTGAACTTGAATACATACTCGTTTGTTGTGTCGTTCACCTTATTTATTTCCTTGAGGGTTGACATGAATTCTTTTCTTGTTTCGTATCCCCTCAGGCTTGTATTTTCCTTTATTTCTATTGCTTCGTCAAGTTTGCTTAGCGTCAGAATTCCAGCAGGACAGTTAACCACGCAGGTTGAGCATCTGATGCAGTTTTCCGAATCGAATTGGTTGTCTTCAGAGAATGAATCGTAAGGTGTCAGTTGCATGGGGCATACCCTTGAACACTTGCCGCATGAATGGCACATCTCTGTTCTTGAAGCCGTTATTTTTGCATCTGTTTTCTTTGCTAGTCCTAAAGATTTACCCAGTTTGTACGAAATTTTCTGAATCGTACCCATTGGGCAGAAGTTACACCATGTTCTGGAACTAAAGAGAAGGCTTACTACTCCACCCAATATGGTTACCATTAAATAGCTTGCTACAAATATGAATCCTAGCTTTTCCCAGAATACCATGGTTCCCCATTTTGTGGATACCAGAATCAATTTACCTATGAATCTATAGAAAAAGAATATGAAGAATCCTATTCCAAGTATCTTTGACTTGAAGAATTTGGGTATCTTTCTGTTCGCAGTTATGGGATAAAGAAGTGAGTCAAACATGCTTCCGTGAGGACAGATATTTCCGCACCAGTATCTTCCCTTGAATAATGATACTGATGTAAGCCCAAGCATTACGGGTATAACCATAAGTCCTAACATTGGAAACCAAAGACCCCCTATTGCTACTGTAATTGTGAATATCCAGGCGTATTTTCGCCAATTCGTAAAAATCCTATTGGTTTTGATGTAAAAATCCGACATATTAAATGCTACCTCCAAAATTTATGATACCCCTAGGGGGTATAATGAAGAGTATAGATGAAATTGGTCCCTGTGTCAATATTAAATTATACTTTCAATTATTTATTTTTAAACCAGTGAATTATTTATGTATGAGTTTAACAAGTATTATTTGTTGAGTCGGGGCAAAAGTTGTATAATAAAGATAGATTTTTAGTATGGAATGGATTAGAAAAGCCATAAAATATAATACATATAATTTGAAGAGGTGGACATGAAAAAAATCAGCAAGACAAATGCAGTAAGGATACTTGAAAAGGAAAAGATTGATTTTGGAGTAATGACTTATGATTCAAAGGATGGAAAGATAGATGGAATATCCGTTGCAGAAAAGATAGGAAGGGACAAGAAGTCGGTCTACAAGACCCTGGTGACCCAGGGTGCTTCAAGAGACCATTATGTATTCATAATTCCCGTGGCTGGGGAATTGGACCTTAAGAAGGCTGCCAAGGCGGCCGGAGAAAAGAAGGTAGAGATGATCCATGTAAAGGATATCCAAAAATTGACAGGATATATAAGAGGTGGATGTTCACCGGTAGGGATGAAAAAGAGATTCAGGACATTCATAGATATTTCCTCAAGGAAGATTGAAAAGATCATAGTAAGTGGAGGAAAGATAGGCATGCAGATAGAGATAGGACCGGATGATTTGATAAAGGCCGTTGATGGAGAGCTGGCCGACTTGTCCAAGTAGTGGGAATGGCTATTATACTTATGGATGTAGAATAAATTCGTTGTTTAATATGAGGAAGTTTCCTCTTGAGGAAAGCGGGATTTGATATAATGGAGAAAAGAATTAGCAATGTGTATTTTAAAAAAAGTTGAAGAAGAAAGTTTAAACAATAAAAAACAGGAAGGTGGAGCATGACAATAAGACACAGTTTCAGAAACGATTACAGCGAGGGAGCCCATGAAAACATACTTAAAACCCTTGCTGAAACAAACCTGACTCAGCAGGACGGTTATGGAGAGGATGATTATTGTCTTCAAGCATCAAGGCTCATAAAGAAAAAGCTTGGGAATGAAGATGTGGACATACACTATATTTCTGGTGGAACACAGGCGAATCTCATAGTTATATCATCGATATTAAGACCTTACGAATCTGTAATATCGGCCAATACGGGACATATAAACATACATGAGGCAGGAGCCATAGAGGCAACCGGACACAGGATAAGTTCAGTTGAGTCTACAGATGGAAAGATTACTCCTGAAATGGTGAAAACGGTTCTTGACCAACATGTAGACGAGCATATGGTAAAGCCAGCCATGGTATACATATCAAACTCTACTGAGATAGGCACCATATACAGAAAAGGCGAGCTGAAGGCTCTTTATGAATTTTGTAGTGAAAACGGACTCTATCTTTTCATGGATGGCGCAAGACTGGGATCGGCTCTTGAATCAAAGGAATCTGATCTTCAATTTTCAGATGTTGAGAAATATACGGATGTCTTCTACATTGGAGGAACTAAAAATGGTGCACTCCTTGGTGAAGCTATAGTCATTTCCAACGACAACTTGAAGAAATGCTTCAGATACAGCCTCAAACAGAAAGGAGCATTGCTGGCTAAGGGAAGGATAATTGGCATACAGTTTCTAGAACTTTTCAAGAATGGTCTGTTTGAAAAATGTGCATTCCATGCAAATGATATGGCTTTCAAGATCAGTGATGCAATTGAAGAACTTGGTTATGAATTTTTAGGTAGACCTTCTTCAAATCAGATATTTCCAATACTGCCAAACGACCTAATAGAAAAGCTTGGTGAGAAATATCTGTTCTACATATGGAGCGGAGAAGGTGATGGATTTTCATCAATAAGACTTGTAACTTCATGGGCAACACCTGTAGAGCTAGTGGAAGAGTTTATAGGGGATATAAGGAAAAATAAGGAAAAATAAGGAAATGTTGAGGTAGTTAGATGAAAACAGCTGTAATATACTGGTCTAAATCAGGATATGTGAAAAATTATGCTTTCTGGCTAAGCGATGCCTTGAAAGCTGACCTGTTCAACGGGATGGACATTGACTATGATGAACTGGAACATTATGACACCCTAATTTTCGGAGGTGGTTTGTATGCCGTCGGTATCAACGGAGTGAAATCAATGAAGGAGGCTATGAAGAAGTACAGTGACAAGGAAATTATAGTCTTCGCCTGTGGCGCATCTCCACCAAGAGAAAGTGTCAAGAAGGAAGTTCTTGAAAAAAATTTCAGTGACAAGGAACGATACAGGATGAGATTTTATTATTTCAGGGGAGGCTTTGATTACGACAGGCTTTCATTCATAGACAGTATTCTCATGAGGCTTATGAAATTCAACTTGAAGAGGAAGAAAGATTTGACTCCCGATGAGAAGGGAATGCTTGCAGCCTACGACCACCCTGTGGATTTCACAAAAAAGGAAAACCTGTCGGGTATTGTAGATTATGTGAAGTCGTGTCAAAAAAACAAGTAGTATTAAGCAGATAATAGATTTAAAGAAATCACTCATGCTTATACTAAAGCTATAATCGAATATAAACCAGCAAGACTATTAAAAAGGAGGTAATACTGAATATCCATATTTTCAGTATACCAGGATAATATGAATTTGAAGATGGCACTTTTAAAGGATAAATATGCAGTATGCAGACTCAACATGAATGAAAGAATTCCAGAGTGGGCCTACAAAGGATATTTCTTTTCCATTACAAGGACTGATGAGGAATTGTCCCTGGTATGTCTTCAGGACAATGTGGACCTGGAGGATTTTGGAGAGGATGCAGAGTGTGAAAAGGAATGGAGGGTGTTCAAGGTTGAAGGTCCCCTTGACTTTTCTCTGGGGGGAATATTGGCAAACCTGACCTGCATTATGAAGGAGGAAGGAGTAAGCATATTTGCAGTGTCAACCTATGATACGGATTATTTAATGGTCAAAGAAGACAAGGTTGAGAAGGCTGTTAATGCATTGAAGGAATACGGTCACCAAGTAGCAGAATGACAAAATAAAATTGTTACAGGTATAATTTAATATATTCAATAGAAGGATGTGGATTTGTATTTTCAAATTCACATCCTTTTTTTAAAAAATTCCATCACCCCTATATAAATATATGAAGCTTCTGGTTTAAATCCTGGATTTTAGGGAAAAAACAGAATTTTACATGTTCTTTACATTTTTTCGCGTGTTTTCTATCCGGGAATGGGATACTTGGCAAATTACAAAAAGCATCCTTACTGAAATAAAAAAATATCAATTTAAAAAAATGAAAATGTTGATATTTCAATGTGTCTGCCAGTGTAATATGCCTGTTTACATAAACTTTACATCAGGCATATATGTTCTTAACATAGGAATGTTAAATTATTGCAGTAAGGAAAAACAATAAAAAATCAAAAAATCAGGAGGCTTTAATCAAAAGCAGATTTCGTACTTATTCGTTCGACAAAGCGTATTGCATTGAAGCATTGCTATACTTTTGTTTCATGAATAAACTCAACTATGTTTTTGCTTAAAACTAGGAGGAAAAAAATGAAAAAGATCAAAAAAATGCTAGTGCTTGTATTGGCACTTGTAATGGCGGTATCAGTAGTAGGATGTACACAGCAGGCAGAAGAGCCTGAAGCACCGGCAGAAACGGAAGCACCAGCAGAAACTGAGGCGCCAGCTGAAACAGAGGTACCAGCAGAGTTGACAGGAACTGTTACAATTTCAGGATCAACTTCAGTTGAAAAAGTAGGAAATGCACTTGCAGAAGAGTTCATGGCTCTTAATGGTGGAGTAGAAGTTACTTACCAGGGAATTGGGTCTTCAGGTGGAGTGAAGAATGCAAAAGAAGGTACAACTATAATAGGAACTGCATCAAGAAATCTTAAGACGGAAGAAAAAACTTGGGGTCTTACTGAAATCGAACTTGCATATGATGGAATTGCTGTTATAGCTCATCCTGATAATGGTATTGAAGAACTAACAATGGAGCAGGTAAAGGCAATCTATAGAGGTGAAATTACAAATTGGAGCCAGGTAGGTGGAGCTGATGCTGAAATAGTAGTTGTATCAAGAGAAGATGGTTCAGGAACCAGAGGAGCATATGAAGAAATCGTAGGTTTTGAAGACGAACTTAAAGAAGGAGCGCTAATAGCTGAAGGTAATGGAAATGTTCAGACTACAGTTGCTGGAAATCCTCTTGCCATAGGATATGTATCTTTCACTTACATAAATGATACAGTTAAGCCTCTTTTGGTAGATGGAACAGCTCCTACAGTTGACAATGTTGTATCTGGAGAATATGGAGTATCTAGACCTTTCATGATGGTATACATTGAAGACAATATGACTGAAGAATCACAGGCTTTTGTTGAATTTGCATTGAGTGCTGAAGGTCAAGACATAGTAGAAGAAAAAGGAGCTATCAAAGCTCATTAAATAGAGTTATTGATGAGGTGTGAAATGGAGATGACTAATATTAGATCAGGATTAAACAAAAGGCGCACCGATTCGACAGATAGGCCAAAAGATCCAAAAATGGAGTCCAACAAGAAAAGGGATTTCATGGAATATATTGTAGAAAAGATGTTTCTTTTAAATGCATGCGTGGCGGTTATTAGTGTAACCGCTATCGCATTATTTGTGTTTTACAAGGGTTTGCAGCCTTTCTTTGCTGCCAATTCCGAAGGAACCTATTCTCTGATGGATTTTTTGACAGGTGTTGAATGGCGTCCCAATGATGATGTATCCAAGGCAATGTATGGAATACTATATATGATAATAGGGTCATTGATGGCCACTGGTGGAGCAATATTGGTCGGTTTGCCCATAGGGCTGCTGACTGCAGTATTTATTGCAGAAATAGCGCCAAAACCGCTTAAGATGATAGTAAAGCCTGCAGTTGAATTGCTGGCGGGAATACCATCGGTAATCTATGGTGTGTTTGGTCTTGGAGTTATAGTACCAAAGCTGATGGTTCTTTCTCTTCAAAACATGGGACAGTCTCTCTTGGCTGTGACCATAGTTTTGGCTGTCATGATACTTCCTACAGTCATAACAATATCGGAAAGTGCAATAAACACTGTACCAAAGGCATACAAGGAAGGCTCTCTGGGACTTGGAGCATCCAAGATACAGACAATCTTCGGTGTTGTAATACCTGCTGCAAAATCAGGAATAATGGCAGGGGTTGTACTTGGTGTAGGCAGGGCCATTGGAGAGACAATGGCAGTTATGCTGGTTGCAGGTAATCCAATAGCGGGAATCCCTACAAGTATATGGGATCCAATAAGACCATTGACTACCAATATAGCAATGGAAATGGGATATGCATTTGGACTGCATCAGGAAATGTTGTTTTCAACGGGAGTAGTCTTGTTTGTTTTCATAATAATACTTAATTTGATAATGAACAGGATAACAACAAAAGAAGGTGAATAAGCATGAGTAGAATAGGTAAAGATAAATTAATGTATGGTATAATTGCCTTGTCTTCTGCAATAACTGTAGGACTGCTGCTTTGGATAATAGGATTTGTTTTCCTTAATGGATTTAAATTGATAGACTTGGATTTTTTGACATCGGATTTTGACTCCAAAACCCAGTATGTCAGCATTAAGGCAATGGATGATTATTCTACAGTCAACAATAAGCTTGGACTTGATCTTGAACTTGAAGAATATGACGGCAAGGAATATTATGCTGTAAAATCCATAGAAGATGGTTCACCGGCCCGCTTTGCAATTATAAAGGGTGGTGAAAAGTATTCTGTCAATATAGGAGACCTGATCAAGAAGGTTGGATCGGAAAAGCTTGAAGATTATTCCCCATCTCAAGTGAATACCATTATAAATGGAGTAGAGGATGACATAATGACAGTGAAGGTTACAAGACCTGGCCAAGGAATATTGCCCATGCTTGTTACAACCCTTGAGATAATAGTCATGTCCCTCCTTGTGGCCTGTCCTATTGGTATATTCGGTGCAATATATCTTACTGAATATGCTAAGCAGGGAAGGCTGGTAAAAATAATTAGATTTGCAACGGAAAGTCTTGCAGGTATACCTTCCATAATCTACGGCCTTTTTGGAATGATTTTCTTTGTAACGATTCTGAAATTTGACTATTCCATATTGTCCGGAGCATTGACACTGAGCATAATTCTTCTTCCTGTTATAATAAGACAGACTGAAGAATCTATCAAGGCAGTACCGGATTCATATAGGGAAGGATCCCTTGGCCTTGGAGCAACAAAGCTGCAGACAATAAGAAAGGTAGTGCTTCCCAATGCAATAAGCGGAATAATTGTTGCCATTATCCTGAGTATAGGTAGAATAGTGGGAGAATCAGCAGCCCTCTTACTGACTGCAGGAACTGTAGCCCATATACCCAAGACTTTATTTAATTCAGGAGCAACACTTACTGTAAAGGCATACACAGTTGCCAAGGAAGAAGGGAATATCGAAATGGCCTGTGCAATAGGTAGTGTTGTAATAATTATGATATTGATACTTAATGGTCTGTCAAAGTTGATAACACTAAGTTTCAATAAGTCAAAATAAGAAATAACCCTTTATTTTAAAAAAATTATGAGGTAAAATATGAATAAGAATAAAAAGTTTTCAGTAAAGGACTTGGACCTGTATTATGGAGATTTCCAAGCCCTTAAGAAAATAAATATAGGAATGGATAACAACGAGATTACTGCCCTCATTGGACCCTCAGGTTGCGGTAAGTCCACATTCATCAGAACACTCAACAGAATGAATGATGAAATAGATGGTGTAAAGGTTCACGGAAACATCGAACTTGACGGACAGGATATTTATGGAGACATTGATGTCATAAAGCTTAGGTCAAGGGTGGGAATGGTTTTTCAGAAGCCAAATCCCTTTCCAATGAGTATATATGACAATGTTGCCTATGGGCCCAGAGCTCATGGAATCAGGAAAAAATCAATCCTTGATGAACTTGTGGAAAAAAGCTTGAAAAATGCAGCCATATGGGATGAAGTCAAGGACAGACTTAACAAGAGTGCCTTGGGCGTATCCGGTGGACAGCAGCAAAGGATTTGCATAGCCAGAGCCCTTGCCGTGGAACCTGAAGTACTCCTCATGGACGAGCCTACTTCCGCCCTGGATCCCATAGCTACTCTTAAGATTGAAGATCTGGCAGTACAGCTTAAAAAGGACTATACAATAATCATGGTAACACACAATATGCAGCAGGCTGCAAGGATATCTGATAAAACTGCCTTTTTCCTAATGGGAGAGTTGATAGAGTTCGACAAGACGGAAAATATTTTCAGCAATCCTAAAAACCAGAAAACAGAAGACTATATAACTGGTCGATTTGGATAAGGGAGGAGTAAAGAATATGGCAAGAAGAGTAGCATTTGAAGAAAAAATGAGAAGTTTACACCAGGATTTGATAGAGATGCAGACATTGGTTGAAAAATCAATGGATGATACAATAAGGGCACTTAAGAACCACGATGTGAATCTTGCATCCCTCATAATTGAAAGAGACGATGAAATTGACGACATGGAGCTTAAGATAGAAAAGAAATGTCTGGCAATAATTGCCGGGCAACAGCCATTGGCTTCGGACCTCAGAGATGTTGCTGGAGTCCTTAAGATAATCACTGATCTGGAGAGAATAGGAGACCACTGTTCTGACATTTCCAAATATACAATAAAGTTGGCAGATGAAACCTATGTGAAGCCTCTCGTACGCATTCCAAAGATGGCAGAAGAAGTTAAGATCATGATAAACAATGTAATAGACTGCTGCATAGACAAGGATGTAGACAAGGCCATGGAAGTTCTTAAGCATGACGATCTTGTAGACAAGTATTTTGAAGATATTGTGGAAGAACTCATAGGTGTAATGGAAAGAAGCCCTGAAACGGCTAGACAGTGTACATATTTCATATTCATAGCAAAATATCTTGAAAGAATGGGCGACCATGCAACAAATATTGCTGAATGGATCAGTTTTACAGTAACGGGAGATCACGGACAGGTTGATGAAGCTTGATAACCTGTAGCCAAGGAAGGATTAATATTGAATAAGAAAAGAATACTAATAGTAGACGACGAAGAGAATATACTAGAGCTTTTGAAATACAATCTGGAAAAGAATGGATTTGATGTTGTGGCTGAGGATAATGGAGAAGGAGCTTTGGAGCAAGTTGAAAAGGAGGACTTTGACCTTGTCCTCCTTGACCTTATGCTACCTGGAATAGACGGCTTGGAAGTTCTAAAGACTATAAGGAGTCATGATAGGATAAAGGATACTCCTGTCATAATGTTGACAGCAAAGAATGAGGAGATAGATACTGTCCTTGGACTTGAAATGGGAGCCGATGACTATATAGGCAAGCCTTTTGGTGTACACGAACTTTTGGCTAGAGTTAAGGCTTTACTGAGAAGAAATGACAGGACTAAAACCGCAAAGGAAGACAATGAAGATTTTGAGGTTCTGGAAATAGATGATATTGTCATCAACAAGTCAACCCAGGAAGTTAAAATAAAGGGAGAGAATGTAGAACTTACACTGAAGGAATTTCAAGTTCTATATCTCCTTGCAAAGAACAAGGGACGTGTCTTTGGCAGGGATTATCTCCTTGAAAAAATCTGGGGATACGATTATCTTGGTGAAACAAGGACTGTTGATGTACATATAAGAAACTTGAGAAAGAAAATTGAAGAAGATGATAAAAATCCTAAACATATAAAGACTGTCAGAGGAATAGGCTATAAATATGTTTAGATACACAAGGTTGTGATATAATGCAAAAAAAATTAATGAGTTCCTATATTTTTGTTATTTTGATAACAATAGCTGTAGTGGCTCTATTTTCATGGAACAGGGGAAACAAATATTTTGAGGATACAATCAAAAAGGACTCTCTTGTTCAGGCGGACCTTCTCAATGAGATACTGCTTCTGGAAGACAATAGCGGTGAAATTGACTTTGAAGAATTTGTTGCAAAATATTCGAAATTATCAAATTACAGGATAACTATCATAGATACTGAAGGAGTTGTAGTAGGAGACTCCGATGAGGATTTCAGGATCATGGAGAACCATGCATATAGAGAGGAAATTGCTAAGGCTCTCAAGGGTCAAATGGCAAGTTCTATAAGGTTCAGTAATACTCTTGGTGCATACTATCTATATACTGCAACACCTCTTGACCTTGCTTCCTTTGACGGTGTCTTGAGGATATCGGTACCTCTAATTGAAGTTAAGCAGGTCGCCATAGAGGTCATCAAATACATTCTTTTCAGTATTGTACTGGGAGCTCTCGCTGCCCTAATATTGGCATATTTCATTACGAGCAAGCTGATGAAGCCAATTGATGAACTTACAAATGGAGCAATA
Source organism: uncultured Clostridia bacterium (assembly GCA_964523535.1). Lineage (GTDB taxonomy): Bacteria > Bacillota > Clostridia > Tissierellales > Dethiosulfatibacteraceae > Dethiosulfatibacter. The sequence continues at coordinate 25,710 of CAZFYP010000019.1, forward strand.
GAGATATCCAATGGGAATTTTAACAGAAGGATATTCATAAGGTCCAAGGACCAGATTGGAAAGCTTGCAGATTCATTCAATGAAATGACTATGAAGCTCAATGAAAATATGAATAATCTTGAAGACAGGAAATCGGAACTGGAATCTGTTCTCTCCAGTATGAAGAATGGAATAATAGCAGTAGACAACGACTACAATGTATTTCTCTACAATGAAGCATTCAGGGACATCCTTGAAATAGAGGAAGAGAATTTTGAAGGAAGAGAAGTCCATGAAATTGTAAGGAATTCGGCAATATTCAAGCTTCTGGAAAACTCCATAAAGAACAACCAGTATGAAGTAGATGAAATCAACACCTATGGAGACAAGGACAGAATAATAAAGATATATGCAAGTCCCATACTTTCAAACAGCAATAAGGACAAGAAGCTTGGTACCCTGCTGATCATTCAGGATATTACTAAGGTTAGGAAACTTCAGAATGTCAGAAGTGAATTTGTTTCAAATGTGACCCATGAACTAAGGACGCCTTTGACATCCATAAAAGGATTTGTTGATACTCTCAAGGATGGAGCAATAAAAGATGAGGAAGCATCTGAAAGATTCTTGAGCATTATAGACATTGAAGCTGAAAGGCTTTCCCAACTTATCAACGATATATTGTCCCTGTCGGAAATTGAAAGCATGAACAGTGAAAAGAACCTGACGGAATGCAATATGAAGGATATTGTAGGTAAGGTTTTCGATGTATTCGAACCTAGAATCAAGGACAAGAACATTGAACTTGTTTCTAAAATGCCCGACACTCTTTCAACATTCAAATGCAACTCCAATAGGATTAAACAGCTTTTAATCAATCTTATAGACAATGCAATAAGTTCCACCGAAGAAGGTTATATCAAGGTGACATGCAGTGAAGATAGTGAATATATGATAATTGAAGTTGAGGATTCGGGTCTAGGAATAGAGGAAGAGCATCTTACAAGACTCTTTGAAAG
>CAZFYP010000020.1:0-25983 GCA_964523535.1 uncultured Clostridia bacterium
ATCTAATGCTGGTTTTTTGGTATGTCAAAGTGGGCTAGGGTCTGAACAGTAACCAAGATAACGCTTCTACTAGCATTCTGAAAGCAGATTTATTGTAACATATTGCCCATCGTGGTATAATTGATTGTAGCAAGATGTGCTACATCAACAAATTTACTATATCTCATGCTTTCACAGGAACTGTACTTTTGGTAAAAAGAGAATATCTTCGTATTCTAAAAGGAAGTGATTTATGAAGAGACTACATGCCAGATTTATTGAAAGTTCAACTAAGGGTCAATATCATACTTATATGTACAAATTCAAAATGCAACATTCCAGAGACTACTACTACATAAGTATCAGATTCAACAACAAGGTGATGAAACAAAATGAAATTGAAGATTCAGACCTAAAAAAAATTTCATCAAACATAGCAAAGAACAAATTTACTATTAATAAAAACACCAATAGATTCAATACTTCCGAAATGCATGATGATGTATATATAAACTGCACTTATGATTTAAATTACTACTGGCAGCCAAGTTAAATAAATGACATCATTAATAAAAACCCATTTATACGAATGGGTTTTTATTGTTGTCCTTATCTTCTTCTGTCGCTGCAGGGCTTATAACAGTTAGGCAACATATGTCCTGTCTGGATATTAAGCATGTCGGCAAGTTCCTGTGGACTGGTCACTTTTTTCGCCTTACATGCATTTATCAGCACATTTGCACAGGCAAGACAGTCATCAAGCGCATCATGGTGATTAAATTCAAATCCCAGAAATTCAGATACTGTGTTAAGCTTGTGGTTATACAAATCCGGCCAGATCTTCTTTGCTATCTTTACTGTGCATAGATAATCGAAACTCGGATATTCAAGTCCGTAAATATCCAATGATTTCCTAAGTACACTCATGTCAAAGCTTGCATTATGGGCCACAACCAGCTGTCCTTGCAGCTTTTCCCTGAATATCCTCTTGAAGAGTTCATCGAATTCAGGCTCATTCTCAACCTGTTCCGGTCTAATTCCATGTATTGCAATATTCATATAGTTGAATTTCATGTCATCAGGCCTTATTAGCCAGGCTTCCTTATCCACAATTTTTCCATCTATAACCTTTACAATCCCCAATGCACAGGCACTTGCCCTCTTACTGTTGGCAGTTTCAAAATCTATTACTGTAAAATTCATTTATCTTCCTCAATTCATTCTTGTTTTTTTCTTCCACAATTATATCAGAAGTTTTGATTTTTGTCGCCAGTTAAAGTCAAAAAACGATTTGAAAATGCTTTTTCATTTATTTGCACATTAGATTATTTGATGATATAATTGAAGATGCGAGACGAATTACTTATGTATCAAAGGATAATTTTAGAAATTCATCATTTTGGTCTGACACAATATAATATTTTCTTCTATTGTTCCTTTCAATTCAATGAAAGGTTTTTTTGTTTGCATAACATTTAATTAAAATATTTTAAGGAGATGAATCTATGTATCGAATCAGATCTAAAACATGTCCCTATTGCAACTCAAACATAAACTGGAAACCCAAGATAAACAGGCTGAGAAATACAACATACCACAAACCCGTTCCTTTCAAGGAACATGTGGTTTTCGGCAAAAAAATATTCGAAAACGAAAAATCAGTAACCTACTCATATCACTGTATGAACTGTCAGACAGAACATATATCAGTTATTTGTAAGACAAGCAGGCGTGAACTATAAATGACAAATCTAACCAATAATTTGTCGAATATGAACATCAATACAATTATTTTAGCACTGTCCATCATGGCAATAATACTAATATATCTTATACTTTCTTCAATTTTTCTAACACTTATTTTCAAAGACCGTCTTGAAGAAAAGAAGACCAGGAAATTAAACAACAGGATAGTGACTTTACTCCTAGTCATCCTAGTGATTCTGATGATTAAATCATGCGCTTGATGTATCTACAATTAATTTTAGTTAATAAGACAACAAGGGAATCTCTTTCGAGATTCCCTTTAGTAATTTTATTATGTAAATTTAACCCACTTCCAGCAATTTTTTTTGGAATAAAGCTGCTATTTCCAGAATAATTTCATATATCCTGTTCTCAGCAATGCCCAAAACTTCCACCAATTCCCTAAGATTGAACCTATAAACAAAATAAAGAAAAACTGCTCTCTTCTCTACACTTGAAAGATTTTCCAACCTTGCAAGGAAGAAAGATGTCATTTCTTGACCATTCATAGTCTCCTCAAGAAAACTCAATGAATTTCTTACCTCTTCTTCATGACTGAAAATATACCCGATGCTGACGGTCCTACTCATTTCTTTTGTTTCATAAACATTTACAATACTCATTATTACCCCCTAATAAATTCAGTATCATCTAGAAACACAGACTGTAAACAATATTTTCCTACGGCAAATCAGTTTTACTTCATCATTCTTCTATTTGTTAGGTCATCGCCGGAGGTTTTATTAAGTTTTAACGACTCCTTTTAAAGAGTCGGTATCTACATTATATTCTCTCATTCATAAATATTCAAGTAAATTTTACGTAAAACGTCCAGCTGTCTTGTCACCTCTAGTCGCAAATCCCCTTGATATCAACAAAAACCGACGTTAATAAACGTCGGTTTTTTATTATTCCATTAGATATTTTTTTAACACTTTCTTCATTTCATAACTCATAGGCTTGGATTTCCTGCTAATATTATCTATCTGTACAACTACAGATTCTGACAAAGCCACAGTCTCTCCATTCTGGAAAAGCCCCTGCACTAAAGTCACCGAACTGTTGCCAATACAAGTAATACCAGTTCCTATCTCAACAGAGCCAGGATAGGTTATTTCATTTATCAGATCCAGTTTTATACTGGCAAGCACAATCCCACAGCCATCCTTTTCAGCAAGAGATTCAAAATCATCCATCTCTGCCTGACCGGTCTCCAGAAAGGTTAGAAACACTGCATTGTTAACATGACCCAGTTTGTCAGTATCTGCAAATCTCACCTTATCATAGCTTTGAAGAGGAAAGGACTTATAGGACAACTTATTTTTATTCATTTTTATCATATAATATTCTCCATTCATTCAGGTTTTTTTTAATTATTATACCACAAATAATATTCTTGGCATAAAATTCTGCGCTTCCGTTAATTCAAACAGGAGACATCAAAATGATATCTCCTGTCAGTTATTTCAAATTCTCAGGTTCAGGGTGCCTAGGAATCTGGTAACCTTTCTTTTAACATCTTTTCAACTTTTTCTTCATCAAAAAGGGGCTCATTCCGTAAATTACCTTCTGCAATCTTTGCAAAAAGTACTCCTTCTCTTTTGGTAGCCGCTTCACCCATTTTCAGCCTGTCTTCGAATTCCTCAGAAGGAATGACGACTATTCCATCGGCATCACCGAAAATAATATCTCCAGGATTCACTACAACTCCACCGCAGCTTACAGGTACATCATAGTCTCCTTCGGCTTCTGCCACTGTAGTAGTCAGTGGTGCTCTTCCTGTAGAAAAAACAGGGAAATCCAGTTTTCTTATTCCTCTTGTATCAGTACTCGGTCCGTCTATTACTATACCTGCCAGCTTAAGACTCTTTGCAACCCTTGCCACACCTTCACCACAGCAGGCATGTATGTCTTCTCCACCTCTGTCAATGACTATGACGGAGCCTTCAGGTGCCCGCCTCATGGCATAGTAAAGCAAGGCAGAATATTTTCCCGTGAACCTTACAGTATATGCAGGTCCAACAATTTTATAATTATCGTCGACAGGCATTATATCAGTCTCCATGAATCCAGTTGTCATATAATGTCCAAGCATTGCAGGATCGATTTTCATGGCACGCTGGATAATTTCTTTACTTAAGGTCATGTCACTACCTCTCTCTATTTTATATGTTCAATATTAATCTTTTTCAAGATTTCAATATCTACTCTGTTGTTCAAACTTGGCAGAACCTTTCTAACATGGTCTACATAGTCCAGGTCTATGTCAGCCACAAAGGAACAAACCCTGTCTGAAGCCTTGGCTATTACCGTACCCCATGGATCTATAACCATGCTGTTTCCAAAGGACATCTTTTTAATGGGTCTTTCTCCAAACTGTCCAGGAGCTACAATATATACCTGGTTCTCTATTGCCCTTGCCTTTAGAAGGGCTTCCCAGTGGTCTTTTCCCGTAAACAGAGTAAAGGCTGCCGGTACAAAGATTACTTTTGCTCCGTTAATAGCCAGATTTCTAAAAAGCTCCGGAAACCTAAGATCGTAGCATATAGTCATTCCAAAATCACCAAGTTCAGTCTTCACATTGACCATGGTGTCTCCATATTGATATCTGTTTGATTCCTTGTATGTAGTGTTTTCATCAATTTCAACATCAAAAAGATGGATTTTTCTATACACAGCTGCTATGTTTCCCTCATTGTCAATAAGAACAGATGTGTTGAAAAGTTTTTCGTAGCCCTCTCTCTTCTCTATGAAAGATCCATTGTGGATATACACATTGTATTTCCTGGCAAGTTGACTAAGTTTTCCGATAATGGGTCCTTGCAGAGTCTCTGCATGTTCCCGGGCACCATTCTGGGACAGATATGTGGAACACTCGGGAAAGACCACAAGCTGGGCTCCCTGGTCTGTACATTCCACCACTGCTTTTTCTATTGCTTCTATGTTCTTTTTCAAGTCATCCTGTGTATTTAATTGTCCTATTCCAATTCTTAATTTTTTCATAATTTCTCCTCCCTCACCTTCTACTTAAACACAACACTTGGCAGCCACATAGTGAGCCAAGGAATGAATGTTACCAATAGCAACGAAAGTATCAAAGGTATATAGTATGGAATAAATGATTTTATTACTTTGGTCAATGGCAGGTCCGTTATGGAACTCATTATGAACAAACCCACTCCAACAGGCGGTGTGGAATACCCAACCAGTGAATTCATGGTCATTATGACTCCAAATTGTATCCTGTCCACTCCTATCATATCCATGATGGGCAGGAGAATAGGAATCATAATCAGTTTTATTGACATGCCGTCCAGAACCATTCCAAGAAAAACAAGGAAGAGGTTAACAATAATAAGCATAAAATACTTGTTTTCTGTAAGATTGAAAAGAAACTCCGATGTCATTGCAGGTATTCTCTCTATTGTAGTAACCCAACCGATTGACTTGCCCATTCCAATAAGAAACATTATCAAGGCGGCAGAATATACGGTCTGCTTAAGTGCTGTCTTGACACCCTCCCAGGTCAGTTCCTTGTAGATAAGTCCCACAAGAGTGGAATAAACAACTGCTATTATTCCCGCTTCCGTAGGTGTAACAAATCCTGACATTATGCTTCCCAGCAATACTATTGGTGCAAGCAGTGCGAAAAATCCGTCCTTGAATGTCCTTACAAGCTTTTTGCTGTCAAAAGGTTCCGGTTCAGGCATGATTACCTTTCCTGACTTGTAGAGAAAGTAGTTTGTAAACATGAGAATCAAGCCTACCATAACTCCAGGTATTACCCCTGCCACAAACAGCCTTGCAATTGATACATTTGCAAGCATTGCATAAATAAGAAAAGGAACACTTGGCGGTATTACCGGTCCAATAACCGATGAAGCAAGGGTAACAGCAGTAGCAAAAGGCTTGTCGTATCCCTTATCCGTCATTGCCTCTATCTCAACAAGTCCAAGACCTGCAGCATCTGCAGAAGCAGTTCCAGATATTCCCGAGAAAATCATACTCGCCAGTACATTAACCTGTGCCAGGCCACCCTTAATATGACCTATGGCCGCATTTGAAAAATCAAATATCCTGTGTGTAATCCCTCCAAAGTTCATTAGGTTACCAGCCAATACAAAATATGGTATAGCTATAAGTGTATAGCCACTTGTACCGCTTGTAACCATATCCGGCAAAATCTCAATGGGATAATTACCAAGGTAAAGACCTATAAGTGCTGCAATACCCATAGAATATGCGATTGGGAGACCGATAAAAATCATTACCAGGAATGAAAGCAATAATACTATTCCAATTTCCATTAGACCTCACCCCTCGCTGTAAAATATTTAAAATCAACAATAAGTTCATTTATATAAATAAGAGTTACACTTATACTATTCAAAACAACAGGGAAAATATACAAGACACGAGGTATATCCGAAGTCAATGTTCCCATTCCTATCTGTTTCATCATGTAAAAATAACCGTAATACGAAAATACCAGCAAAAACACAAGCATCACAACATGCGTTAAAACTTCCAGTACAGTCCTTATTTTATTGTTCAAACGACCTGTAATAAGGTCTATCTTTATATCTTTCTTTTCATAAACAATCTTGGTGAATCCACAAAAAATCATCCATACCATAAGCAGTACGCTTATTTCTTGTATCCAGATCAATGACTTGTTGAAAAACGTCCTCGCAATAATCTCATAAAGATTAATAGGTACAATAATCCCAAGAGCTGTCATTGCTAGAGCCATTTGAAAATCTGAAATTTTACTCACCATTTTATCAAAATTCGAATTCATCATGAATTCTACCTCCTCAGAAATAAATGCTTTAGCATTTATTTAAAGTGTGCAGGAAAGCTTCCCTAACTCCATAGCACCAATGATTCAAGGGGCTATGATATGATTCTTTCCTAAACTCCTCAGAAATAAATGCTTTAGCATTTATTTAAAGTGTGCAGGAAAGCTTCCCTAACTCCATAGCACCAATGATTCAAGGGGCTATGATATGATTCTTTCCTAAACTGCCAGAAATAGCTGCTAAAAATATGCCCCCGCTTAACATGCAGGGGCATATTGTCATTTACTGTCTAGTTTTCCAAAATCGACTTAATGACACCTTCGCCATAAGTTCCTTCAGCATCAAGCTCAAGATAATGATCCATCAACTTTTCTCTGAAAGGTACTGTATCGATTTCTGTAAATTCTGCATTGTGCTCAGTCTTCATCAATTCAATCTGTTCATCCACTGAATCAACAGTCAACTGTGTAGCATATTCTCCCGCCTCATTTGCACAGTCAATCAATAGCTGTTGCTGTTCTTCAGTAAGAGAATTAAACTTCTCACCATTCATTACATAGCCAACATACTGTGGGAATTCATTTACATAGGCTACATAAGGAGCAACTTCAGTAAACTTCATATTGTAAACAAGTGATATAGGAGATGTTACCGCTTCAACTGTTCCCTGCTTAAGCGCAAGATATGTCTCTGTCCATGCAATCTTTATAGGTGCCGCGCCAAGAGCCGCATATGCATTCATTGACATAGCATTACCGGAAAGTCTCAATCTCAATCCCTGCATGTCTTCAAGACTTGTAACAGGCTTAGTGGAACACAATACACGGTAAGGTCCTCTAGCAAAACTTCTTTCAGTATTTAGAAGTTTGAATCCACTTTCTTCAAGACTCGCTTCTACTCCTTTACCAAAGTCGCCTGCCATTATATCCTTAAACTGCTCTTCACTAGTAAAGAGATAAGGAAGATTCTCAATCTTAACCTGTGGTGCATAGTTTGCAAAGAATGCAAGACCTTCGGCATATATATCCTGAGCTCCATTCAGTACGTTGTTCACCTGAGTAGTTGAATCACCCAGCTGCTCCGAAGGATAAATTACAACCTCAATCTGTCCACCTGACTTTTCTTTTACAATATCTGCAAAGTATTGATGACCCTGACCTTCAATTGATTCTTCAGACATCTTTGTTCCCATCTTGATTTCAATAGGCTCCACTTCTTCTGCTGGTTCTTCCGTTTCAGCCGGTTCAGCAGGTTCTGCAGGATCTTCAGCCTTAGGTGCGCAACCTATTGCCATAACAATTACCAAAATCATTACCATAAATAAACGTAACTTGTTCTTCATTAAATTTCTCCTCCCTGATTTGAAATTGACTATAAGAGTCTAATTCATAAGATAATTATACATAAATACTACTCATTATTCAAAGCATTAAAAAGGCATTTGTACTAGTACAGATTTTATGTTAGGCTATATATAATAATATCCCCTGAGAATAAAGTGATATTATCTCATAGGAAGTAATCTTTCTAAATCATGTCATCTAAACTGCAGCACCCACCTTATGAAACAAAAGGAGCACTTAATGAACAAATATGAAAAAATAGCAGAAGCCATAGAATCGCAAATCATCAGCGGTCAGATACGTCCGGGACAACAGGTTCCTTCAATAAGGAAACTTTCTATAAACCACCAGTGCAGCAATGGTACTGTCATAAAGGCACTACAGCTACTGGAAAGCAGACACTTGATATATTCCAAGCCCAAAAGTGGATACTATGTCATAGAAAGTCCTGAGTCCAAGTCTGCCCTTGAAAAGGAGATGATTCATGCTTCCACCAGCTTTCCGGATATTCATCAATTTCCCTATGAGGATTTTCAACACTGCATGATACAGGCAATCAATTCATACAAGGAAAACCTCTTTTCTTATACGAATCCAAAGGGTCTTCCACCAATGCTTCAAACTATGAAAAAACACCTTGAGGACCATCAGATTTTCACAAAGATTGACAACCTATTCATTACGACAGGAGCACAGCAAGCTATAGACTTGTTGACGAAGATGCCTTTCCCAAACGGCGGTGATACAATACTTACAGAACAGCCCACATACTTTGGAGCCCTCAAGGCCTTTTCGCTGAATAAGACTCCTACATTAGGCATTGCCCGTGATTTCAATGGAATCGACCTCAACGAACTTGAAGATAAATTCAAGAACAAACAACTAAAATTCTTTTATACAACACCAAGATTGCACAATCCTGTAGGATATTCATATACACGCAAGGAGATTGATGCAATCCTAGAACTTGCCTACAAATACAATGTATATATTCTTGAAGACGACTATATGGCAGACTTCATAGATTCAAACAAACTCCTCCCCCTCTATGCCTATGACAAGCATGACATGGTCATAAATATCAAGAGTTTTTCAAAGATACTTCTGCCGGGATTAAGGCTGTCATCCCTTGTGCTACCCAAGCTTCTAATAGAAACCTTCAGCGAATACAAGAAATGGGCCGATGTAAACAGTACCATAATTTCCCAGGGAGCCCTTGAAATATTTATAAGAAGTGGTATGTACGATGCCCACAGGACAAAAATAAAGACACTCTATGCAAATAGAATGTCACACTTGATAAATCGTCTTGACGAAACAATAGGAAAAGACTTGATCTACAGCAAGCCCCTGGGAGGATTCTTCCTTACTATCTGTGCCAAAAATGGAACTAACTATGAAAATATCATGAGTTCCCTTGAAAACCAGAACATACAAATGGTTGATATAAGAGTTTGTTTCCTTGAGGAATTCAGAAACTCCAACTACTTCAGAATGAGTGTCAGCAAGATGGATGAAGAGTCCATAGACATAGCCGTACCAGAGATAGTCAAAAGCATACGCAGTAATGCATATCCCATAAACCATAGCTTGACAGCAAATAAATACCGCAAACCTTGAATGGTCTGCGGTATCTTAATATTAATCATTACAATATATTTCTTTAAATCTCTTCAATATATTTCTATTAATCTATTTCTTGAACAATCCCTTGGCCTTTTTAAAAAGACCGCCGGCGTCACTTGCTGCAAGCTTTGCCTTGACACCATCAACCAGGGGCTGTATTTGATCGTCTGGAAGATCTACTCCAACTATCTCTTCTACAGCTTTAATTGGATCATCTGCAAACTTGCCTGCAAATTCCTTGTCTGACTTAATCTTTTCTACAATCTCCTCAATTTTACCTTTGATATCAATATCCATCATTAGCCTCCATTTTTTTAGTTTCCTTTCGAACTTAAACAAATGCTTGTATGAGATGCTATTAAGTAAATATTCATCAGGTCTTCTTTCTCTAATATAATTATACTCCCTAGCTGAAATGAGTTCAAGAATTTAAACCGTGAAATGCAAGAATATATTTATTTATCAAGTCCCCAAAATCTCTTTATCTATAGAAATATTCTCCATCAATTACATCAATAAAGTCATCAACTTTGGATGCAAAGGGCTGGTTGTTGAAATATAGACTGTCTCCAATATTGTTAATACCTTCAAGAGCCTTTTTTGCAGCTGCAATGCTTATAGGTTTAGGTTGCAGGCTTTCAAAAGTTTCCTTGTGGGCCGGTGGAAACTGTACATGTTCATCAACTTGATAAATAACCTCTTCAATGGTACCAGGAAAGCTGTCATCCTTGACACGGTTAAGAATGGTATTGGCAATTGCCATGGCCATTTCCAGGGAAGTATCTCCAGATTCAACAGTTACAATCTTGGACAGCAGATAGAGGTCTTCATCTGTATAAGCTCTATCATAGACATAGTCTTCCGGTATGTCACCATTTTCATTTGTTATATTTACAGTATATGTACCTTGGTCCCAAGATACCTGACATCCAAAGTTTTCAGACACAAACCTGAGAGGAATCATTGTTCTGTCATCCTTTATATAGGGAGCCTTATAGAGCTCCACGTCATTGCCGTCAATCTCTCCGTCTACACTTCCTATTGCTATTTCAATAACTTTTTCATTCAATGTCATCCTGACTGTTTTTATTTCTTCTATCCACTCTATTTCACCACCCAGAGCTTCAACCAGATAACGACCAACTACAAAAACCGTATCTCCTGCCAGAAGATGAGGTGTATCCGCATAAAGGTATAAATCATTTATCTTCACTGAAGATTCAACTTCATATCCATAAGCTTCATTTCCTGCATATACCGGCCCAAAAGAGTTGAAGGACATGGTCAACATCGTAACAGCAAGTAGCTTTAATAATATCTTTTTCATATTGTCTCCTTGTTTCAATTTACCAATAGACTGCTATTATATAACAAACCCTGTGTTTTTACCAATTAATCAAAGATTTAATATCCAAACCACTCATATAGTTCCCTGGCCTTGTCCATATATTGGTCAGTAGAAACCTTGTTGTCACAATAAAGCCTATGCCATCCTTCCAATAGAGGCATATCTTCATACAGGCTGGGTCTCCAGGCCTCCAGCATATGTCTGTTAAAGTCCATATAATCAGCAGCACACACCACTCTGTTGCCTGATAGTTGGCATAACCTTTCAATCCATTCATAACCTTCGTCGCACCGAAGAAGATGATGGTCAAGAATCAAAGTATCAACATTTTCAGCAAGCTTCAAGGCATTGGCCCATACAACTTCCCTCTTGTCTTTCATCCTGTCTCTCAGGTACAGAGGCGGTCCGCTTGCCAATACAATATCAGGCTTGCAATCGATTATCCCGGCTACGGTATCCTGGCTGAAAAGCTGGGTATCTGAAGCATGTAGAAATACGCTTTCTCCGTCGTCAATCTTTGTCATGACCACTTTACCATTGTGTGCCGAATCCTCTCCGTGGGGAACAGGACCAAGAAAGGTCATAAGATCATCAACTTTTCCATTTGCTTCATTTATCGGTTTGTCCATTCCAATGACAAGTGCTTCCTGTCGCATTTTCATCTTGTTGCTGTATGCAATATCTTCATTGATCCAAATTCGGCAATCAAGTGGAACATCCCTTGCCTGGTCTACTGAAAGCTGATATGGATTTGCATCAAACAGGGGTATGTGGTCTCCATGAAGATGGCTAATGACTATGTCTGTAGCATCCTTAAGCTCATTGACTATCCTGTCCCTAATTATGCACCCAACTCCTATCTGAACAGGATGGGGCATGAGTCCATGCCTGTTGTAGCCCAAGGCTATGCCGGGGTCTATAAATATTTTCCTGTCCTCTGTTTCAACTACACAAGACAGTCCTCTGACCCCTAGTGACTCACTTCCTATTATTCTGATTTTCATTTCCACTTCACCACCATCCTGCTAGAATTCAAGAATCTCCGCAATCATCAAGACTACGGAGATAAAAATACATCTATTCTTTTTCTTTTTCAACAATCAACAGATAGTCATATCCTGCAGTAGCTCCCATCATATGAAACTTGGGAATAATATTAGGTATGATAGATACAACCTCTCCCTTAAGTTCATTCAAGTACCTTTCCAGGTCCATTTCATCAATTTCATTCCCTACTTGGAATTTATGCACTCTGTATGACAAACAAAACGCCTCCTTAAGAAAATATACTATCTCATCTAACTTTATTATACTCCTACTGGGACTATTGGGCAAATCACTTTAAATTTATTCAAATTCCCTTATAAGGTCAACATAGAGCTCCTTATCAAGAATCTCGTGTCTTCTAGCTGAAGATACCATGAGCTGGCCGTCGCAGCCGTCTGTTGTGTCGTTGTCCTTAAGATACTCAAGTATACGCTCGACTCCAAGAATACTCGCCTTCAAAGTTGCATTGGCATATAGCACCATCTTGTATCCCATCTTCTCTATTTCCTTGTTTGGAACCATAGGTGTCTTGCCCTGCTCTACAATATTGAGAATTGTGGGTTTTGGAATCATCCTAGGAATCTCTGCCATCTGTTCAAGAGTCTTTGGAGCCTCGATGAAAATCATGTCTGCACCAGCCTGGCAATATGCCTGTCCCCTCTCAATAGCCTCTTCAAAGCTTCCTGTGGCTGAAATGGCATCTGTCCTTGCTATAAGGACCATATCGGGATCAACCATACCCTTTTTAGCTGCCTTGATCTTTGCAACCATGTCTTTTATGGAAATTACGGCATGATCTTCAAAATGTCCACATCTCTTGGGATTCTGCTGGTCCTCCATCTGTATACCTGCAATTCCTATTTTAGAATACTCCATAGCTGTCCTGTAAACATTAATAGGAGCTCCGTATCCATCGTCTATGTCGGCTATTACAGGAATTTGCACAGCATCGTTGAATCTCTTTGCCATAGCAAGGTTTTCAGACATGGTTATAAGATTATAGTCCGGCAGGCAGTAATTCATGTTGGAAAGACCTGCTCCCGTTGCATAAACAACAGGATATCCTGCATTCTCAACCAGTCTTGCAAACAGAGCAGTCTGTGCTCCCGGCATTACTATAAATTCGTCCCTTTCAAGAAGTTCCCTTAATTTAAGTGATTTCTTCATTTTTCTTATTCCTCCGAAGTATTAATAATTTATTTCATACTAATCAGTAAATACTGACTTTTCCATTATTATAACATCTTATGTCATGATTATTACTTCCATTTTTCAAAAGATTTTGGAGAATCATTCAATAACATTGTCAAATAATGGGAATTCCAATCAAGTCAGAAATTATACTGTGTACAATTGTAAAGGGCACAAGCACTGTGCCTATTGTCATGACTCCAATTTCATACAGTATATTGCTTCTACTATCTGCCTTTTTTCTGAAACGTCCAAAGAATGAACTCCAGGGTATGCCGTAGGCATTTCCTATCATTATGATTCTTACTGCACCAAGAACCCCATTTGCCTTGGACATTCCGTAAACTTCCACAAGACGCTTCCAGGCGTCTTCAGAAGGATTTCCCCTGCCGTCTGCATAATGCTGGGCAAACATCACTGCAGGAAGGTCTTCAGCTGGAATATCATCAGTTATGCCGGAAAGCATGTTTTGTATCTCTTCATTGGACATTCCCGACTCCAGAGCCATTTTTGTATGGGCATAGGAACATACCTCACAGCCGTTGACTTCTGTCACAGCAAGCATGATTCTTTCAATGAGTTCCTGTGTCATCTCATTATTCTTTTTCGCTTTTGACAAGTATTTCATTGTCCTGATACCCTTTAGAAAAATCCAGTATATTTCCTTAAGGGAGTACAGCTTTCTTCCAAATTCTATTTTCATAACTACCACCAATCATCAACTTATAATTTTAACACTTAACTCCCAAGGCTACATCTGCTGAGCAAACTGGACACTGATGCCATTGGGATCCATTACATTAATATATCAAAACAATAGAACCTTCCGGTATATTGTCATATATGTATTTTGCAGCATCAACTGGCAACCTGATACAACCATGACTTGCAGGTTGGCCGATTTTTTCTGCTTCTTCCTCAATAATGTTTCCATCTTTATCAAAAGGAACTGAATGGAAAAGATAAATCCATCTAAAACCAACCCAGTATTTCAAACCTACTCCAAAGCGTTCGATGTAGGACCATTCTCCTCTTCTTCCATCTTCTATTTGAAAAACTCCTCTTGGAGTAAAGCTGTCCCATATACCACTTGATCCCAATGATTCCTTGACCAGGTCTCCATCTTTGAATATTTTTAAAGTTTGGTCTTCATGAGTGAATATTAGAACATATTCGCTGGAGTCCTTATTGTAATCATGGGGAGGTATTTCCTCAGTACGTATGCTGATAGCTTCCCCATAGCCTTCCCTTCCATCTTCAAGCTTAAGCTTAAACCAGCCAAAGGGCACAGTTTCAACCAGTTCCACCTTCTCATAATCATCAAGGGTTGCAATTACATTTCCATCATAGCTGTTGGTGTCGTATATGTTTATTTGACCATCAGATTCATTGGTATCCAATACCTGTCCCATATATACTTTGACGACCTCAACTTCTAAAAGTTCAGGAGTCGAATCATCCTGACCTTCACTGACATGAGTCGTTAAAGCCTCTTGCCCCGTAGCAGTTTCATTGTCAGTTGTAATCTCTTCATTACTTGGTGTTTCTTCCTTTAAGGAACATCCTGTTACCAGCAAAATAATTGCCAGTAAAAATATCCATTTTCTATTTATCATTATTCTACTCTCCAATTATTTTTATACAAAAGTAATAGTACATTCTTTCTACATATACCATCATAACCCTCTTTTCTATCATCTTCAAGAGGTAAAATAATAAAAAAAAAGAATTAGAATGACCTAATTCTTCTTAATGATATCTTCTATTTTACTATTCATAGACTCGATGCTGCTTCCATCTGCCAGTATTAATTCACTTACAAGTATCCGCTTAGCATCATTGAACATTTTCTTTTCAGTGGAAGACAGTCCTTTTTCACTGTTTCTGAATGCAAGATTTCTGATTATTTCGGCAACTTCGTAAATGTCACCATTTCTCATGGTATCCATGTTTTTTCTGTATCTCTTGTTCCAGTTCATTTCGTTGATCTCAGTATCCTGTTCCAATATTGTCAAAACCTTGCTGATTTTAGTATAATCGACCACATTCCTAATCCCTATGTCGTCCGCTTTATCAATAGGCACCATTAATTTCATATCATTTACAGACATAGACATAACATAGTATTTCTTTATTTCTCCCAATATCTCTTTGTCTTCAATAGATTCTATGATACCTGCTCCATGCATAGGGTACACAATTTTATCTCCTAAATTATACATCAAATTACCTCCAAGTACCATTATACCACATCTTGGAGAAATTTACAACTTTATATTTTATCACCACAGTCAAGAACTGTCAATAATAAATTTATTTTTTTGAAAAACGTTTAAGTCTAGCCCCTTATTAGTCTACCCTATTGATTAGCTGTCCTTCAGAAAAAGCTCTAATATTATCTTGTATTATTGAAACCAGGCGTTGTCTAGTTTCCAAGCCACGCCATCCCATATGGGGAGTAATGATAACATTATCCATTGTATACAATGGACTTTTATCATCCAATGGTTCCACTTCCTGCACATCTAATCCCGCACCTGCAATTATGTTATTTTGCAATGCATCAATCAAAGCTTTTTCATCAATTAATGCACCTCTTGCAGTATTGATTAAATACGCTGTCGGTTTCATCATTTGAAAAGTTTCTTTATCAAACATATGTCTTGTAGATTCGTTTAGAGGACAGTTAAGAGAAATAAAATCACTTTCCTTTACTACTTGATCTTTTGACGTAAAGTAAATATTATCCAGGTCTTTTCCAGGAGTCCTGGTATATACTAATATTCTCATTCCAAGTGCCTGCCCAACCTTGATTACTTCTTTTCCAATATTTCCATAACCTATAAGCCCAAGTGTTTTACCGTTTAATTCAACATGGTCTACCATTAAATGTTTATGGAAATTATCATGATTACCTTCCGCAAGCATACGAATCTGCTTTTGCATTGAACTTGCCAGATTTAAAATCATAAGGATAGCTGTATGGGCAACTCTTTCACTGCTATAAGCAGGGATGTTGCACAATACTATTCCCTTTTGACGTACTGCATCCAAATCTATATTATTATATCCAGTTCCTGCTTCACAAATCATCTTTACACTATCAGGAAATTTTCTAATAATATCACCTGAAACTTTCATTTCCTTTGTCACAACGATTGTAAAACCTTCAACTCGCTCCAGAATTTCATCTTCAGAAGTTTCATCATAGATTACCACTTCAGATGCAATTTGCGAATAATCAATATTCCCATCATAATTTACCAAGCTGGCATTTAATACTACTGTTTTATCATTCATAGTTCAATCTCCTTCTTTTCAATTTTATTAATTTTCTATCCCTGTCGTATTTTCTTAAAATCAAAGAGCACCTTGTTTGTTTTTTAGGATAATAAATGCAATCGCCATAAAAATAGAAACTACCGAAAACGTAAAGTAAAACCCAACAACATCAATAAAAAACCCTCCTAGAATAGGTAAGATAACAACAAAAATATTCATAGTTCCCCTAATTCCAAGATATTCTGTTCTTTGATTACTCGGCGCAATATCCAATAAATAGGGTTCAAAGCCAATACGTCTTCCACTAATAATAAATCCCAATAAAACAAATACTATCGAATATAGATGTGGTGTTGTAAAAGATAAGACAATTGCCAGAATAGGTAATAGACCCCCCATAAAAATACACAACTTAATCACTGCTTTAGCATTATACCTGGTAGCCATAATTCCCCAAATAAAATTAGACAATACAGTCCCAAGTATCTGGAACAATAGAAAAATACCTATAAAAGAAGTATCTAAGTCAAAAACTTCTTTGGCAAATATAATATAAAATGGCAAAATCATAATACTAAAACTTGCAAGATTTTCTACAACAATAAAATTCTTAAATACAGGATCTTCCTTAATAATTGTTGGTATGGATTTTAAAAAATCAACAAAATTTCCCCGTCCTTGTTCACTAACGATACTATCAGGTTCTTCGATTGTGATAATTCCAAGAGAAGCAATGAATAAGCCAATTGCTCCAATAAATAAACTAATACTATATTGGGTTGGGTAAACCATGGATGGCAAGCTAAATATTTTTTTGATTAAAAAGCCACCAAATAAAGCTGCAATAGATCCTATAAATTGCTTTGTTGCATATAATTTATTTCTTTCTAACGGTGTCATTGTCTTAGCTATAATATCTGCATATGATATTCCAGCAAAACCGGCACTAATAGAAAAAAGAAATATCCAAAGGAAAAAACTTCCTGTAGTAAATCCAGGTCGATCTATAGCAAAAAAAGTTGTGGAAATCGCCATTCCTAGAATCGAGAAACTTCTTAGATAAATTCCAAAAAGTAATACTTTTTTCTTTCTTTTAAATGTTTTTAAATAATGACTAAATACAACATTAAATATCAAGGGTACCCCTAACATAATTGAATAGAGAAAACCGAAAATTATTTTTGAATGAGTCATTTCATCAATCAAAGAGGGAAAAACTGTGTTTAAATCCAACATGGACATTGTGAGCGCTAAAAATAGGCCGTGCCATATAAATGCATAAAATATCTTTTTATTATTCATAATCTACCTCTAGGCTTACAAATATACCAATTTGCCCTAACATCTACATTAATTACCGACACCTCTGAAAAGCAAGTTTTCATTTCCACAAGACAGTCTTTCATCTCCTTCTCTGCATGTTTGATAAAGTGAAAATAGTCTCCACCCTCCAACCATTCAATAATAGATGTCAGAAATGATCTTTTATTATTATAATCATAGATTATTACGTACTCTTTAGCAAGTCTACCCATCTCAGTATAGAGTTGCTTTCTGTCTTCTGCTTGCAAACCATGTGCAACATACGATGTTATTGCAATATCAAAGCTTTTATCTTTAAAGGGCAGTCCTTCAAGTGCATTTCCCTGAATGAATTTTATAGCTGAATTTTCTCTTTTACTCCTGGCAATATCCAACATTTTTATGGCAGGATCAATACCTGTCACAATCATTCCTTTCTCATTCAATTCAGAACACAAGGCCCCAGTACCGCACCCAACATCGATAATTGATTCAGAAGAAAAGAGATTCATTTCATTCTTGACCTTTTCAATAACTTCCGAATATCGCCTTTTCTGATATTTATAAAACAGACCATAAACAGGTGCAATTAAATTAAACAGCAAGTTGTTTTCTTTTCCTACCAAGGATATCCGCTCCTTTTTCTAGACTTTTAAAGTTTTATTTTTTACCTTTCCACTCTAGTCTTCTTATGTAAAGATTAACATATTAAATCTAAAATTGAAAGATGGTTATTATAAGTCATTTCAAAAATGTTACAATGATACTGTGACATTTTATTATATGGGTGGTTTGACTATGTATGCAAATAAAGACGGTATATTTAAAATTGTAAACAGCAAGTATATGCGAGCTTATTTTAATAAATATAAATGGAATTATTTTTTTGGACTGGCGATAATAGGTATAATTGATGTACTTCAATTAAGGATTCCTTTACTAATTGGCAAGGTAATAGATAATATTGGCGAATCCAACCTTGTCGAATCAGATCTGTCAGAATATGTAAAGCAAGTTCTATTTTTAGGCCTTATAATTGTAGTAGGAAGGTTTGGCTGGCGAATGTTTATTTTCAGGTCTTCCCGAAGCATAGAATATGATGTCCGCAATGACTTGTTCAAGCATTTGGAATTCCTGTCTCAAAGATATTACAACCAGAATAAAACCGGTGATATAATGGCACACCTTACAAATGACCTAGATGCTTTAAGAATGGCTGTTGGACCTGGCGTTTTAATGACCTTCGATGCTGCCGTGTTGGGTTTTTTGACAATATACAATATGTCGACTCAGATAAACCCACGTCTTACCTTCTTTGCTGTCCTTCCACTTTCATTAATCATTATTGTTACAGCTATTCTGGCCAAGATAATGTTCCGCAGATATAAGACAAAACAGGAAGCCTTTGCCGGCTTATCAGATTTCACCCAGGAAAATTTCTCAGGAATAAATGTTATTAAGGCATTCGTTCAAGAATCAAAAGAAATTAAAGCCTTTAAAAATGTAAATTATAATGCTTTCAATAAAAATATGAAGATGCTAATAATAAATTCACTCCTTCATCCCATTATGGCACTTATCACAGGCTTGAGCCTGACTGTAGTACTTGGATATGGAGGCTATCTAGCAGTAATAAATATCATTACAATTGGACAATTATCTGCCTTTGTTCAATTCATTGTTATGCTCATATGGCCCATGATTGCAATCGGATATACTATCAATCTCTTTTCAATGGGCGCCGCTTCATTGACAAGAATAGAAGAAATCCTAAATGAAGATATAGATATAAAAGATTCAGAATCAGTAAAAGACATCAAAAAAACAGGCGGGTCCATAGAAATAAAAAACCTTCATTTTACTTATCCCCAATCCGGCTCCCCTGATCTAAATGATATTAATCTGTCTATTGTCGACGGTAAAACTCTTGGCATATTAGGCCGCACTGGAAGCGGAAAATCAACACTGGTAAATCTGCTTCTGAGGCTCTATGATCCCCCTGGCAATTCAATATTTATAGACGGCACGGATATACTGGATATACCACTTCATACCCTTAGAAAATCAATAGGCTATGTTCCTCAGGACAGTTTTTTGTTTTCAACCACCATTTCCAAAAACATAGATTTCGGTCTAAGAAACTCATCAAAAAAAGACATAGTTAATTCCGCCAAATATGCTTGTGTACACGACAATATAATGGGATTTTCTCAACAATACGATACTGTAATCGGTGAAAGAGGTGTAAGTCTTTCAGGAGGTCAGAAACAAAGGATATCAATTGCCAGGGGATTAATCAAGGATCCCCCCATACTAATCTTGGATGATTCTCTCTCTGCTGTTGATACAGAAACAGAAAACAAAATTCTTTCACATTTGAATATTATCAGAAAAAACAAAACCAATATTTTAATCTCGCACCGGATTTCAACACTTCAAAATTCGGATCAAATAATTGTCCTGGACAAGGGATCCATAGTTGAAAAAGGCAGTCATGAGGAACTCATATTAATGGATGGATTGTACAATCATATATACAAGAAACAGCTTCTGGAAAAAGCAATCGATGATACAGAAGTATCAGAGGTGGAACTATGAGTAAGATCAAAAAAAATGACAAAGAATATAAATCACTGGACAAAGATCTTCTTAAAAGATTACTTGTTTACTCAAAACCCTATGCCTTGATTATTTTTTCATCCCTAATTCTTCTTATTATCGGGGTCATATTAGAGCTGTATCAACCGGTTATACTGGGAAAAGCCATCGATGAATACATAGACAACTATAGCACAATATACAAATTATCAATTGATTCTGAAAGAGATGGCTTCCAATATCAAGATAATTACTTTGTAGAAGCAAGTGGAGATACATCATCAAGTCCAATTTTTGCAATCATAGTAAAGAAAGAAGACCAATACTATTTTCTTGACAATTTACTATATTCTCAAGCAGAAGAAATAGTAAAAAAAGAAAACACTACATCTTATCTCAACAACTTGTCATCTCCACTTACATCAGATGAACTAAAAGTAATGAGAAAAAGCAGCATAGATGGAATAATAAGAGTTTCAATAAAATACCTTCTTATCACACTTTTGATATTTTTGATTAATTATGGTCAAGCCATACTGCTGCAGTATTCGGGTCAAAAGATAATCTTCAATATAAGGAATGAAGTTTTTTCACATTTTATGACTTTATCCATAGATTATTTCAACAAAAACCCTATAGGTAAAATAGTAACCAGGGTAACCAATGATACTGAGAACTTAAGCGAAATGTATACAAGTGTAATAATCAACACCCTTAAAAGTTTTTTTATCCTGGCAGGGGTTATGATTTCCATGCTTATTTTTAATATCAGATTATCCTTGATTACATTTTCCATCTTACCCTTTATTGTCTTCTTTACCATGATTTTCAGACATTACTCCAGAATCATCAACAGAGATATAAGAAAAAGACTGGCTGACTTAAACTCCTTTATTTCCGAAACCATAAGCGGTATGAAGATTGTTCAAATATTCGCAGTAGAAGATGAGGTTTATTCTGAATTCAAATCGGAAAACAATAAACTAAAAAAATCCTATCTTGACAATCTGAAAGCATTTGCCACCTACAGACCATCAATTTACCTTCTAAATGTTGTAGCCCTTGCTCTATTAATAAGTTTCGGTGGAAAGATGGCAATCCAGGGAAGCATATCAATAGGGACCTTGATAATATTCCAACGTTATATAGGTAAACTTTTTGAGCCTATAAATCAATTATCAGAGCAGTTCAACATTCTTCAGTCCGCTATGGCATCATCAGAAAGAATATTTGAAGTAATGGATACTCAATCAGATATCAAGGATGATGAAGATGCAATTGAACTCGAAAATGTACATGGATCCATAGAGTTCAAAAATGTTTGTTTTGCCTATAATGAAAATGAATGGATACTTAAAAACGTCTCCTTCACCGTATCCCCAGGTCAAACTGTTGCTTTTGTTGGCTCTACAGGTGCAGGCAAGACAACAATTCAAAATCTGATTACAAGATACTATGACATTCAAAAGGGAGAAATCCTCCTTGACGGTATAAACATAAAAAATATTAAAGTGAAATCCTTAAGATCCAACATTGGACAAATGCTTCAGGATGTTTTCCTTTTTACAGGTGATATCAAAAGCAATATAAGACTAAGAGATGAAAATATTTCAATGGATAAAATCTATGAATCATCAAAATATGTCAATGCAGACAAGTTCATCTGCAAACTACCTGACAAATATTCAGAAAAAGTATTTGAAAGAGGGGCAACTTTCTCTACGGGACAAAGACAACTAATCTCCTTCGCCAGAACTTTAGCTTATAATCCGTCAATACTAATCTTGGATGAAGCCACTGCTAATATTGATACAGAAACCGAATCCCTCATTCAAGATGCTATGGGAAAAATCATGAAAGACAGAACAACACTTGTTGTAGCCCATAGATTATCAACAATACAAAATGCCGATAAAATAATAGTTCTCCATAAAGGACAGGTAGTAGAGAATGGGACCCATCAAGAACTGCTTGTCCAAAAGGGAATGTATTATGATCTATACAAGCTTCAATATGATGACAATAATACAAAACCCCATTCATAGAAATATTTTCTATAAATGGGGTCTCTTCTAATCCAACTATTGTTTTTTTACCTGATAGGCAAATGGCTAAAGACTCATCAAGATTCCTAACGAATTGCCTTCCAAACTCAATGGCTTCAGAGTCTGCTTCCAATAATCCATATCACTTCGATAATCTGTCAACTTGTTTCTCAAAAGCCAACAAATGGCTATCCGACCCACTTTTTAAGGCCGAGAATACTTCAATTACATTTTCAGGCAAATCATATGACAAGAATTTTTCATACATGGCAATATTGTCAATTTCGGCCTGTACTCCTGTTTTTGCAGCTTCAAGCAAATCAGCAGGAATAATAATATGATCCTCTGATGAATCCTCCGGAAACTCCAGTTCATAAGAAAGGTAGACTTCCCTTAAAAATGAAAGATGTGTTTCCTCCGATTTCACTATATTATCATATGGTTTTTGATTGCCGAATTTATCAATGATTGCCAAGTATTCACCATGTGCCAAATACTCATCTTGAACTGCATACATTAGCATATCCACAACACTAAGGTCATTATCGCTTAGTGCACCCAATGCTCCGTATCCTTCTAGTGTCAGGGTTTTGTCTGCTTCACTTAATGGATTAGGATCAACATCCACATTATGCTCAATTGGCTGAACAATTACTTCATCGCTTTCTGTGGAGTTTAATTGTTCTGTTTCATTATCCGAACTGCACCCCACCAACAACATCAAAGTACCAAGAGTTACTATAATAACAAGTAACACTGTCAATGATTTATTATATGATTTACTAATTGATTGATATATTTGCATTTTATTTCCTCCTTTTTAATTATAGAACAATTATAACAGTCTAATGTGACAGTATTATGTACAGAACAATCCAAATACGCCCATGCTGCCGGCAACGGGAATACAGCATTATGCAAACGAACCATGACCAGACCAATTTTAATAAAAACTGTTTTATCCATTACCGGAGTGCACTCCATTATACAAGCTTTTCTTTCAATCCCACTTTTTCCACACATCCGGCTCATAACCCACTGTCGCTTTTTTACCATTTCTTACTATAGGCGTTTTGTAAAGACTAGGTGTCTCTAAAAGCTTTTCTTCCTTTTGCTCTTCCACCAAGTAACTTATCAAATGAAAATTTTCATCCTTCTCATTTAACAATTTCTCAAAGCCACCTACTGCACTTATAACCGATTGAAGTTCCCTCTTACTTAGACCTTTATCAAGTATGTCTATAAACTGAAACTTTATGCCTCTTTCCTTAAAATACCGTTGTGCTTTCTTTGTATCAAAACACTTCTTTTTACCAAAAATCTGTATATTCATAAATTTCCTCTCCTTATATTCCCGGTACCAATCAGTCATCATTGTTAATTCTTAAGTCCCTCTCACATAGAGCTTCAAATAAAAAACCCAAAGTATTTAAATCATTAATAAGCATATTAGTTGATGCATTGAGTAATGCACAGGCTAATGATGGGTCAACAAAATGTCTTTTATCCAACTTCTTAATCCTCGTTGATGACCTAAGGTTGGAAGAAAAAGATTTCTGATTTTCAATCAAAAACATTCTTTCAAATCCAAACTACCTGGCCATCCACCTCTAACTATAAGTTCAATAATTTTATCTAAACTTGGTTGATTAATTACTATATTCTTATATTGCTCATTACAAATATCTTCCAAAGAAACCTGTCCTGATGAGTCTTTTGATTCATACAGTGACATCGGTCTCATTCTTAAAGTTGATATCCTGCCTGCGCCACTATGCAATATACCTTTCTGTGCAGGGGTAGCCGAACCTGTTAGTATAAATTGACATTTCCTTCCCCTTTGATCGACTTCCATTCGGTCATTTTTTTAAATTTCATTCGGTCATTTTTTTAAATACAAAGACCCTGCTCATCTGAACAGGGTCAATTAAACCGCTACTAACCCTTTATCATTAGAGTAATTTGGCGATAAAATAGCTCTTATAATACTTAATGAGTTATTTAAGTAAAACGCAGAAACACACGAGAACCGTCCCTGTGTGTTAAAATAAATTTATAATTCAACCTGATCAATTGATTCTTATTAGATTTTAAACTTTTTCATCTCTACCTCTAATTAAAACCATATGTAGTGGTAAAAATTCATGATTTTCAACTTCTGTAATTTGATGTCCTATTTCTTTTTCTATGGCTTGTAAAAATTCTACTTCCTGCACAGAACAAAAACTAATAGCTACCCCAGTCTTACCAGCACGTCCTGTCCGTCCAATTCTATGTATGTAGGTTTCTGGTACTTGTGGTAAATCCATATTAATTACGTGCGTTATATCATTAATGTCTAAACCCCTTGCTGCTATATCTGTAGCTATCAAAATACGAATTTTCTTAGTTTTAAACATTTCTAAAGCATCTTTTCTTGTTTGTTGCTTCTTACCTCCATGAATTGCTTTTGTCCTGATATTAGCATTATTAATAACTTTAGACACTTTATTTGCTCTTCCTTTTGTTCTTGTAAATATTAAAACTGATTCAATTAATTCATCTTCTAACAACTTAAGTAAAAGGGATGTTTTATGTGGTTCATTAACAAAATATACACTTTCATTAATGTCGGATTTTTCCTTTGAACTTATGCTTACTTCAACTTTCACTGCATTCTTCAATATGTTATTAACTAAACTTGTTACTTCCTTAGGCATAGTAGCTGAAAAAAGCATGTTTTGACGTTTTTCAGGTAATAATGATACTATTTTTTTTACATCTTTACTCATTCCTAAATCTAACATTCTATCTGCTTCGTCCAAGACTAACATATCTATATGACTAAGATCAATATAACCCTGTTCTACCAGATCGACTAAACGTCCCGGTGTAGCAACTATAATATTTGGATCTCTTTTCATTGCTTTAATTTGATGTTTAGGCGTAACACCACCAAAAATAACTGCTATTCGGACATCCAAATACTTGCCATATTTTTGAAAGCTTTCTCCAATTTGAAGTGCAAGCTCTCTTGTTGGAGCTAAAACCAAGGCTCGAATTGGTGTCTTCTTATCTGGTATGTTTTTAATCTCTATAAGCTTTTCAAGTATTGGTAATGCAAAAGCTGCGGTTTTTCCAGTCCCAGTTTGAGCACATCCCAACAAATCTTTTCCTTCCAACAACAAGGGAATTGCCTTTTGTTGGATAGGTGTTGCAATCTTATAGTGTTGATCTTGTAAAGCTTTTTGTATCATTGGATTTAATTGAAAATCTTTAAATAACATAGTGTTCCACCTTTTATATTCTACCTGTATTTTAACACATACATAATAAAAGAATCACCTAGCAATCAAAGCGCCATAATTTAAATCAGTTTTTTTAAAAAACCCCACTCATTTCTGAACAGGGTCAATAAATCAATAGTTTGCAGAATCTAATCCGCAAACTATATATTTATACATACTTTGAGGAATTTAATACGATATAAGTAATGGTTGTTAAACAGCTACCAATTATATTAAATATCCAATTCAAGAATTCCATTTTTTGGCACATAAGTTTCAGTGGATCTTTCATAATTGAAACTACAGGGTCTTTTCTTACCGGCCGCCAGCATGGATCAGGATGTTTCAATCCTTTAGAATATTCAATGACAATGAAACCACACCACCAATTACAAGACCGGTTTCCTT